>QZKM01000036.1 GCA_003599485.1 Gammaproteobacteria bacterium
CCAACGGCGCGGAGGACGCCGAATACCTCAAGCGCACGCCGCCCTATCGCACCGCCAACGCGCCGCTGGTGAGCGTAAGCGAACTGCTGCTGGTGAACGGTTACAGCGCGCAGGTTTACACCCGGCTTGCGCCTTACGTGTGCGCGCTGCCCGCCGTCACCGGGATCAACGTCAACACCGCCCCGGCGCAGGTGCTCGCCGCGCTCGCCGACGGCATAGCGTTGAGCGAAGCGGAGAGCGTGGTGAAAACGCGTGAGCAGAAACCCTTCGCCACGGTGCAGGAGTTCGCCGTGCATCCCGCGCTCGCCGGACGCGCCGTCCCGCAGGACAAGCTCAGCGTGCAGAGCAGCTATTTTTTGGTCAACGGAGCGGCCACGGCGGGGCGCGGGCAGGTACAATTATATAGTCTGCTGTTTCGCAATGATGCGGGCGTGGTCACCACGCTCGCGCGCACGCAAGGGGCTTATTGATGGCTAAGCCGCGCAGCGGCGAAGGCCGGCACACGGATGTGCTGGCGGGTGTGCGAGGTGATGTTGAAGTTACGCCAAGGATGGCATCACAGAAGTTCATTAAGAGGCCAGGTAGCTCAGATGGATGACCGGCTGTTTATACGCCTGACCGGAAGCGACAGCGCCGCCTGGCTGCGCGTGGAGCGCTCCGGCCTGATGCACGAAGTGCGCTACGGCGCGTTGACCGAGGCGGCGGCGCAGGCCGCCGAACGGCGCGTGATCGTGCTCGCGCCCGCCGCCGAGGTGCTGCTCACCCAGGCCGCCGTTCCCGCGCAGGGCCGCAAGCAGGCGCAACAAGCCGTCCCTTATGTGCTGGAAGATCAACTGGCCGCGGACGTCGAGTCGCTGCATTTCGCCCTGGGGAAACGCGATGCCTCAGGCCACTACGCCACGGCCGTGGTGGAGCGCGGGCGCATGGATGGCTGGCTGGAGCGGCTTGAACAGGCGGGCATCCAGCCCGGCCTGCTGGTGAGCGAAGTGCACGCGCTGCCCTGGCAGGAGGGGCAGTGGACGCTGCTTTATACTCCGTCCGGCGCGCTGCTCCGCACCGGCGCGCACGGCGGTTTTGCGCTGGATGCGGACAATCTGCATCCCCTGCTCACTGCGGCGCTGACCGAAGCGGGCGAACGGAAGCCCGCTGTAATGCGCGTCATCGCCTACTCCGCGCACGATCTTGACTTGCAGGAGCTCGCCGCAACCTGGGGCTTTGAGTTGCAGAAACAAACGCGCCATGACGATCCGCTGGTTTTGTTCGCGCAGCAGTTCGATGAAACCAGCGCCATCAATTTACTGCAGGGAAGCTATGGCCGCGCCGAACAGTTCGGCAGATTGTGGCGTCCCTGGCGCCTGAGCGCTGCGCTGCTTGGCGCATGGCTTTTGTTCCAGACCGGCGTCATGGTGTTTGACACGGTGCGCCTTGTTCAGCAAAACCGTCAACTCAAGGCCGAGGCCGAACAAATATTCCGCAGCGCCTTTCCCGACGCGCGCGTGACCGGCGACCTGCGCCAGTTGATGGAAAGCAAGCTCAAGGAACTGCGCCGTCACGGGCAGGGTGCGATGTTCCTCGACCTGCTCGCCAAAGCCGCCGTGCCGCTCAAACAAGGCACTGAGGTCACGTTGCGCGGCGTGAGTTACAAGGAAAACGTACTGAATCTCGACATCGAGATCAAAGACCTGCAGGCGCTGGATCAGCTCAAGCAACAGCTTGCCGGCGCGGCGCTGGAAGTGGAAATCCTCTCCGCCAGCAGCAGGGAAAACAAGGTGGAAGGGCGCCTGCAAGTGCGCGCCCGGAAGACATGAAGCAGTGGCTCGCACAACTGAGCCCGCGCGAGCGGCGCACCGTGCTGGGCGGAGCGGCTCTGCTCTCCGTCATCCTCGTTTATTTCCTGGCGTGGCAGCCATTTACGCACTACCTCAAGCAATTGCGCCTCACCGCGCAGAGCCAGCAGGAGCAACTCGCCTGGATGCGGCAAGCGGCGCGTGATGCGGAGCAGCTGCGCGCCGCCGTGCCCGCTTCCGGGCGTCTGCCTCCCGGCCAGTCGCTGCTCGGCGTAGCGGACCAGACCGCCAAGAGCGGCAACCTGGGCTCCGCCATAAAACGTATCGAGCCGGAAGGGCAAAACAGCGCGCGGGTATGGCTGGAACAGGCCGCATTCGACGACGTGATTCAATGGCTGCAAAACCTCAAGCGCGATTACGGCATACACGCCGCGGACATCGTCATAGAACGCCGGGAAGCGGCGGGGCGCATCAACGCGCGCATTACCCTGGAGGGCGGTTGATCCGCGCGGGCGAGATGGCTGCGCGCAAAAAACCCGACACCCTGCGCACCGCCACGCTGGCCAAAACGCGCATCTTTCACATCGAGCAGGTGGATTTGCGCTTTGCCAACGGCGCGGAGGTAAGCTACGAACGTCTGCGCGGTTCGGGGCGCGGCGCGGTGCTGGTCGTGCCGATGCAGGATGACGACACCGTGCTCTTGATCCGCGAATACTGCGCCGGCATGGATCGCTATGAACTCGCTTTGCCCAAGGGCCGCATGGAGCGTGACGAGGCGATAGTGGACGCCGCCAACCGCGAGCTCATGGAAGAAGTGGGCTACGGCGCGCGCAAACTCACGCACCTTACCACCTGGACCGTGGCGCCGAACTACCTGAGCCACACCATCCACATCGTTCTGGCGCAGGATTTATATCCGCAGCGGCAAGCGGGAGACGAGCCGGAGGAAATCGAGGTAGTGCCGTGGAAGCTGTCGAACCTTCCCGCGCTCTTGACGCGCGCCGACGTCACCGAAGCACGCAGCATCGCGGCGCTGTTTATGACGCGCGAACTTCTGGGAAAAGAAAACTAGCCGGACTTTCTTTCACCAAGGCAGCTCTTGGCCGTCATAGGCGATGAAACGCCCGCTGTCTTTCAGTTTAAATTTATCCATGACCGCGCGCATGCCGCGCACGCTGGTCTCGGCGCTGATCTCCGCGTCGGGCCCGCCCATGTCGGTCTTGACCCAGCCGGGATGCAGCACCAGCACGCCGATCCTGCGCGGCTTCAAATCCACGGCGAGACTCACCATCACCGCGTTCAGCGCCGCCTTGCTGGAGCGGTACAAGTAACTCCCGCCGCTGCCGTTGTCCGCCATGCTGCCCATCAGGCTGGAGAGCGCCACGATCAGCTTCTTCTCGCCGCACGCCACGTTGTCCAGAAATACCTCCGCCATCTTCGCCGCCGCCAGGGTGTTGACGCGGAAACTCTTTCCCCACATCTCATAATTGAGCGTGCCGAGGCTTTCGTCGCTGGCACCCGCGTACACGCCCGCATTGTTGAGCAGAATATCAATCGGCACATCATGCAATTCCCCGGCGAGCGTATCTATCTGCTTGTGATCCGCCACGTCCAGCGCGTGCAGCGATATATTTTTGTGCTTCTCCGCCAACTGCTGCAACGCACGCGCCTTGTCCGGATGCCTGCAACAGGCATACACACGCCAGCCGTCCTGCGCGTATTGGCGCGCAAACTCCAGACCGATACCGCGATTTGTGCCGCTGATAAGGATGGTGGGCATAATGGCCTCTCTTGCTAGGTGGTGAAACAAGAGGTTTTTTACCAAACTGAAATGTGCCTGACAAGCACAAACTGGTGGCCAGGGACGGAATCGAACCGCCGACACGGGGATTTTCAGTCCCCTGCTCTACCAACTGAGCTACCTGGCCCTGATAAACTTTTGTGACGCCGTCCATGGCTTTGCTACAGCCAAATCTATAACCACCCGCCAGCACATCCTTGTGCTGGCCTTCGCCGCTTCACGGCTCAGCCCTATCGCTACGCGACCCCGCTACCTGGCCCTGATGAACATCTGCGATGCCATCCATGGCTTTGCTGCTGCGAAATCTATAACCACCCACCCAGCCCTTCCTGGCCTTCAGCGAAAGGCGCGTATTGTACCGTGTTTGGCGCGGCTGGAGTCAAGTTTAGCTCGTGGAATAACGATCTCAGGCAGACTTGTCGAGCGCGTGCCGGGCAGGGGGTGATTGTCCGCGCCGTGGTAGGTGAAGACCAGGGAAAACTTGGTATGCGCGGTCTGGTTGCGGCCCGCGGCGTGCAGGGTGCGGCAGTGGAAAAACACCACGTCGCCCGGCTCCAGTTCGGCCAGACGTGCTGTGGCGATGAGGGCCTGATTTTCCGGGAGATCGGTGCGGAAAAAGGCCGCGCTATCGAAACGCTCCGGCGCAAACTCCATTTTATGGCTGACGGGTATAAGTTTGAGCGCGCCGTTGTCCTCGCGCTCGGCGCCGAGGGCGAGCCACACGCTGATGAGTTCCGGCTTCTCAAATGACCAGTAGCGGATATCCTGGTGCCACAGGGTGTCGCTGCTGTAGCACGGCTGTTTGGTCATCAGGCTGTTATGATGCGCCTGCGACAGCATCAGCACGGGGCCGAGCAGTTGCGTCAGGCGCGCCGTGATTGCGGGCGCCGCCGCCCAATCGCGGAACAGGGCGTGGCGCGCGTAGACCTGCAACAGGCGGCGCACGGTGCGCCCGCCCGGCGCCTCGCGTGCGGGCGGCGCGCCCGGATAGTGCAGATCGGCCTCGTACTCCACCATACCCAGCGCCGCGCCCGGCTCATGCGTCAGCGCCTCCTCGGCGTACGCCGTCATGCGCGCGCACAGCTCGCGCGGGGCGAGTTGACGCACGATGAGGTAGCCATCCTGATTGAAGCGCGTGATTTCTTCCGGCGTGAACATGCCGTCTATTGTAATTTATTTCCCCGCGCTCTTGGCGCGGGCTCCTTAACAATGGGGTTTCCAAAGGGGGAGAGCGCAGCGAGGGGGCCCCGTCAGCTCTCCCCTTTGGTCGCCTGCGCGGATTCATTCCGCGCGGTGCGAAATCAAATTCAATCCGCGGAGCCGCGCCCGCGATATGTTAAAATTCATCCGTGGACGCTGAACTGCTGCTGGATAATCTGAATGACGCGCAACGCGCCGCGGTGACCGCGCCGCCCGGCTCGCTCTTGGTGCTGGCCGGCGCGGGCAGCGGCAAGACGCGGGTGCTCACCCAGCGCATCGCCTGGCTGATCCACACCGGGCAGGCCTCGCCCTACGGCGTGCTCGCCGTCACCTTCACCAACAAGGCGGCAAGCGAGATGCGCGGGCGCATCGAGGAATTGTTGCAGACGCCCGCGCGCGGGCTGTGGGTGGGCACGTTTCACGGCCTCGCGCACCGCCTGCTGCGCGCGCACTGGCGCGAAGCGAAACTTCCCGAAACCTTTCAAATCCTGGACAGCGACGACCAGCACCGCATCATCCGCCGCGTGCTGAAGGCGCTCGATCTGGATGAGGAGCGCTGGCCGCCGCGCCAGATACAGGGCTTCATCAACGCGCGCAAGGATGAGGGGCAGCGCCCGCGGCACCTGGAGGATCGTGACGATCCTTACCTGCGCCAGATGCTGCGCGTGTATCGCGCCTATGAGGAAACCTGCGAGCGCGGCGGTCTGGTGGATTTCGCCGAACTCCTGCTGCGCGCGTATGAGCTGTGGCGAGATGACCCGGCCGTGCTGGCGCATTACCAGCAGCGCTTCCGGCACATTCTGGTGGACGAGTTTCAGGACACCAACGCCATTCAATACGCCTGGCTCAGGCTGCTCGCCGGCAGCGACAACAAGCTGTTCGCGGTGGGCGATGACGATCAGTCCATCTACGGCTGGCGCGGCGCGCGCATCGAAAACATCCAGCGCTTCACCAGGGATTATCCCGGCGCGCAAACCTTCCGCCTGGAACAGAACTACCGCTCCACCGCCACCATCCTCTCGGCGGCCAACGCGCTCATCGCGCACAACAGCGGGCGGCTGGGCAAAAACCTGTGGACCTCAGGCAGCCGCGGCGATCCGATCCGCGTGTACAACGCGTTCAACGATCTGGAGGAGGCGCGCTTCGTGGTGGAGCGCATCGCGCAATGGCTGGCGCACGGCGGCCGCCGCTCGGAAGCGGCGGTGCTGTACCGTTCCAACGCACAGTCGCGCGTGCTCGAGGCGGCGCTGTTGCAGGCCGGCATCCCGTATCGCGTGTACGGCGGCCTGCGCTTCTTCGAGCGTGCCGAGATCAAGGACGCGCTGGCCTACCTGCGCCTCATCGCCAATACCGGCGACGACGCCTCGTTCGAGCGCGTGGTGAACCTGCCTACGCGCGGCGTCGGCGACACCACCCTGGAAACCGTGCGCGGCCTCGCCAAACAGCGCGGCAGCACGCTGTGGAACGCCGCCCAGGCGGCCATCGCGGAAAATGCCTTGAGCGCGCGCGCGGCGAATGCGCTGGGCGGTTTCCTGAAACTCATCGAAACCCTTACCAAGGAATTGCACAGCCTGCCCTTGTTTGAACAGGTCGAGCAGATGTTGCAGTTGAGCGGCTTGCTGGAACACTACCGTCAGGGCAAGGGTGAAAAAGATCAGGCGCGGGTGGAAAACCTGGATGAATTGCTCAACGCCGCGCGCGAGTTTGAGAGCGAAGAGGATGAAGGCTTGACGCCGCTCGCCGCGTTCCTGGCTCACGCCGCGCTGGAGGCGGGCGAAGGCCAGGGCGGGGCGTGGGAGGATTGTGTGCAACTCATGACCCTGCACTCGGCCAAGGGCCTGGAGTTTCCTCTGGTGTTTCTGTGCGGCTTGGAGGAAGGGCTGTTCCCGCACGAGCGTTCCATTGCGGACGACAGCCGCCTGGAAGAAGAGCGGCGCCTGTGTTACGTCGGCATCACGCGCGCCAAGCGCGAACTGTATCTCACTTATGCCGAGGTGCGCCGCCTGCACGGCTCGGAAAGCTACCGCCTGCCCTCGCGCTTTATCTCCGAAATCCCCGCCGAGCTGGTGAACGAAATCCGCCCGCGCCTCGCGGTGACACCCGCGCGCCCGGCCCAGGCCCAATCCGCACGCTCGCGCCCCGCCGCGGATGAGATACCCAACACCCGGTTGCGTATCGGCCAGCAGGTGCTGCACACCAAGTTCGGCGAAGGGGTGATATTGAACTACGAGGGCGCGGGCGAACAGGCGCGGGTGCAGGTCAATTTCGGCCGCGCCGGGGAAAAATGGCTGATGCTGGCCTATGCCAACCTGCAACTAAATTGAACTCCGCCCCTTAACTGAGGTTCTAAACTTCAGGCCGGAATTTCCGGGCCTTCATTCGAGGCGCCCTAAAGTTTACGAAACTGCCGCCGCCAACTATAGCGGTGTCTTTAAATAAGCTCAGGGCGGGCGGGGCATAAATTTTTGTAAAATGACTTGATCTTTAGACAGGGTTTAATGAGAATACTGCCGGGCCGGTTGTTCCCGGCGTCAAAGCCCAAGGTTAAGACCGCCACCCCTAAAATTTAGCTCTTATAATTTAATTCTTATTTTTTAAAGTAAAGGAGAAGAAAATGAAGTCACGTTGGTTAATCGGCGCCGGCGCTGCCGCTCTGTTGTTCTCGGCTCAATCCCATGCTGCGCTGGATATGGAAGCGGGCAAGGCGCTCGGCAAGAAGAGCGGCTGCTTCGCCTGTCATCAGGTGGAAACCAAGCGCGTCGGCCCGTCCTGGAACGACGTCGCCGCCAAGTACAAGGGCAACGCGGACGCCAAGAAGGTGCTGGTGGAGTGGATCAAGAAAGGCGGCACGGGCCGCTGGCAGATGGGCGTGATGCCGGCCTACTCACCGCGCGTAGCGGACGCGGATATTGATCAACTGGCGGACTTTATCATCTCGCTCGCGAAGTAACAGCCCCTTTAAGGCTACAGCCGCACACCGAAGGCCAGCGCAAGCTGGCCTTCTTTTTTGCACCCTTGCACCGGAACCCCCTGAACTAAAACCCCTTGACTCTAATAATGAGAATAATTATCATTAATATGTAGATTTTATAATGGAGCTTAAGGACATGACCAAGAAATGGTGGCTGGCGGCCGTGCTGGGCCTGAGTTCGATCACACAGGCGCAGGCCGCGGAAGAGGTGGTGGTATATTCCGCGCGCATCGAGAACCTGATTAAACCCTTGTTCGATGCTTACACCCGGGAGACCGGCGTCAAGATCACAACCGTCACCGGCAAGGAAGGCCCGTTGCTGGAGCGGCTCAAGGCAGAAGGCGCGAAGACCCCGGCGGATATCCTGCTTACCGTGGACGCGGGCAATCTGTGGCAGGCCGCCCAACTGGGCCTGCTTGCCAAGGTGGATTCCAAAATTTTGAACGGCAATATCCCCGCCCACCTGCGCGACCCGGACGGCCAGTGGTACGGGCTTTCGGTGCGCGCGCGCAGCATCATTTACAATACCCGGAAAGTGCAACCGGGCGAGCTTTCCACCTATGAAGACCTGGGCAACGCGAAATGGAACAAGCGCCTGTGCCTGCGCAGTTCCAAAAAGGTGTACAACCAGTCGCTGGTGGCGATGATGATTGCGCGCCACGGCGCGGAGAAAACCGCGGCGATCATCCAATCGTGGGTCGCCAATCTCGCCGCGCCTCCGTTCTCAGATGACGATTCCGTGATTAAGGCCACGGCGGCGGGACAGTGCGACGTGGGTATCGTGAACAGCTATTATCTGGGCCGCCTCCAGAAGGAGCAGCCCGATCTGCCGGTGGCGATCTTCTGGCCCAACCAGCAGGACGGCGGCGTGCACGTGAATGTCTCCGGTGCGGGCGTGACGCGTTACGCCAAGCACCCCGGCGCGGCGCTGAAGCTTTTGGAGTGGCTATCCTCGGACAAGGCCCAAAAGCTGTTTGCCGGCGCCAACCTGGAATTCCCGGCCAACCCCAGGGCGCCCACCGACCCGCTGGTGGCCGCCTGGGGCGCATTCAAGCAGGACAACATCAACGTCTCCGAAGCCGGCAAACGTCAGGCCGAGGCCGTGATGTTGATGGATCGCGCGGGTTACAAGTAATTCCCGGTGGACGCCTTGGCTCAGGCTGAAGGCGGCGCGCTGCGCATCGCAGGCGCTTCCTTTACCGGGCTATGGCGTTGGGCCGCCTGGCTCATCGTAGTCCTGGCCGGCGCGCATATCCTGCTGCCGTTTGCCGCCTGGCTTGATCCGCAACCAGAGATATGGCGCCACCTCGCTGATACCGTACTCGGCGAACTGCTGCAGAACACCCTGATACTCAGCCTCGGCGTAGGGCTGGGCGTGACGATTATAGGCGTGGGACTCGCCTGGCTCACCGCCATGTGCGAGTTTCCGGGCAGGCGCGTGTTTGACTGGGCGCTGATGCTGCCGCTCGCGCTGCCCGCCTATGTGCTGGCCTTCGTCGCCATTGGCCTGCTGGATTTCAGCGGGCCGCTGCAAACCTCGCTGCGCTCTGTGTTCGGCGATGACCTGCGCCTGCCGCCGATACGCTCCGCAGGCGGCGCGATCGCGGTCCTGGCGCTGGCGCTTTATCCTTACGTGTACCTGCTGGCGCGCGCGGCGTTTCTCACCCAGGGGCGGAGTCTCATGGAGAGCGCGCGCATGCTGGGCTTGAGTCCGTGGCAGGCGTTTGCGCGCGTGGCGCTGCCCACCGCGCGCCCGGCCATCGCCGCGGGCCTGGCGCTCGCGCTCATGGAAACGCTGGCCGACTTCGGCGCGGTGTATATTTTCAACTTCGACACCTTCACCACCGCGATCTACAAAACCTGGTTCGGGTTGTTCAATCTCAGCGCGGCCGCGCAGCTTGCTTCACTGTTATTGTTGCTGGTGGGGCTGGCCTTGTTCGCTGAGCAAAGAAGCCGCGGGCGGGCGCGTTTTTATTCCGGCGGCAAACCCGCCGCGCTGCGGCGTTACCCGTTGCGTGGCGCGCGCGCCTATGCCGCCACCGGCGCGGCATTGCTGGTGTTGTCCCTGGCCTTCGTGATCCCGCTCGCCCAGCTGGTGATGTGGTCCATGCAAACGATGCGGGGGGACATCAATCCGGCTTATCTGGACTATGTGACGCACACCGTGCTGCTCAGCGCCTCTGCCGCGCTGCTCATCGTATCCGTCGCGCTGCTGTTTGGTTTCGTGCACAGACGCTGGCCCGGCGCCTTGAGCCGCGCCGCAGTGCGCTTCGCCACCCTGGGGTACGCCCTGCCCGGCACGGTGCTGGCGGTGAGCATCATGCTCACTTTCACCGCGCTGCAAAACCATCTCGACGGCCTCGCGCAAGCCTGGTTGGGCCAGGGCACGGGCTTTTTGCTGAGCAGTTCCGTGGCGGCGCTGCTGTTCGCCTATCTGGTGCGCTTTCTGGCCGTGGGTCACGGCCCGGTAGAGGGCGCGCTCACGCGCATCACGCCTGCAATGGAGATGGCCGCGCAAAGCCTGGGCGCGACGGCGCGCGAAACGCTGTGGCGTATTTATCTGCCGCTGCTGCGGCCCGGCCTGCTCGCCGCGGCGCTGCTGGTGTTTGTCGAGGTGATGAAGGAGATGCCCGCGACGTTACTGTTGCGTCCCTTCGGCTGGGACACGCTCGCGGTCAATATCTTTGAACTGACCTCCGAAGGCGAATGGGCGCACGCCGCCCTGCCCGCCTTGACGCTGGTGCTGGCGGGTCTGTTCCCGGTCATGCTGCTGATGAGACAGAGCCGGGTCTAAGCAGGTTTGCCGGGGCGGGTCTTGATGATGCTCAAGATCACCGAAATGGCGAGGATCAGCGCCACCACCGCAAGCGCGGCGAGCACCGGAATCTTGAAGAAGTCCACAATCAGCATCTTGACGCCGATAAAGGCCAGCACCAGCGCCAGTCCGTATTTAAGGAGATGAAAGCGCGGGGCAATATCGGCCAGCAGGAAATACATGGCGCGCAGGCCCAAAATGGCGAAGATATTCGAGGTGAACACGATGAATGGGTCATGGGTAATGGCGAAGATGGCGGGTATGCTGTCCACCGCGAAGATAAGGTCAGATACTTCAATCAACACCAGCACCAGAAACAAGGGGGTCGCGTAGCGTATCCCATCCTTCCATACAAAAAACCTTTCCCCATGATATTCCCGGGTAATCTTCAAATGTCCGCGCATCCAGCGCAGGATGGGGTTTTTATCGAGGTCCGGCTCGTGTCCGGCGAAGATCAGCATCTTGACGCCGGTGATGAGCAGAAACAGTCCGAAGAAATAGAGTATCCAGTGGAACTTGGCGATCAGCCAGACGCCGAGCAGTATCATCACGGCGCGCATCACGATTGCGCCCAGCACGCCGTACAGCAGCACCCGCCGCTGGTATTCCGCAGGCACCGCGAAATAACTGAACAACATCAGAAATACGAAGATGTTATCCACCGCCAGGGACTTCTCGATGAGATAACCGGTGAAGAACTCCAGCGCCTTTTGATTGGCCAGTTCGCGCCCGAAATTGCCGTCGAGATACCACCATAGTGCCGCGTTAAACAGCAAGGCCATGGTCACCCACACCAGCGACCAGACCGCGGCCTCCCGCGCGGAAACCTTGTGCGCGCCTTTGCGTCCCAGCAAAAACATGTCCACCGCCAGCATCACGATGACGAGCAGAATAAAGCCCGTCCACATCCACCAAGTCCCCACGCTCTCCAGCATCATGCGTCCGCCTTTATAGTCTTGCTGCGCTCCAGCAACCGCGCCTTGATTTCCAATGCCGCAGCCAGGGCTTGCTCGACTGATTCATCGAGACAGGTAAAGTGCCCCATCTTGCGCCCTGCGCGGGGTCCGCTTTTCCCGTAGAGATGGAGTTTCACTTGCGGGTGTTGCAGCACCTCTTCCCAGCGCGGCTCGCCCTCTGCCCACAGATCGCCGAGCAGATTGACCATCACCGCGGGAGACAGGAGGCGCGCGCCGCCCAGCGGCAAGCCGCACAGCGCGCGCACCTGCTGTTCAAACTGGCTGGTCACGCAGGCATCGAGC
Source organism: Gammaproteobacteria bacterium (assembly GCA_003599485.1). Lineage (GTDB taxonomy): Bacteria > Pseudomonadota > Gammaproteobacteria > SURF-13 > SURF-13 > SURF-13. The sequence continues at coordinate 11,834 of QZKM01000036.1, forward strand.
GTGTAGTGCCCGCTGTTGTGCGGGCGCGGGGCGATTTCGTTGACGACGAGTTTGCCGCCGGCCAGCAGGAAAAACTCCACGGCCAGCACGCCGCAGTAGTCGAGGCGCCGGGCGAGCTGCGCCGCCATCTCCGTCGCCCGGTTGGCGAGTGATGCGCTGATGCGCGCGGGCACAATGCTGACGTTCAGTATGCCGTTCCGGTGCTGATTTTCGGCCACCGGAAAACACGCCGTCGCGCCATCCGCCCCGCGCGCGAGAATCACCGAAATTTCCTGTTGCAGCGCCAGGCGTTGCTCCAGTACGCAGGGCTCCTGATTAAACTCGTTGAAGGCGGCGACGGCCTCTTGCCGGCTGTCCACCTGCGCCTGGCCTTTGCCGTCATAGCCCAGACGGCTGCGCTTGAGCAGGGCGGGAAAGGGAAAGGGGATGGTAGTTAGCTGCGCTTCATCGCGCAGCGCAATAAATGGCGCGACAGGAAAACCCTCCTGCTGCAGAAAGGTTTTTTCCGCGCTGCGATCCTGGGCGATGGCCACCGCGCGCGCGGCGGGGCGCACGACGCAACGCGTGGCGAGAAACTCCAGACTTTGCGCGGGGACGTTTTCAAACTCGACCGTGACCGCGGCGCAGGTTTTGCCGAGATCATTCAGCGCGCCCGGGTCATCGTAGTTTGCGCACAAGTGACGGTCGGCAAGGCGCGCGGCGGGACAGTGCGGGTCGGGGTCCAGCACGGTAACGCGATAGCCCATGGCGCGCGCGGCCACGGTAAACAGGCTCCCAAGCTGTCCGCCGCCCAGGACGCCTAAGGCGCCACCCGGTAATATCATGCGCGCGGCGGGAGCATCATGGCGAGCACGGCCTGCTCTTGCGTTTTGCGAAACGCGCGCAGTTTCGCGGCCAGCGCGGAGTCGTTGCGCGCCAGGAGAGCCACTGCGAACAGCGCCGCGTTCACCGCGCCCGCCTCGCCGATGGCGAAGGTCGCCACCGGCACGCCTTTCGGCATTTGCACCATGGACAAAAACGAATCCACGCCCTGCAAGTGTTTGGACGGCACCGGCACGCCCAGCACCGGCACAACGGTTTTGGCGGCCAGCATGCCGGGCAGGTGCGCCGCGCCCCCCGCGCCGGCGATGATGCAGGTGAGGCCGCGGCCTTCGGCGGACCCGGCGTAGTCATACAGCAAATCCGGCGTGCGATGCGCGGAGACGACCTTTTTCTCGTAGGCGACGCCAAACTCTTCCAGCGTGGCTGCGGCGTGACGCATGGTTTCCCAGTCGCTGTCGCTGCCCATGACCACGCCGATCCGCGGCGTTTGCACCGTATCGCCTTTATTCACCATAAGGCATGCGTATATGGCCGTAGCGGATGGCGAGCACGGCAAGGGCCAGCACCAAGATGGCCAGCGCGAGCGCCACGATCTCCCAGCCGCTCATGTCCTTCATGCCCATGATGATGAAGCGGGCGATCGCCACCATGGCGATGTAGACAGGATAACGCACCGGCAGCTTGCCGCTGGTGAAATACAGGCCCACCATGGTAAGGATTTCCAGATAGATGAACAGCAGCAGGATGTCCTGCAGCAGCACCTCGCCGCGCTCCACCATGAGCAGGGTTTCCTGCCCGATGGCGACGATCGTGGCAATGGAGATCAGCAGCAGGCCTGCCCACTCCACCCCGTACAGAACACGCATCACGCGGCTATCGGGGGGCTGCGCTGCGCGTCTCATGAGAAAACCTCCGTAGAATAATCTATTCTAGCGCAAGCGGGCGCTTTTGTGCGGTGACTTGTGATGATTGCCCCTACCCACGCACGGGCAAGAAGCGCTTTCTTCCCTCATCTCAGGCGGCCCGCCGGGTGGTCAATAACAACCAGGCGTAGCCCAGGACGCCCGCCACCAGCGAGGCGCACAAAATCCCCAGCTTGGCCATCAACAGTTGTTCGGCGTGCCCCGCAAAGGCCAGCTCGGCGATGAACAATGACATGGTAAAGCCGATCCCCCCCAACAGACTCACCCCGGCGATGTGGCGGAATTCCGTGTGTTCCGGCAGTTGCCCGATATTCAGCTTGAGGGCCAACCAGCAACTGCCGGAGATGCCGAGAAACTTGCCGAGAACCAGGCCGATCGTTACACCGAGGGTCACGGGATGATGCAAAGCCGCCCAGACCGTATCAAACGCAATGGGCACACCGGCATTGGTCAATGCAAAGATCGGGATCACCAATAACGCCACCGGCAGATGATAGAGGTGCTCCAGGCGTTGCAGCGGCGTGTCCACCAGTTCGATGTTGCGCTCCAGTGTGCGCAGGACAATCCGCTGCGCCTCATTGGTGCGTATATCCATGTCTGGCCGCTGACTGGCGTCAAAACGCTCCATCAGTTCCCGCATGTGGCGGCTGAATTGCAACGTATCGTATTTAAATCGCGCCGGCACGGTGAAGGCCCCCAACACACCGGCGATGGAAGCGTGCACGCCCGATTTCAGCAACATCAGCCAGAGCAACAAGGCGATGATAAAGTACGGCACGGGATGGCGGATCCCGCCCAGGTTGAAGACGATCAGAACAACCAGCAGCGCCAATGCCGAGGCCAGATAGCCAAGGGCGATCTGCTCGGTATAAAACAATGCGATGATCAACACCGCGCCCAAATCATCTGCGATCGCCAGCGCCACCAGAAACATCACCAGCGAGCGGGGGATGCGGCTGCCGAGCAACACCAACACCCCTATGGCAAAGGCGATGTCGGTGGCCATGGGGATGCCCCAGCCGCGCGCCGCGCTGCCTTCCGGATTCATCCAGTAATACAGCAGTGCCGGAACTATCATCCCGCCCAGCGCCGCCACGATGGGCAAAGCAGCCTTGCGGAAACTGGACAGCTCCCCGACCAGGATGGCGCGCTTGATTTCGAGCCCTACCACGAAAAAAAACAGCGCCATCAGGCCTTCGTTGACCCAGTGATGCAGGCTTTTTTCCAGCACGAAATCACCGGCCGTCAGGGCGATCGGCATACTGACGATCTGGTGATAAATACCCGCCAGAGGTGAATTGGCTATCAACAAGGCGATCACCAGGCAGACCATCAAAATGACGCCGGACGTGGTCTGGTTCTTGATGAACTCCTCGAAAGGAGTGATGACTTTCCTGAAAGGACGCTCCCAAGGCGCGTGGTGCACGCCCGGACGGGTTTCGTCCGCCTGATTTCCTTGAACCGTCTTGTCCTCCGGTTTGTCGTGCATTTCTACCATGATGGGGTGTTTGAACTGTACCCGGTCACGCCTTGATCTCCGCACGCGGCGCCGGAGTCACGGCGAACCCGCCTTGTTCTTCCCGCCGGCGGAAAATATGCGGGTGTTCACCGGCCAGACGCGCCATTATCTTTGGATTGTGACGGGTGTTCATAAGAGCCTGGACTTTCCAATGATTATAATATACCTGATTCGGCGCGGTTGCGGCATCAAGCCCTGCGCTCCACCGCTAAACCACGCGCCAGTTCATGGCGCGAACTATTCCTTTCTCGAACTCCACAATCACGTAGATTGAAAGCGCAATCAGTATAATGCGCAACCAGGCTTCCGCTCCCAATGATGCGGAGTGAAACAGGGTCTGCATGAACGGCGCGTAGACATAGAGCAGTTGCAGCAACACCACCAGAACTATCGTCAACGCGATATAGGGATTGGTCGCTCCCGGCATCCTGCCTCCCGCGACATTAGTACTTCCGTGTACGTCACCGGAAAACGCCCGCTGCGGCCAGGCGGGGTCAAGCAGGCGGCGGCTGTTCAGCAAATACACGGCCTCGAACATGACCAGGGTGGTGACCGCCGCGGTGCGCGCCGCTTCCAGGCTGGCGCCCTGAGCCTGTTCCCACAGAAACATGCCCAGCGTCCCGGTGGTAATGAGAGCGGTGACCAGCAGCGTGCGCCACAAAAAATAACGCGAAAAGAGCGGCGCGCGCGGGTCGCGCGGCGGGCGGCGCATAGTGTCGGGTTCGGTCGGCTCGAAGGCCAGCGCCAGCGCCAGGGTCACGGCCGTGACCATGTTCGCCCACAGGATCTGCACCGGCAGGATCGGCAAGGTCAGTCCCAGGGCGATGGCGGTGATCAGGGTGAACGCCTCGCCGCCGTTGGTGGGCATGATAAAGAGCAGGGTCTTGCGCAGGTTGTCATACACCGTGCGGCCTTCCTCGATCGCGTTGACGATGGAGGCGAAGTTGTCGTCCGCGAGCACCATCTCCGCCGCCTCCTTGGCCACCTCGGTTCCGCTCACTCCCATGGCCACGCCCACGTCGGCGCGCTTGAGGGCCGGTGCGTCATTCACGCCGTCGCCGGTCATGGCCACGATCTCGCCCCGGCTTTGCAAGGCCTTCACCAGACGCAGTTTGTGCTCCGGACTGACGCGCGCGTACACATCCGTTTTGACCGCCGCCTCCGTGAGCGCCGCTTCACTCATGGTTTCAATCTCGGCGCTGGTGAGGACGCTTTTGCCGTCGCCGATGCCGAGCTGCCCGGCGACGGCGAGCGCGGTCGCGGCGTGATCGCCGGTGATCATCCGCACGCGGATGCCCGCCGCACGGCAGTCCGCGACCGCCTGCACCGCCTCCTCGCGCGGCGGGTCCACCATGCCGCACAGGCCAAGCAGCGTGAGCCCGTCGGCAACGTCGCTGAAGCGCAGCTCGCGTTGCCACGCCTGTGCCGGTTTGCAGGCCAGCGCCAGCACGCGCTGACCCTGCCCGGTCATGGCGCGCAATTGTTGATGCCAGTACTCGATGTGCAGCGGTTGCTGTGCGCTGTTGGTTCGCTCCCAGCCGCACATTTCCAAGATGCGTTCCGGCGCACCCTTTACATAGATCATCCCATGCCCGGCATGATCGTGATGGAGGGTCGCCATAAAGCGGTGTTCGGATTCGAACGGGATCACATCGGTGCGCGGCCAGCTCTCGGATTCCAGCATGGATTCAAAGCCGGCCTTGCGCGCCGCCACCACCAGCGCCGCCTCGGTGGGATCGCCCGTGATATGCCATTGCCCATCGCGCAGGTCGAGTGACGCATCGTTGCACAACAATCCCGCGCGCAGCAGTTCGAGCACATCAGGATATTCAGCAACATTGACATGCGCATCGTGCAGTAAAAATTCGCCGTGCGGCTCATAGCCCACGCCGCTGACCTGGAACAACGCCGTGCGCGTGGCCACGGTCTGCACCGTCATCTCGTTGCGCGTCAAGGTCCCGGTCTTGTCGGAGCAGATGCAGGTTACGCTGCCCAGCGTCTCCACCGCGGGCAACAGGCGGATGATGGCGTTGCGCCGCGCCATGCGCTGCACGCCGATGGCGAGCGTGATGGTCATGATGGCGGGCAGACCCTCCGGGATGGCGGCGACCGCCAGGCCCACAGCGGCCATGAACATGTCCGCGGCGCTGTAGTCTCGCACCCGCACGCCGATGAAGAAGGTGGCCACGGCAATCGTCACTATGGCCGCGCTCAACCATTTGCTGAACCCGGCGATGCGCCGCAACAACGGCGTCTCGATGCGTTCCACTTCCGCCAGCAGCTCGGAGATGCGTCCGATCTCGGTGCGATCGCCGGTGGCCACCACCACGCCGCTGCCCTGGCCGTAGCGCACCAGCGTCCCGGCGTAGGCCATGCAAGCGCGGTCGCCCAAGGGCGCGTGCAACGCCACCGGCGCGATGTCTTTCTCCGCCGGGAGCGACTCGCCGGTGAGCGAGGCCTCTTCGATACGCAGATTTTTCACCTGCAACAGGCGCAGGTCCGCCGGCACGCGGTCGCCGGATTGCAACAGCACCACGTCGCCGGGCACCAGTTGCTCGGCAGGGATCAGCACCTGGCGCTGATCGCGCCACGCCACGGCCTTGAGCGACAACAGGCGCCGTATCGCCGCCAACGCCTGCTCCGCCTTGCCCTCCTGAATGAAACCAATCAGCGCGTTGATCACCACCACCCCCACGATGACGCCGGTATCCACCCAGTGCTGCAACAGCGCGGTAATCACGACGGCGCCCAACAGCAAATAAATGAGCAGATTGTGAAACTGCTGCAGCAGGCGTTGCAGCGGTGAACGGCCGCGATGCAGGGTGAGCCGGTTGGGGCCGTAACGCCTGGCCCGCGCCGCCGCCTCCTCCGAGGTCAGGCCGCCGGCGCCGGTCGCCAGACTGCGTAGAACCTCGGGGTAATCCAACGCATGAAACTGCATGTCCGAAATCTCTTTCACTCCACTCTCCTGATGCCGCTTGTCGCCCTGGCGGCAGGACAACCGTAAACTCATCGTCCCATGCAATCCGGCCCCGAGACTATATGCCGGGATTCACCACCAACACATCACAGTCCACCTCGTGGATCACATGCTTTGTTACGCTGCCCAGCAGGGCATCCTCCCACCCGGACTGGCCATGTTTGCCCATGACAATCAGGTCCGGCCGTATCTGTTCCGCTTTTTCCAGAATGACGGAGGGAGGGTAGCCATGTTCGACACTGTGCGACACCCGGTTTTGCTCAGCCCCGCAGCCGGAAACAAGCTTATGCATCTCCTGATTCGCCGCCTCGCGCGCCCGGGCGCGATAAGCGTGGATAACGTCCTCGCTCACCCCGGCGAAATGCATGTTGCCCTCGAACGGCGCCTCGAACGCATGCACCAGGGTAATATGGGCCTGCGGGGCGATGTGCAACGCCATCATCGCCGCCGGCCGCGAAGGTCCGGAAAAATCCACCGGCGCCAGCGCCCGGCGGTATGCGCCTTGCGGCTCGCGCTTGACGATCAGCAGCGGGCGGGAGATTTTCCGCAGCACCTTCTCGGCAGTGGCGCCGAGCAGCAGTTCCCGCACATAGCCCCCGCCATGCGCACCCACGACCACGAGGCCGGCGTCAACCGCGTCGGCGTAAGCGGAAATCTCCGCATGGGGACGGCCGGTCTTGACGCAGGAGTTGACCGGAGGAATACGGTGTTCTCCGGTGAGCCTCCGTCCGATATCCGCCAGTTGCTCCCTGGCCGAATCCATCAGCCGCCGCTCCATCTCCCCGGACGATTCCATGAGCAGGCGCCTGAGCATTTCCAGCGGCGCGGCAGCGAGGACGTGCAGCAGATCGAGCGACTCGCAGTCCAGCTCCCGGGCCAGCATGGCGGCCCGCGTTTCGGCGCGCGCCGCGTGAGAAGACAGATCGGTGGCGGCGACAATCCTCTTCATGGGCGCCATATCAACCCTCCTTTGCAAATGGTTCTTCTGCGATAGTATTTGCCGCGAAATCCGCCGCGTCGTCGAATGGCATGAGCACTTTGTCTACGCCGGCCTGCGCCAGACGTCCGGCGTCGCGTTCGGAATGGGCGGCCATGGCGATGCGCCCCTCAAATCCATGCCGGCGCAGTGCGTCCAGCAGCGCCAGATTTATTTCAATCTGGGGCAGGGTGCTCACCACCCAGCGCGCCTGAGACAAGGGAAGCGTTTCCGGAAAGACCGGATCCTCGGCATCGCCATAGCGCACTGCTATGCCCCGGCGGCTGCACGCCGTCAGCGTCTGCGGATCGAAATCCACTCCCAGCACACCGGCTCCCCGCTCGCGCAGTTGCTCGGCGAGCCGCCGGCCGTAGCGGCCCATGCCGTACACAATCACGTCCGCCTCCCCGTGCGCCCCGGCCTGGCTCTCCACCTTCATCTCCCGGAACGGTTTACGGCGTTCAAATGCGCCGAGCCAGGGCGACACCGCCTGATACAGACGCTGCGAATAGAGGATCATATAGGTGGACAGGGCAATCGTCACCAGGCCGACCAGTGTCACCAGGCTCAGCGCGTCCTGACCGATATGGCCCAGGCTGATGCCCATGGCGATAAAGATGATGGAAAATTCGCTGATCTGCGCCACCGTCAGCCCCGCCAGAAACCCGGTGCGTTTGCGGTAACCCATGTAGCCCATGATCGCCATCACGATCAGCGGATTGCCGATCAGCACGAACAGCGACAATACCACAGCGGTCATCACCCCTGCGCCGAGGGCGGAAAAATCCAGCTTGGCCCCGAGATCGAGGAAAAAAAACAGCAGCAAAAAATCCCGCAGGCTGACAAGCCGGGTGCTGATGGCCTCCCGGTAGCTGGTGGAGGCCAGGGAAAACCCGGCCAGGAATGCCCCGACCTCCTTGCTGAAGCCAAGAATCTCCCCGGCGGTGGCGAGCGAAGTGCCCCAGGCAATGGCGAACAGAAGCAAGAGCTCCGGCGAATGCGCCAGCAAGGGCAGGAGGCGCGGGAAAACATGGCGCATCAACAGGGCGATGAGCGCCACCGCGGCGGCCACCTTGAACGCGATCGCAGCGGCATCAGCGGCAAGCCCCCCTCCGCCGCCGGCGTGATAGGCGCTGAGCAGCACCATCGCCAGCACCACCGCGATATCCTGCACGATCAGGAAGCCCAGCGCGATGCGTCCGTGCAGCGAATCAATTTCGCGCTTGTCGGACAACAGCTTGACGATGATGATGGTGCTGGAAAAGGTCAGCGCGATGGCGACATACAGCGCCGTCAGGTGGGACATGCCGAAGGCCAGCGCGATCAGGTAGCCGAATAAAGTGGTGAAAACGATCTGCCCGATGCCGGTCGCCAACGCCACCGGCCCCAGGTTCTTGACCAGACGCAGGTCAAGCTTCAGGCCCACCACGAACAGCAGCAGCGTCACCCCTATTTGGGCCAGCAGGTCAATCTGGTCGTGCGCCGTCACCCAGCCGAGCACGGCGGGACCGGCCACGATCCCCACCGCGATGAACGCCACGATCAACGGCTGACGCAGCCTGACCGCGATCCCTCCCGCCAAGGCCGAAATCAGCAGGAGCCCGGTCAATTCGTAGTAGACGCTTCCCATTTCTTGCGGATACGGTGTAGAACCACGCCGGCTGGCATCGTGCCACAAGGCGGAAGGAGAAGGAAGCGTTATCTTGATCTTGCGCGCGGTTCTGGAAGCTTGCTCCGTTATCCGCCGCTGAACCACAGGGCGGCTATCCCGAAAGCCGTGGCGGCGAGCCCCGAGGCGAGAATCATCCAGTCGCCGCGGGCCGGGCCAGGTTCGAGCGTGGCCCGCTCCGGCTGTTCGGGATCGTAGTAGACCCGGATTTTCGCGCCAGTGGGGAATCTCACGACGTAGCTCACGGCCAATTCCGGCGCCGGAGAAATCCCGCCCGGAAATTCGAGTTCGCGCCGATAGGTTTGGCCGGCCACCGTGTAACTGAAGAGAATGCGCGGAAACAGATCATCGGCGTCCGCCGCGGAGTGTTCGATGACGCCTTCCGTCGCGGGCCAGCGCAGCGTTTTACGGCCTTTGACGATGATGCTTAAGCCCCACGCGGTGAGGAAAACACCGGCGAGGGCGAAGAGACCGAGGATGAGCGCGTAGGGGTTCCACATATATATAACGCCATAAAAATCCGCTACGCGGTTTTGAGAGGGCTGGGCGCGATTACCAGATGCCGCTTGAGAGCGCGATGCCGTGCGCGCCATGCTGGATGGCCTCATCCAGGAGTTTGGGCTTCATGCCGCCGAGCGCGTATACCGGCAGCGGGTGACCTCGCGTGAGGGTTTCAAACCTCGCCCACCCCAGGGCCGGCATAACTGGGTGGGGGGGCGGGTACAGATCCCGTCCCGCATCGGTGAGCCCGCTATCCACTGCCGACATGATAACCCAGCATCAGAAAAATGAAGTCCGGGAAGCAGCATAGCGCCTGAACCTCGATCAGCGCGGCCTGCCCCTGTTGCCGGGGCGGCGCGGGCCGGGCTTGGGCGCCGGGGCGGGGGTTGCGCGGCGTTCGGTCCTGGCCTTGGCGCGGTTGCGTTCTTCGGCCTTCTTGGCGCGTATGGCCGCGATGCGTTCGGCCAGCGGCACTTCGAGGCGCGCCTCCGGCCTGGCGTGGTAGTCGAAGTCGGGCACGGTCACGCGCGGCAGGCGTTTGCCGAGTACGCGCTCGATGCTTTTCAGTTCGCCTTCTTCCTGCGGCGAGACGAAGGTGTAGGCGTCGCCGGTCAGTTCCGCGCGTCCGGTCCGGCCGATACGGTGGATGTAATCCTCCGGCGCGAGCGGCACGTCGAAGTTGACCACGTGGCCGAGCGCGGTGACGTCTATGCCGCGCGCGGCGATGTCGGTCGCCACCAATACGCGGTGCTTTCCGCTCTTGAATCCGGCGAGCGCGGCGGTGCGTTGCGCCTGGGAGCGGTTGCCGTGGATGCGCTCGGCGCTGATTCCATGTTTCACCAGATATTCCGCAAGGCGGTTGGTGCGGTGCTTGGTGCGCGTGAACACGAGCACTTCCTTCATGTCGCCGCGCCGTAAAAGCGCGAGCAGCAGCGCTGACTTGAGTTCCTGCGCGACCGGGTATACCGCCTGGGTGATACCTACCGCCGGAGTAGACTGGCGTTCGATGTTAATCATGACTGGCTCGCGCAGCATCTCGCGCGTGAGCGCCAATATCGGCGCGGGCAGGGTGGCGCTGAAAAACAAGGTCTGCCGGCGTGCGGGGATATGGCGCAGCACGCGGCGGATGTCGGGCAGAAAACCCATGTCGAGCATGCGGTCGGCTTCGTCGAGCACCAGATATTCGAGTCCGTCGAGCTTGGCGTACGCGGCCTTGAAGTGATCGAGCAGACGGCCGGGCGTGGCGATGAGCACGTCCACCCCGCTGCGGAAGGCGTGCTCCTGCGGCCCCATGCCCACGCCGCCGAACACCGCCGCGCCGGTGATCGGGGTGTGCGGCGCAAGTTCGTTCAGGTCTTCGAGGATTTGCGCCGCGAGTTCGCGCGTGGGGGTGAGCACCAGGGCACGCGTTGTGCCGCGCGGCTTGTCCATCAGCCGGTGCAGGATCGGCAGCAGGAACGCCGCGGTCTTGCCGCTGCCGGTCATGGCGCAGGCGAGGATGTCGCGCCCGGCGAGCGCGGGCGGGATGGCGTCGGCCTGGATCGGCGTCGGGCGCGCGTAGCCGAGTTCCTTGACAGCCTTGAGCAGGTTCGGATGAAGCTTCAGGGCGCTGAACGGCATAGATGATCCTTATTATGGAATGAGGCGGTGGAGCGCCCGGGCATGCGGCGCGCGAAGTGATACAGAAGATTCTATCAGATCGAAGCCAGAAACTGCGGCGGCAATGCTCAGTCCAAGTTGCGGTTCACGATTACTTGCCGTATATCGAGGCCGGACAACTCGTTGATGAATTCCTTCAGGGTAAAAAAACCCATGCAGGGATAGGCGCCGCGCTGAGTCAGCTCATCGCGCGCGAGCTTTTTCGCCAGGAGTATGGAGGGCACGCAGGGGATTTGCGCCCCGTCGCCGCTGTCCGCGATGATGTGCCAAGTGAGGCGGTTAGGCGCACCGGAGTAATCGAGCCCGTCCAGCGCCACATGCATCCCGCCGAGACTGCTGCCCATGCCAGAAAACCACCCGCTGATGCGCTTTAACAATGCGGCATGATCGGCCCAGTTCTGCACCCGGTTCCAGCGCGCGAGCCACGATGCGCCCCACGTGGCGAGATGCAAAAACCCCAGTTCCAGACCGGCATAAAACGCCACCGTCTCCATGCCCGGATAACGCGCCGGAAACAGTTGCAGATCGGGGATGTCGCAATTGCTCAACCACCTCTTGCCCATCGAACCCGGATAGCGGCGCCGGTGCAACCCTTGCCAGCCGTAGACGGTTTTCCACACGCCGTTTTCGAAACGTTGAAAGGGTTTGCCGCAGTGGCTCAAAATCGCCTTGACCGTGGCCAGGCCGCGTGGCGTTTGATTGCCCGGGCTGATGCCTATATTTATCGAGGTAAGCGCCGAAAATTCCGGCATATAGTGATCCGCCACGGCGCTCGACAAGGCGGGCACGGTGCTCGCGCCGCTCACCAGCAGTACATTTCTGCGCCGCGCGGGGGCGTTGAGGCTGCCGATACCACACACGAATGAGCGGCTGCCGGCAAGATCAATGTAGTGCACACCCGCCTCGATGCATGCGTTGGCGGCATGGTAATCCTGCTCTTGAAACGGGCCACAGGCGTGAATCAGCACCCTGGCCCCGGATTTTTTTAGCTTGAGCGCGAGATCGGAGGCGCGCATGTTCAGACTGAGCGCGCGCACTTCGCCGCCCGGAATGGCATCGCGCAGTTCCCCGGCGTAACGCCCGGCCGCTTCGCCATCACGCCCGGCGACAATCACCTCGATCGCCGGGTCCGCCGCGAGCGCGCGGCAGATGCGGCTGCCGAACGTGCCATAACCGCCTGACACCAGCACCGGATAGCGCATGTTCACCTCAGTTCCACCCGCTTGCCTTTACCGCAGGTTACAAGGACGCAGCGTATTCCTCAAAGCGCTCTGTTTTATCGTTATAATGCAGCAATTCACCGCGGTCAATATCGAAATACCAGCCGTGCAGATGCAGCGCGCCCTGTTCCACGCGCTCGCGCACCCAGGGGAAGGTGAGCAGGTTGTGCAGCGAAACCTGTATCGCGGCCTGCTCGCAGGCGCGCTGGCGCACTGCGTCCGGCGCGTGCGCGTGCCGGGCGTTGACCTTGCGGCAGGCCTCTTCGGCGATGGCCATCCAGGGAATAATGAAGTCGCCCTGCGGGGCCTGTATGCCTTGCAGCAGGGACTGGATGCCGCCGCACTGCGAGTGGCCGAGTACGATGATGTGCATGACATGCAGGCTGCGCACCGCGAATTCCAGCGCCGCGCTGGTGCCGTGATAGCCGCCGCCCATTTCGCACGGCGGCACCAGATTGGCGACGTTGCGCACCACGAACAGGTCGCCGGGGTTGGAGTCGGTGATGATGGCGGGATCCACGCGCGAATCGCAACACGCCACCACCATCAGGCCGGGCGATTGCCCGCGCCGCGCAAGCTGATCGTAGAAATCGGGCTGGCCGTCAAAATATCGCGCGCGGAAGCGGGAAAATCCTTGCATCAGTTTTTTGATTTCATCCATACCGGGACCGGGCGGCTGTTTATTCGACCGCCTCAAAGTCTACGCTGACGCGGTCTTGCGCGACGGGCCGGAACCGGCCGTCGGCGAATTGCCGGTGCGTGGGGTGCGCGCGGTAACTTTCGATTACGTTCTCGCCGGCGAAGCGTATCAGCCAGCAATACCGGTACGGCGCCTGATCCTGCACGGCGCGCCCGGAAAACACGCGCCGCACGCCGGGCACCGTGGCAAGCGTATCCCTGCCTTGCGTCATCAGCGCCCGCGCGTCATCTTCGTTCATGTCTTGTCTCAGGTTATAGAGAATAACGTGCTCCACCTCACGCCACGCACGGCATTCATCAAGCACCTGCGCGGCGCGTCCGGCGCCGCCCCATAGCTTCATGCAGCGTTCCACCTCCGCGCCGATGACTTCGCGTACGCCGCGCAACAGGCTGGTGTAGCCGCCACCGGGCGCGGCTTGCGCATTTTCACGGATGCGCGCCGCCGCCGTGTCCGACAAGGCGGTGTAGTAATTGATCTTGGCGACGCCGTTTTTGACCAGTGCGCGGAACTGCTCATCAGTGAGCCCGGTGCCGCCGTGGATGACCAGCGGTATGCGCAGCCGTTCATTGATTTGCCGCAGGCGCACAAAATCCAGTTGCGGCGCGCCTCTGAGACGGCCATGCACGGTGCCGACGGATACGGCGAGAAAATCCACGCCGGTTTGCTCGACATAAGCCCCTGCTTCTTCAGGCGAGGTGTAAATGACCTCGCCCGGGTGCTTTTCCGCGTCTTCACCCTCGACGCCGGCGACGTAACCCAGTTCGCCCTCCACCGGCACGCCGCAGGCATGCGCCATGGCAACGGCCGCGCGCGTGGTTTCGGCATTTTCCGCGAACGCCAATGTGGAGGCGTCCACCATCACGCCGTTGCAACCCAGGGCGATGGCGCGTTTAACGGAATCAAGGGACGCGCCGTGGTCGAGATGGATGGCGAGCGGCGCGCTGGCGCGGCGCGCGGCGGCGACCGTGGCCGCCATCGCCAGCTCGAAATCATAGTGTTCAAAATGAGATTCGGCGAGGCTGAGTATGGCGGGGGCCGAGCAGCGTTCGGCGGCGCCGACTATCGCCTCAAGAAAATCGAGACTGACCAGGTCGAACCCGCCCACCGCGTAACCGTGGCGATGGGCATGGTTCAGCATATCCACCATGTTGACAAGCGGCATCCGTATCTCCCGTCAAAGCATCAGTCCTGACTCCCGCGCCCCTGCAGGCGCGTAGAGTTTACCTCCGGAGCTTACAATATAGAAGGCTTGGGCGTCTCGGTGTCCGGGACGCCATCGCTGAACACCCGGCTCGCCAGGATATCTTCCGCTTCGATGGTCACCAGGTCTTTCTTGATGAGCTTGACGCTTGGCCTGGCAAACAGGCGATTGGCCTGGCGCAGGCGTGCGCGGTCCAGCGCGTTGCGCACGCTGCGCGCGTTGGCGAAGTACGGCATCTTCATGCGTTTGACGATATAGTCGGCAAACGCGCGCTCGGCGTCGGGGCTGAAGCAATACTGCTGCTCCTCCAGCATCAGCCTGGCGATCGCCACCAGTTCGTCCGGCGCGTAATCGGGGAAATCAATGTGGTGCGCGATGCGCGAGGACATGCCGGGATTGCTCTGGAAGAACCGGTCCATCTTGTCTTTGTAGCCGGCCAGGATCACCACCAGGTCTTCACGCTGGTTTTCCATCACCTGCAGCAGAATTTCGATGGACTCGGCGCCGTAGTCACGCTCGTTTTCCGGCTTGTACAGGTAATAGGCTTCGTCTATGAACAGCACTCCGCCCATGGCCTTTTTCAAAACCTCCTTGGTCTTGGGCGCGGTGTGGCCGATATACTGGCCGACCAGGTCGTCGCGCGTGACCGTGACGAGATGTCCCTCGCGCACGTAGCCGAGGCGCTTCAGGATCTCGCCCATGCGCATCGCCACCGTGGTCTTGCCGGTGCCGGGGTTGCCGGTGAAGCACATATGCAGCGAAGGGGCGCCCGCGGTCAAACCCAGGCCCTTGCGCAGACGGTCCACCAGCAGCAGCGCGGCGATTTCGCGGATGCGCGTCTTGACCGGCTTCAAGCCGATCAATTCACGATCCAGCTTGTCCAGCACCTCCTGCACGTGCGAGTCGCGGAACGCGGCGTCCAAATCCACCGGCGTGGCGTCGGGGACAGCGTGCAGGGCCTTGGGTTCAGGTTTGGCGTCTTGCCCGGCGGCGGGTTCAGTCATGGACGGCCTCCAAAAAATCCCTCCGTGACGAGGAGAGAATAAAATAGAAAAAACGGGGCGGCGTTGCGCCGCCCCTTGAAATAGAGCTACTTGGTGTAACGCTCACCTTCCGGTTTGTCCGTGGCATAAGAGTGCACGGTGTAACGGATGTTACGGCCATGCGACTCCTGACGCGCCAGGCCGAAGCCGGGCTCGTTCTTGGGACGGTTGACGAGGTAGGACATGCGCGGAGACTCCACGCCGCGCGTGCTGTCGAACGCCGTGACCCGGATGTAATGGTTGGGGAAGGTCTTGCGGCAGTTGTTGATCTCCAGCAGGATGCCCGCCGGGTCCTTCAGATCGAACATGGGCATGCCGTACATTTCCCAGTAGGTGTTGCGCGGGTGCGGGTCGTCGGTGTATTCCACGCCCACCGCCCAGTTGTGGTTCAGCGCGTACTTGATCTGCGCGCTGATCTGCTCATCGGTCAGATCAGGCAGGAACGAGAATTGTCCCTGCGTGAGCCGGTTGCCGGTATTGGTCATCATAATCGTGTTCTCCTCTGTTTAACGGCTGACACCGGCGGTCGGCACGAAGTCGGCGGTGTCGGTGGATTCGTAGTTGAAGGTGATGTCCTTCCAGGTATCCAGCGCGGCCTTGAGCGGCGAACACCACTTGGCGGCCTTTTCCAGCACCTTGGGGCCTTCGTTCCAGATGTCCACGCCTTCGTTGCGCGCCTGAATCATGGCCTCCAGGGCCACGCGGTTGGCGGTGGCGCCCGCCTGGATGCCCATCGGATGGCCGATGGTGCCGCCGCCGAATTGCAGCACCACGTCTTCGCCGAGATAGGTCAGCAACTGGTGCATCTGACCGGCGTGAATGCCGCCCGAGGCCACCGGCATGACCTTGTTCAGCGACGCCCAATCCTGCTCGAAGAACAGGCCGTGCTCCAGGCTCACCGGGGTGTGGGTCTCGCGCAGGGTATCGTAGAAGCCCTTGATCATGAGCGGATCGCCCTCCAGTTTGCCTACCACGGTGCCGGCGTGGATGTGGTCCACGCCCGCCATGCGCATCCACTTGCAGATCACGCGGAAGTTCATGCCGTGATTCTTCTGGCGCGAGTAAGTGGAGTTGCCGGCGCGGTGCAGATGCAGGATCATGTCGTTCTTGCGCGCCCACTTGGCCATGCTCTGAATCGCGGTGTAGCCGATCACAAGATCAATCATGACGATGCAGGAACCCAGTTCCTTGGCGAATTCGGCGCGCTCGTACATCTCTTCCATGGTGCCGGCGGTGACGTTGAGGTAATGACCCTTGACCTCGCCGGTGGCCGCCGAGGCCTTGTTCACCGCCTCCATGCAATACAGGAAGCGGTCACGCCAGTGCATGAACGGCTGCGAGTTGATGTTCTCGTCGTCCTTCACGAAGTCGAGACCGCCCTTGAGCGCCTCGTACACCACGCGGCCGTAGTTGCGGCCGGAAAGACCGAGCTTGGGCTTGGTGGTGGCGCCGAGCAGCGGGCGGCCGAACTTGTCGAGGCGCTCACGCTCGACCACGATGCCGGTGGCCGGGCCCTGGAAGGTCTTGAGGTAGGCGACCGGAATGCGCATGTCCTCGAGGCGCAGCGCCTTCACCGCCTTGAAGCCGAACACGTTGCCGATGATCGAAGCCGTGAGGTTGGCGATCGAGCCCGGCTCGAACAGATCGAGGTCATAGGCGATGTAGGCGAAGTATTGGCCGGGAGTATTCGGCACCGGGTCCACGCGATAGGCCTTGGCGCGGTACAGTTCGCACGCGGTCAGACGATCAGTCCATACCACCGTCCAGGTCGCGGTGGACGATTCGCCGGCGACGGCGGCGGCGGCCTCATCCGCATCCACGCCTTCCTGCGGCGTGATACGGAACAGCGCGATCACATCGGTGTCCTTGGGCTTGTAATCCGGCTCCCAATAACCCATCTTCTTGTAAGGTATGACGCCGGACTTGTAGCGCTCCTTACCTTCCTTCATTGTTCCACCTGCTTCTGTTTTTGCCATATTGGCCTCCTGACACATGAATAATGAACACCCTCAACAGGGTATGCTGCATGTAGCTGAGGGCCACTATAGGCCGGGATAACCATAAATGATATTCACATTTTTTGATTCTTAATATAATATAAAACTTATGATAAACACGACCCTGCGCCAACTACGCATTTTCAACGCGGTCGCGCGCCATTTGAGCTACACGCGCGCGGCCAGGGAACTGTTCCTGAGCCAGCCCGCAGTTTCCATGCAAATCAAGCAGTTGGAGGAAAATCTGGGCATTCCCCTGTTTGAACAGGCGGGCAAGAAAATCTATCTCACCGAGGCGGGAAGGGAATTCAACCATTATAGCAGTGGCGTCGCACAACAGCTGGCCGACGCCGAGGCGGTGCTGGAGGAGTTGAAGGGGGTCAAGCGCGGCAGACTCAACATTGCGGTGGTGAGCACCGCGAAATACTTCGCGCCCTATCTGCTGGCGCTGTTCAGCAAGCGCTATGAGCGGGTGACGGTGAACCTGGAGGTCACCAACCGCGAATCCCTGCTTGCGCATCTCGCCGCCAACGACTGCGACATGGTCATCATGGGCGTGCCGCCACGCGAGCAGGATTTCGTCGCCGAGCCGTTCATGGAAAACCCGCTGGTGGTGATCGCACCCTACGACCATCCGCTCACGCGGCGGCGGCGCATTCCTCTGGAACGCTTGCAGCAGGAAACCTTTCTCATCCGTGAACCGGGCTCCGGCACGCGCATCGCGATGGAGCGTTTTTTCGCCGAGCACAACATCCACGTCATCACCGGCATGGAGATGAACAGCAACGAGGCGATCAAGCAGGGCGTGCAGGCCGGTCTCGGCCTCGGCATCGTTTCGGTGCACACCGTGGCGCTGGAGATGGAAGTGCAGCGCCTCGCAGTGCTGGATGTGGCGCACATGCCCATCATCCGTAACTGGTACATTGTACACCGCAGGGATAAACGTCTATCGCCGGTAGCGCGCGCGTTCAAGGATTTTGTTTTGCACGAGGCAAAAGGCCTGATCGAATCGCTGTCCAAGCATGGCCGGTAGGCCCGTGAGCCGGCACACAGTGTTTTCCTGTGCGGCCGGTGATACGGCGCCACCCGCCCCACTCATACCAGCCCCTCCGCTACACCTTGGCTGCATCGGCCCCGCGAGCGGCGGTGCCCACAGCGCCGCCAGATCATAGATTCAAATCTATTAAGACGATATTAACAATTGATTAGACCAGGCTCTGGCCTGCTCCTATAGTGCGCTTCACAGAGCAGTGCGCTCTGCGCACTTTGAGTTTGTCGCGTGGAATGCCTTGGGCGATCCCAAGCAAGCACCCGCCGCACGATTATCGCATACACGGTTTACACATTGAGGAGTTGATCATGGCAGAAAAAACTTACACAGCCGGTGTTAAAGACTACCGCAAGTCCTACTGGACTCCGGATTATGTGCCGCTCGATACCGACCTGCTGGCGTGCTTCAAAATCGTGGCGCAGGCCGGTGTACCCCGCGAAGAGGCCGCTGCGGCGGTCGCCGCCGAGTCGTCCACCGGCACCTGGACCACGGTGTGGACCGACCTCCTTACCGACCTCGATTACTACAAAGGGCGTGCGTACCGCATCGAACCGGTGCCGGGCGATCCGTCGGCGTTCTACGCCTTCGTCGCCTACCCGATCGACCTGTTCGAGGAAGGCTCGGTCGTCAACGTGCTGACCTCGCTGGTCGGCAATGTGTTCGGCTTCAAGGCGCTGCGCAGCCTGCGTCTGGAAGACGTCCGTTTCCCGATAGCCTACGTCAAGACCTGCGGCGGTCCACCGAACGGCATCCAGGTGGAGCGCGACCGCCTGAACAAGTACGGCCGCGCACTGCTCGGCTGCACCATCAAGCCCAAGCTCGGCCTGTCGGCCAAGAATTACGGCCGCGCCGTGTATGAATGCCTGCGCGGAGGTCTCGACTTCACCAAGGACGACGAGAACATCAACAGCCAGCCGTTCATGCGCTGGAATCATCGCTTCGAGTTTGTCATGGAAGCAGTGCACAAGGCCGAGGCCGAAACCGGGGAGCGTAAGGGCCACTACCTGAACGTCACCGCGCCGACGCCCGAAGAGATGTACAAGCGCGCCGAGTTCGCCAAGAGCCTGGGTGCGCCCATCATCATGCACGACTACCTGACCGGCGGCTTCACCGCCAACACCGGCCTCGCCAACTGGTGCCGGAACAACGGCATGCTGCTGCACATTCACCGCGCCATGCACGCCGTGCTCGACCGCAACCCCTACCACGGCATTCACTTCCGCGTGCTGACCAAGTGCCTGCGGCTGTCCGGCGGCGACCACCTGCATTCCGGCACCGTGGTCGGCAAGCTGGAAGGCGACCGCGAGGCGACCCTGGGCTGGATTGACATCATGCGCGAGTCGTTCATCCCCGAGAACCGCAACCGCGGCATCTTCTTCGACCAGGACTGGGGCGCGATGCCCGGCGTCATGCCGGTGGCCTCGGGCGGTATCCACGTGTGGCACATGCCGGCGCTGGTGGCCATTTTCGGCGACGACGCCTGCCTGCAGTTCGGCGGCGGCACGCTCGGCCATCCCTGGGGTAACGCCGCGGGTGCGGCCGCGAACCGCGTGGCGCTCGAAGCCTGCGTCGAGGCGCGCAACCAGGGCCGCCAGGTGGAGCGCGAGGGCAAAGAGATCCTCACCGAGGCCGCGCAATCGTCCCCCGAGCTCAAGATCGCCATGGAGACCTGGAAGGAGATCAAGTTCGAGTTCGATACCGTGGACAAGCTCGACATCATGAAGCGGACAGCTTGAGACAGTCACCCCTAAGAGATAAGCGATTCAGGAGATACCGATATGTCAGAGATCCAACCGTACAAAGCGACCGAGCGCAGGGGCGAGACCTTCTCCTACCTGCCGCAACTGTCGCCCGACAAGATCACCAAGCAGATCCAGTACCTCGTGAGCCAGGGCTGGAATCCTTCGATCGAGCACACCGAGCCCGAGAAGGCGTTCTCGCACTACTGGTACATGTGGAAGTTGCCGTTCTTCGGCGAGACGTCGGTCGCCAAGATCGTCGCCGAGCTCGAGGCCTGTCATCGCGCCAACCCGGGGCACCACGTGCGCCTGGTCGGCTACGACAACTACGCCCAGAGCCAGGGCACGGCGTTCATCGTGTACCGCGCGGGGCGCTAGTTGATGGAATTGGACCCGCGGCCAAGCGGCCGCAGGCCACGATAAACGAGTATCGAGGGTGAAGTCATGAACCAAGCGAACACAACGATGAAAGCCACCGGCGGACGTGACGCCTCGCGTGAGCGTCGCGCACAACTGGTGCAAGGCAAGACGGCGCTACCGCCAACCGCCAGCCGTTTGCGTGCTGATCAACGCGGGGCGGCTGTTGTTGCGCCACCGGCGGACGCACCGGACGTTGTGCAGAGCGCGCCTGTACCCGTATCGGGTGGTGACGCGTTGACAGGCCGTGATGCATCACGCATGCGGCGTGCCGGGCTGGTTCAGGGCAAAAGCGGTCTCAGACAACAGGCATCAGTATCTGCTACCGCGGCATTGAAGCCGCAGGACGTGTCTGCCGTCACATTACCTGACGTGCCCGTGATGAGCAGCAGCGGCAGGCAGATCGCGCAGGCCTTGCGCGGGTCGCGCGCCAGAAATGGCCGCGGCAATGCCGTGGCCGTGCGTCCAAGCGGACGTGTGCGCAACCCGGTCCCGGCAGTGTATCCGCCCAAGGTGGCGGATACCGAAACTTACGCCGGTGGAAAAGTCACCGGCATACGCATCGGCCGCGGCGCCAACGTGACCGGCGACGAACCGGGCGCGGACATGCAGGTGACTGGCTCGCAGTACATCGGCAAGGAAACCGGCTTCAACCCGCGCGAAGGCGGAGTGAAGGTGGGCGCCGCACGCACCTCAGGCGGCCTGATGGTGACCGGCACCCAAGTGCGCAGCAAGGTCATGATTACCGGCGACGAATCGAACAGCAGTATCCGCATTACCGGCGAAGCCGATCAGGAGATCGCCGACGATCTGCTCAACCGTCGCGAACAGGGTGCTTACACCAGTATGCAGTTCCAGCGCCAGAACAACCCGCACGGCCATACGGTGTTCGGCGCCAATCTCGGGCGTTCGATCAAAACCATAGGCTCGCGCGAGCGTACGCGTGAGCGCGTCAGCGAGCAAACC
>QZKM01000021.1 GCA_003599485.1 Gammaproteobacteria bacterium
CGCGGTGGCGCGCGCCGCGCGCGAACCGGCCAAGCTCATCACCTTGGAGTATCGCGGCGGCGCTAAAGCCGCCAAGCCGGTGGTGCTGGTCGGCAAGGGTGTCACCTTCGACACCGGCGGTATCTCCATCAAGCCCGCCGCCAACATGGACGAAATGAAATACGACATGTCCGGCGCGGGCAGCGTGCTCGGCACACTCGCGGCCTGCGCGGCACTGAAGCTGCCGCTCAACGTGGTGGGTGTGATTCCGGCCACGGAAAACATGCCGGGCGGCAACGCGGTGAAGCCGGGCGACATTGTGACCAGCCTCTCCGGCCAGACCATCGAGATACTCAACACCGACGCCGAAGGCCGCTTGATCCTGTGCGACGCGCTCACCTACAGCGAGCGTTTCAAACCCGAGGTGGTGATAGATATCGCCACGCTCACCGGCGCCTGCGTGGTGGCGCTCGGCAAACATCCGAGCGGCGTGCTCAGTAACGACGATCCGCTCACTGAAGCGCTGCACGCGGCGGGGGAGGAGAGCGGCGATCGCGTGTGGCGCTTGCCGTTGTGGGATGAGTATCAGGAACAACTGAAGAGCAACTTCGCCGACATGAGCAACGTGGGTGGACGCGAGGCGGGCACGATTACCGCGGCCTGTTTCCTGTGGCGCTTTACCAAAAAAATCCGCTGGGCGCATCTGGACATCGCGGGTACGGCCTATCGAACCGGGTCCAACAAAGGTTCCACCGGCCGCCCCGTCCCGCTGCTGACCCAGTATCTGATAAATAGCTGCGAGTAGCGGGTGGCTGGTGGCGAGGATAGAATCCTGTTTTTACTCGCTACTCGCTACTCGCTACTCGCCACTTGCTACTGTACTTCAATGACCCGCGTAGATTTCTACATCCTGTCCGAGCCCGACAAGCTGGGATTTGTCTGCCGTCTGGTGGAAAAAACATTTCATCTCGGCCACCGGATTTATGTGCATGCGGAATCAGAAGAGCAGGCCGCGCAATTGGACGGCCTGATGTGGACCTTCAAGCAGGGCAGCTTTGTCCCGCATGCGCTGTGTGATGCGGATTCAGACGTTGAGTTCCCCATTCTGATCGGGCACAAAGAGCCCTCCGCGCCGCGCGCAGTACTGATCAATTTGCGCGCCGAACTGCCGGAATTCTTCGCCCGGTTTGAGCGCGTGGCGGAAATCGTGGCGCCGGACGAGGCGAGCAAACGGAGCGGGCGCGAACGCTTCCGCCTCTACCGCGAACGCGGCTGCGCGCTGGAAACGCACACCATTTCAGGCTAGACATGGAAAAGACCTATAACCCGCACGCCATTGAACGGCGCTGGTATGAGGCGTGGGAGAAAGAAAATTATTTCTCTCCCCGGGGCAGCGGTGCGCCGTACTGCATCATGATTCCGCCGCCCAACGTCACCGGCACGCTGCACATGGGGCACGCCTTTCAGGACACGCTGATGGATGCGCTCATTCGTTATCACCGCATGCGGGGCGACAACACGCTGTGGCAGGCGGGCACCGACCACGCCGGCATCGCTACGCAGATGGTGGTGGAGCGCCAGCTTGCCGCGCAGGGCAAGACGCGCCACAGCCTGGGGCGCGAGGCCTTTGTGCAGGAGGTGTGGAAATGGAAGGCCGAGTCGGGCGGGCACATCACGCGCCAGTTGCGGCGCATGGGTGCCTCGCTCGACTGGTCGCGCGAGCGCTTTACCCTCGATGAAGGTTTATCGCGCGCGGTCACCGAAGTGTTCGTGCGCCTGTACGGGGAAGGTCTGATCTACCGAGGCAAGCGTCTGGTCAACTGGGACCCGGTGCTGCACACCGCGGTGTCCGATCTGGAAGTGGTGGCTCAGGAAGAAGACGGTTTTCTCTGGCACATCCGTTATCCGCTGGCCGATGGCGGCGGACATTTAACCGTCGCCACCACGCGCCCGGAGACCATGCTGGGCGACGCCGCGGTTGCCGTGCACCCCGATGATGAGCGTTATAAAAAACTCATCGGGAAAAAAGTGCAACTGCCGCTCACCGGGCGTGAAATACCGATTATTGCCGATGACTACGTTGACCCTGCATTCGGCTCCGGCTGCGTGAAGATTACCCCCGCGCATGACTTCAACGATTATGAGGTGGGCAAGCGCCACGGCTTGCCGCTGATCAATATCTTTACGCGCGACGCGCGCATCCTGCTGCCGGACACGAAATACAATTTCCTGGATCGTTACGAGGCGCGTAAACAGATCGTTGCCGATCTGGAAGCGTTGAGCCTCATTGCCGAGATCAAGCCGCACAAGCTCACGGTGCCGCGCGGCGACCGCACGCACGCGGTGATTGAGCCGTATCTTACCGATCAGTGGTATGTGAAGGTCGCGCCACTGGCGGAACCAGCGATCAAGGCCGTGGAGGACGGGCGTATCCGTTTCGTGCCGGAGAACTGGAGCAAAACCTATTTCGAGTGGATGCGTAACATCCAGGACTGGTGCATCTCGCGTCAAATCTGGTGGGGGCATCGTATCCCGGCGTGGTATGACGACGCCGGAAACATTTACGTCGCAAGAAATCTGGAAGAGGCGCAGAAACAGGCCAAGGGCAAGGCGCTGACACAAGACGAAGACGTGCTCGATACCTGGTTCTCTTCCGCGCTGTGGCCGTTTTCCACCCTGGGCTGGCCGGACAAAACGCCCGTCGCTCCCGGCGTCGTGCCTCCCGCGACATTAGTACATCCCTGTACGTCAGAATTGAAAACCTTTTATCCCACCAGCGTGCTGGTCACCGGCTTCGACATCATTTTCTTCTGGGTCGCGCGCATGATTATGATGGGTTTGAAATTCATGGGCGATGTGCCGTTCCGCGAGGTGTACATCCACGGCCTGGTGCGCGACGCGGAAGGGCAGAAGATGTCCAAGTCCAAGGGCAACGTGCTCGACCCGATAGACCTTATAGACGGCGTCGGGCTGGAGGAATTGATCGTCAAGCGCACCACCGGCCTGATGCAGCCGGAGATGGCGAAGAACATCGAAAAAATGACGCGCAGGCAATTCCCGGATGGCATACCGGCCTACGGCGCCGATGCGCTGCGTTTCACCTTCGCCTCGCTCGCCACGCAGGGGCGCGACATCAAGTTCGACACTGGGCGCATCGAGGGCTACCGCAACTTCTGCAATAAACTGTGGAACGCCGCGCGCTATGTGCTGATGAACACCGAAGACAAGGACTGTGGACAGGCGGGCGGTGATGTCAAGCGCACGCTTGCCGACCGCTGGATTATTTCGCGTTTGCAAATTACCGAGCAGGCGGTGATTGAGGCCATCGCCGCGTACCGGTTTGATCTTGCCGCGCAGGCGATTTATGAATTCACATGGAATGAATACTGCGACTGGTATCTGGAATTGTGCAAGCCGGTGCTGACGGCGGAGACGCCGGACGCCTTGCTGCAACACGGCACGCGCCGCACCTTGGTGCGCGTGCTGGAGGCCCTGCTGCGCCTGGCGCACCCGGTCATGCCGTTTATCACCGAGGAAATATGGCAGCGCGTCGCGCCGCTGGCTGGCAAACAGGGCGCCACCATCATGCTGCAACCCTATCCCGTGCCGCAACCGGAAAAGATAGACCAGGCGGCGATGAGCGAGATGAACTGGGTGCAGTCATTCATTTTGGGCGTGCGCACGATACGCAGCAGCATGAATATTGCGCCGGGCAAATTATTGCCGGTGCTGCTGCAAAACGGTTCGGCGCAGGATCAGTGCTATTTGGAGAATAATCATACCTTCCTCAAGAGCCTGGCGCGGCTGGATTCCATTGCCTGGCTCACTGAAAAGGATCATGCGCCGGAGGCGGCGACCGCGCTGGTGGGGCAGATGAAGCTGCTGGTGCCCATGGCCGGGCTGATAGACAAGCAGGCGGAACTGGCGCGCCTCAGCAGGGACATGGAAAAACTGCGCAAGGAACTGGAGCGCGGTGAAACGAAAATCGCCAATCCCGATTACGTCAACCGCGCGCCGCGGGACGTGGTGGACAAGGAGCGGCGCCGGGTGGAGGAGATGCGCTTGTCGCTCGGCAAATTGCGCGAGCAGCATGAGCGCATACAGGCGATATGAAGACTGTTAAAATCCACGGATGACACAGGCCTTGGCAATTGCCGCAGGCGGCGCACTGGGCGCACTGCTGCGCTACTGGATGTCCGGCGGCATCGGCGCCTGGCTGGGGCGCGGGTTCCCCTACGGCACGCTGGCGGTGAACGTGCTGGGCTGCCTGCTGATGGGGTTGTTGTATGTCTTGTTGGTAGAGCGCATGAGCCTGGGGCCGCTGTGGCGCGCAGGCTTGCTCGTAGGGGTCCTGGGCGGCTTCACCACTTTCTCCGCTTTCTCCATCGAGACCTTCAGCCTGATGGAACAGGGCGCCGTGCTCAAGGCCGGGATGAATATCGCCGCGAGCGTCAGCGCCAGTTTGGGTGCAACCTGGATCGGCGTGATAGCCGGGAGGCAGTTATGAATGCTCTTGAAGTGATTATGTTGCGGATTTACCTGCCGGATGACAAGGCGCATCTGGAGAGGGTGCTGCAGGCGATAGAATCGTTTATGCCGGGCGGCGACGTCCACGTGCATGAGCTACACCCCGCCTTCGATCAGAAGGGGTACCGCTTGCCCTCGGACACCGAGGAGCGCACGCTGATGATCGAGTATATCGAGGAGAGTTGCCGCGCGCGCATCTTCGTGGATGCGTTTCACGACGTGATCAAGCCGGGCAGGATAGTCGGCACCACGATGTATCTGTGCGCGGGCGAGGAAGAGCAGCAAGACGAGGATGCAGAGGAGGCGCAAGGTTAACCGCCATGCTCGATCCGCGCCTGACAAGAAACGAACTTGAAGCCACGGCGCAGCGCCTGGCGGCACGCGGGTTTGCGCTCGACGTGAAGCGGCTGGGCGCGCTTGAAGCCGAGCGCAAGCAGGTGCAGGTCGAGGCGGAACAACTCCAGGCCGAGCGCAACGCCAAGTCCAAGGCCATCGGCAAGGCCAAGGCGTCGGGCGAGGATGTTGAGCCGCTCATGCACACGGTCGCCGATCTGGGCGACAAGCTGAAACAGGCGGAAACACGCCTGGCCGGGGTGCAACAAAAACTGGAAGAAGAATTGCTGGGCGTGCCTAATCTGCCTCACGACACGGTGCCCATCGGCAAGAGCGAGCACGACAATGTTGAAATACGGCGCTGGGGCGAGCCGAAAAAATTTGATTTTACCTCCAGGGATCACGTTGATCTCGGCGCCGCCCTCGGCCAGATGGATTTTGACGCCGCCGCCAAAATCAGCGGCGCGCGCTTTGTCGTGCTCAGCGGCGCGCTTGCGCGGCTGCAACGTGCGCTGACTCAATTCATGCTGGATGTGCACACCGGGGAGCACGGTTATACCGAGGTCTACGTGCCTTATATCGTCAATGCCGACAGTTTGCGTGGCACAGGACAGTTACCCAAGTTTGAGGAAGACCTATTCTGCGTACCGCGAAGTGGATTTGAAGCGACAGAACGTATGTCGCCAAATGAGGGGATTCAGAGAGGCACACTGGGTACACAGGATTCGTTGTTTAAACGTAAGGGACCTTGGTATTTAATTCCCACGGCGGAAGTCCCGGTCACCAATATCGTGCGCGACGTAATTATCGAGGCGGACTATCTTCCGCGCAAATACGTCGCGCACACGCCGTGTTTCCGCAGCGAGGCGGGGTCGTACGGCAAGGACACGCGCGGCATGATCCGGCAGCATCAGTTTGAAAAGGTCGAGCTGGTGCAGGTCGTGCGGCCGCAGGATTCGTTTGATGCCCTGGAGCAACTTACCTCGCATGCGGAGGCGATACTGAAAAAACTGGAACTGCCCTATCGCGTGGTCGCATTGTGCACCGGCGACATGGGGTTCGCCGCGGCCAAAACCTATGACCTCGAAGTCTGGCTGCCGAGCCAGAACAAATATCGTGAAATCTCTTCGTGCAGCAACTTTACCGACTTTCAGGCGCGCCGCATGCAGGCGCGCTGGCGCAACCCGGCCACGGGCAAACCGGAGCTGGTGCACACACTAAACGGTTCCGGCCTCGCCGTGGGGCGCACCCTGGTGGCGATCATGGAAAATTGCCAAGATAAGCAGGGGCACATTCACATCCCCGCTGCGTTGCGGCCTTATATGGGCAGAGTGGGCGAGATCAGGCCATGAGTGCGGCTAAATCTTTAACGACGTGATGAGCCCCTCGCTGACCCAGCGCCGCAATAGCCCTGCCGCATAGGCGGGAACCTGTTTTTCCGGAACCGACCGGCACAGTCCTGCGCACACTACGGCAAAGCTGTGGCGCGCGTAGACCGCGTCCCATGCCCTGGCTTCCTCCACGGAGAGCGGGCGGAAATAAGTTTCCAGTTCCTGACGCCACACCAGCCAGTCTTGCGGTCGCTGATTGCGCTCCGGAGCCGGAGGAGTTTCTTTTTTATGGATAGCGCTCCAGATCGCGGGCGCATCCCAGAATAACTCCACGCGCTGCGCCGAGGCGTGGGTCTCAAAGCGCAAGCTCCCCCAGCCCCCGGCGGGCACGCGCGCGATGTCGTCCACGGTGACCACGGTGCTGTCCGCGGCGTCAAAGGCGGAGATCATGGCCCATTCAAACTCGGCCAACTCGGCAAGCACCGGCTGCCTGGAATAAAGGACATCCTGGCGCAGAAACCCGCTCATATGCCGGCCGAAATGGCGCAGTGACGGATGTTGAGAGGGGTGGGCGTCAATATAACGCAGGCACAGCGTGTGAAATTGATCGTCCCCCAACAAGCCGTGCAGCGCCTCGAAGTCTTCCTGCAAGGCCTCTTCCAGGCGCATCCGGTACGCCCCGGCGTAAATATCGAGCCGCCGCCGTGCGCCGGCCCTGGCGTCACTGACGACCTGGGTTTCAATAGGGCTCGCGTCTGCAGGATGCAGCAGGTAACCCTGAAAATCCCGCTGCATGGTTCGAAGCAGGGTCATGCCGCCAGTTCCCGGTGCGCCAGCCTGGCAATGGCGCGCACGCGATTGAGTTCCTCGATCAACTCGGGCAATTCCGGGATATTGTCGTCACGCTCTATCATGGTGCTGATCCGTCCAAAACGGCTTACCGCGTGCTCATACAGCGCCCACACCGGATCAATGACGGGCGCGTCGTGCGTGTCAATAATCATCTCGCCGTTTTTGCTGTGTCCGGCGAGGTGAAACTGCTGCACCCGTTCCACCGGCAAGGCGTTGATATACGCTATCGGATCGAACTGATGATTTTGCGCGCTGACATAAATATTATTGATGTCCACCAGCAACAGGCAGTCCGCCGTTTCCGCCACGGCGCGCATGAACTCCCATTCAGTCATCTCGGAGCCGGTGTAGGCAAGATAACTGGAGACGTTTTCAATCAGGATGCGCCTGCCCAGATAATTCTGCACTTGTCCGATGCGCTCAACCACGTGTCTCAGCGCCTCTTCGGTGTAGGGCAGCGGTAAAAGATCGTGCATGTTTTTGCGCTGCACGCCGGTCCAGCACAGGTGATCGGAGATCCAGCGCGGTTCGATGCGTTGCGCGAGGGTTTTAAGATCACGCAGGTAATCCTTGTTGAGAGGGTCCGTGCTGCCGATGGAGAGCGAGACGCCGTGCATCACCAGCGGATACTGCGCGCGGATGCGCTCCAGGAAATGCAGCGGCTTTCCGCCCGCCACCATGTAGTTCTCCGACAGTATCTCAAACCAGTCAACGTGAGGGCGCTCATTGAGTATAGTCTGATAGTGCGCGGTGCGCAGGCCCAGGCCGAAGCCGAGGTGGGGATGGGTTTTGTGCTGTTCGCTCACGTGAGCCGGCTTAAAAATCGAACGGGCCTTGCTGCTGGACGGCTTCTTTCGCCGCCTCGCATTGCTCCGGCGTCAGCCTGAGAAAGCCCCGGCCTTTGCAACTGTTGCTGCCCTTGCATTGGTTGCCGCTGGCGCAGTCGCCTTTCCCGCGGCAGGCGTTTACCTCCGCGCAACGGATTTTCTTTACCTCAGTCGTCTGGTCATTGTTGTGGCCCGGCGCCGCGCAGGAACTGATCAGCAGCCCCGCCGCGCCCGCCAATATGTAACCTTTTGCTGATGCTGCCACAGCCCTTTCCTTGAACATATATCAAGCCCGGCATTCTGTTCCGGTCAACCTGATTGGTTTTCAGAATCGCCAATAAGTTCCTTAACCGCGCAATCGGAATATCCGCTTGATCCATTTCTTTGCGCCCGGCGTGAGCCCCTCCTTGAGCCGCTGATCGGCCACGCGCCGGTTGATCTGCGCCAGTGTGGGGTAGACATGGATGACCTTGGATAAATCCGCGGCCTTCATGTTTTTTGACAGCGCGAGCGCGCACTCGTGTATCAGTTCACCGGCATGCGCGCCGGCCAGCGCCGCACCGAGCAGACGTCCATTGGGCGCGGTGATGATCTTGGCGAAGCCGTGCGTTTCATCTTCGGTGCGCGCGCGGTCTATGTCATGAAAGGGAAAAGTATATACGCGATGTTCAATGCCTTGTTGTTTGGCTTCCGTTTCGGAAATTCCGACGCGCGCCAGTTCCGGATCGGTGAAGGTGCACCAGGGGACGACACGCTGCTCTATCCTGGCCGGGAGATGAAACAGGGTGTTGCGCAGTACTACGCCCGCATGATGTTCCGCCATATGGGTAAACTGATATGAACCCACCACGTCGCCGCAGGCATAGATGCGCTTGTTCGTGGTGCGCAGGCGGCGATCCGTCACCAGACGGCCGTTTTCGAGGCGCACACCCGCGCTTTCCAGCCCCAGATTATCCACGTTGACCTTGCGCCCGTTGGCGACCAGTATGTGCGTGGCGGTGACGATTTTTGCATCGCCGGCCACCGTTCTGAGGTGCAGACGTATGCCGCCGCTGTCGCTTTCCACGCGTTGCGGCGTGCAACCGGTGTGCAATTCAACGCCGTCTTTACGGAGACTCTCGGCCACCACCTGCGCCAGATCGTGGTCCTCGTTGGACAGGATGTGCGCGCCACGCTGCACCAGAAAGACGCGCGTGCCGAGGCGCGCGAACGCCTGCGCCATTTCCACGCCGATGGGGCCCGCTCCGAGTACAATCAGGCTCGGCGCCGGCCCCTGTAAAGAAAAGACCGTTTCGTTGGTAAGGTAAGGAATGTTTTCCAGTCCGGGCAGTGATGGAACGTTGGGACGTGAGCCGGTGGCCAGAACAAAATTCCTCGCCGTGAGGGTTCTGCCCTGCACCTGAAAGGCGCATGGACTGATGAATTGACCGGCGCCGAAGATCACTTCCACGCCGAGGGAACGGAAGCGCTCCGGGCTGTCGTTGGGTTCAATGCCTTTGATGACGTCCTGTACATGGCGCATGGCCTCGCCCAGATGCGCGACGGGTGGAGAACACTCCACGCCGAAACGGTGCGCGTTACGCACGGTGTGCGCGATTTTCGCCGCGTGCAGTAGACTCTTGCTCGGCACACAGCCGTAATAAAGACAGTCGCCGCCCAGGCGGTGTTTTTCCACCAGCGCCACCTTGGCCCCCAGCGTTGCGCCGCCCGCGGCGGCCACCAGCCCGGCCGCGCCGCCGCCGATGACGCACAAATCGAATTCCGGCTTGCCCATGCTATGATTTCCTTGCACTGTGTTGCAGCACAGCGTAATGCAAAGTGTTTATCCCGCCAAGCGCAATCTCGCCACGGCGGGAAAATAGTACACTTTTGTGAGAAATGTGTGATAAAAATCATGGCATGATACGCAGCATGTATGAGCGGTGGATCAAGCGGCTTATTGCGTTGGCGTTTATCGGCGGACTGGCGGCCTTTTTCACGCTGGGTGGAAATGAATGGCTGAGTTTCGAGGCGCTTAAACAGAA
Organism: Gammaproteobacteria bacterium; assembly: GCA_003599485.1. Lineage (GTDB taxonomy): Bacteria > Pseudomonadota > Gammaproteobacteria > SURF-13 > SURF-13 > SURF-13. Next base: position 9,874 of record QZKM01000021.1, read on the forward strand.
CCGTGACGAATTGCTGGCCTACGCTGGTGAGCACTACGCGCTGATGCTGGCGGCTTCAATGGCAATATATACTGCCGCGACGGCGTTGAGCGTGCCGGGGGCGGTAGTGCTGTCGCTCGCGGTGGGGCTGCTGTTCGGACGCTGGGTAGGAACGGCGCTGATCGTGTTTTCCGCGACCCTGGGCGCGACCCTGGTGTTTCTTGCCGCGCGCTATTTGTTCGCCGAGGCCGCGCAGCGGCGCGCCGGCGGGTTTATCAAAAAGATCATCGCCGGGTTTCATGAGAATGCGTTTCACTATTTACTGTTCCTGCGCCTGGTGCCCCTGTTTCCTTTCTGGCTGGTGAATCTTGCGCCCGCGTTCACACCGATCAGCCTGCGCACCTATGTCGCCGCCACCGCCATCGGCATTATTCCGGGGAGCTTTGTATTCGCCAATCTGGGGCAGTCGCTGGGGCGCATCGAATCGGCGGCGCAACTCGTATCCTGGGAGACCTTGGCGGCGTTTACCTTGCTCGGCGTGTTTGCGCTGGTACCGGTCATGATCAAGAAATTCAGGACGCAGGATACCGGGGATAAGTAATGTTCACCGCGCTCGTGCTGTCACTGCTGGTGCTTGGGCTTGCCTGGGCGAACGGCGCGAACGACGTCGCCAAGGGCGTGGCGACGCTGGCTGGCAGCGGTATAGTCAATGCCCGGCGCGCCGTCGCATGGGGCTCAATCTGCACGCTGCTGGGCGGGTGCGCGGCGGTGCTGTGGGGCGGGGCGCTGGTCAGTACCTTCAGCGACGGGTTCTTGCAGTCCGGCTTTCCAATAAGCATGGGCTTTGTAGGCGGTGTAGTGACGGGCGCCACGGTGTGGGTGGTGCTGGCGACGCGATTGGGGTTGCCGGTGTCCACCACCCATGCCCTGCTGGGTGGTGTGGTAGGCGCAGCGCTGTTTCTTGCCGGGCCGGCCGGATTGCATACCGCCGCGGTGACGAACAAGGCATTGCTGCCGCTGCTGCTCAGCCCGGTGATTGCCATCGGACTGTGCTGGCTGCTGTTGCTGGGCGCAAGGTATGTCGAGAGGAAAATACCGGCATGGAGTCCGGGCTGTTGCGACAAAGAGGCGTGGCAGAAAAATCCCTACCTCTGTGCCGACAATGCCGGTCAATTGCCATTGCCGCTGGTGCAGAAAATCTGGGTGGGTCTGCACTGGCTATCCAGCGGTGTCACGAGCTTCGCGCGTGGCCTGAACGACGTGCCCAAGATATCCGCCTTCTTGATCCTGGTCGTCGCGCTCACGCCCGGTCTGCCGTTGGCCGTTTCACAACAACAAGCTGTTTGGCCGATTATGGCAGTGACGCTGATGATGATGTGCGGCAGTTTGTGGGGCGGATACCGTGTGTTGCAGGTGCTGGCCCACCGGGTGACGGCGATGGATGCGCGCAACGGTTTGGCGGCTAACGTGGGTACCTCGTTTCTGGTGCTGGCCGCCACGCCGCTCGGGTTGCCGGTGTCCACGACACATGTCAGCACCGGCTCCTTGATGGGGGTGCGCTGGGCGGACGGCGCACGGCCCAATCAGCGTGATGCGTTGAAACTGATACTGTTCGGCTGGGTCATCACTCTACCGTTGGCGGCGCTGATGGCGGCGGCGAGTTTGTGGCTGATGAGGATTTTCACGGGAGATGGAGTATGAGCGCGGTGCACCCTATAATCAAAACGGCATCGTTTCCGCCGCTCAGGCGCGCGCGGCTGACCACGCTGCAAGTCAATCTCGGCTATGTGTGCAACCAGCAATGCACCCACTGTCATGTCAACGCAGGCCCGAAGCGCAGGGAATTGATGAGCCGCGACACGGTAAAACAGGTGTTACATTATCTGCGCGCGGCGGAAATAACCACGCTGGATATTACCGGCGGCGCGCCGGAGATGAATCCCCACTTCAGGGAATTGGTGATCGCCGCGCGCAGTGAGGGTGTGCGCGTCATGGATCGCTGTAATCTTACCATTCTGGAACAGCCGGGCTACGAGGACATGGCGCAATTTCTCGCTGGTCACCAGGTGGAGATCGTCGCCTCGCTGCCGTGCTACCTGGAGGACAATGTGGACAAGCAGCGCGGTGACGGCGTATTCCAGGCCAGCCTGCGTGCGCTGCAAAAACTCAACCGCCTGGGTTACGGCGCGGAAGACGGCGGCCTGACGCTTAATCTGGTTTATAACCCGGCCGGGCCCTCACTTCCGCCTCCGCAAGCCGCGCTGGAAAGCGATTACAAGCGCGAACTGTTTAGCCGTTACGGTATCGTATTTAATCGTCTCTACACCCTTGCCAACATGCCCATCAATCGCTTTGCCGCCGTGCTGAAGAAGGAGGGCCGGTATCAAGACTACATGCGGCTGTTGCAGGACGCGCACCAGGACGCCAATCTGGACGGCGTGATGTGCCGCTCGCTCATCAGCGTGGACTGGCGGGGATACCTGTATGATTGCGATTTCAACCAGATGCTGGATCTGCCGTTGCGGATCAACGGCAAGGCGCGCACGCACATTTCCGCATTGATGGACACGGATTTGGAAGGGCGTCCGATTGTCATCGGCGGCCATTGTTATGGATGCACCGCGGGACAGGGCAGCAGTTGCGGCGGCGCGTTGAATGAGGAGATGCAACAATCATGAATACACAACTGAGTGTAGTGGAACGTTACTCCGGCGCGGCGAAACAGCGCGAGGCGGCGCTGTGCTGCCCGGTCAATTACGACCAGGGGCTGCTTGCCCTGTTGCCGCGCGAGATTATCGAAAAAGATTACGGCTGCGGCGATCCCTCGCGCTACGTGCGAGAAGGCGACGTGGTGCTCGATCTCGGCAGCGGCGGCGGCAAGGTGTGCTACATGGCCGCGCAACTGGCGGGGGAGAATGGCCGCGTGATAGGCGTGGACATGAACGACGACATGCTCGCCTTGGCGCGTAAATATCAGCAGGAAATGGCGATCAAGCTGGGCGGCGACAGGGTGCGCTTTGTCAAAGGACGCATCGAGGATTTGGCGCTGGACGTGGAGGCGATGGAGCATTACTTGAAAACGCATCCGGTACGCAGCGCCACCGATCTCGATGCGCTGCACGCCTGGCAGGCCAGACAACGCCTGGCGCAGCCGCTGATTGCGGACAATTCAGTTGATCTGGTGATCTCCAATTGCGTGCTGAATCTGGTGGACGACGCGTACAAGACTCAAATGGTGCGTGAGATATTCCGCGTGCTCAAACCGGGCGGGCGCGTGGCGATCTCCGACATCGTGAGCGACGAGCCTGTGCCCGCGCACCTCAAGGCCAACCCCGATTTGTGGAGCGGCTGCATCTCCGGCGCGTTCCAGGAACAGGAGTTTCTGCGCGCCTTTACCGAGACCGGTTTTCTCGCCGTGACCTATGACAAGTGGGACGCCGCGCCGTGGCGGGTGGTGGAAGGCATCGAGTTCCGCTCCGTCACGCTCACCGCGATGAAGGGGGCGGGCACGGCCTGTTTCGATTACGGTCACGCGGTGATTTACCGCGGCCCTTATGCGTCCATTACCGACGATGAAGGCCACGTCTATGTGCGCGGCGAGCGCATGGCGGTGTGCGAGCGCACCTATCAACTGCTTACTGCAGGGCCGTACAAAAATGACTTCATCGGCATCTCGCCCACGGTGCTGCGCGAGCCGGTGACCTGGTGCGCCCCCGCCGGTACCAAACGCAGCGCAGCCGAGACCAAGGGCGCTGTGCACGCGGCCGCTCCCATCCTGCCTCGTGCGTCGCAGGCGTGTGATCCGGCGGGCGGCTGCTGTTGACAGGCTATTGCGCCTGACTTTTGAACACAATGTCGCCGTAGTACGCGGTTGCCGATTCAGCGGTGTTGTCGGTATCGGTCATGATGGCGATACCGGAGATCAGGGGCGGCTCCTCGCCGAAGGCGCGACGGTAGTCTTCATAGACGTTACGCCGCTCCGTCACCCACTCCCCGGCAGAGGAAGAGGCGTTTTCGATCACGATCATTTTCACGAAATCGGTGTAAGGGTTGTCCGCCAGCGTATCTTTGGCCGTTTTGTTTTCCCAGATATAGTTGAGCGCCCCGGCCGGTGTATCATTGCCAAACAGTAATTTCGCCGTCTTGTATTTGATTTTTCTGCCGAGCGCTATTTTATCCGCGTCATAAGCGAAGGTAATGTAAATGCGCGCGGCGTAATCATCGCCCGCTTTGCGCCCCACATCTGATTTCTGAATGACATTGTCCACTTTCCAGCGCCATTCGATGACGGGATACTGCTTCGGGTCTATGCTGATTTTGCGAGTGAGGCCGGAGGCTGCGGCGTTGCTTACGGCCTTGACCACCGTGGTATCGTCATCCTTAACCAGGCTGTAAACCGTGTGCGCGGGTATTTTTTTGAAATACAGCGGTTCCCAATCCGGCGCATGGGCATCGCCTTCCTGGGCGAGCGAAAACTGTCCCACTTCGATGCTGTCTTGTGCGCGCGCAGGTAACACCACGCCTGCCTGTAGCGCCAGCAAGGCCAACGCGAGAGAGCACAGCGTTGAGTTACCGTTCCGCAAGCAATGCTTGAATCTGCCATTCGGTTTCCGCATAGTGGCCCTCGCCGATGTGGGTGTAGCGTATGATTCCCTGTTTATCAATCAAATATAACGCCGGCCAGAAACGATTATGGTAGCTTTTCCAGATGGAAAAATCGTTGTCGAGCGCGACCGCGTGGCGGATATGATGTTCGGCGATGTAGCGCTTGACGTTTTCAATCTTGCCTTCATGCTCGAACTCAGGCGAGTGCACGCCGATGATGGTAAGACCACGCGCGGCATAGTTATCATGCCACTGTTTGATGTAGGGTTCCACGTTGCGGCAATTGGAGCAGCCGAAGGTCCAGAATTCCACCATCACCACCTTGCCTTTCAGATCGGCCAGCCGTAATGGCGGACTATTCAGCCAGACGGGACTCACGATCTCCGGCGCAGCCACACCAACCGCACCGGTGTTGCCTATCTCGCCCATGGCCGTATTCAAGCGGATGCCAGATCCGGCAGACACGACCAATATAAGAAGGGCCAGATTTCTGGCTATAATCTTCATGCAATCCCCCAATACTTGTTGCCTTGGGACCATGCTAACCGGCGCCGATCACGTTATCATCACAAAAATCTGATATTTCGGTCACACCGGATAAACCATGCCCCCTGCTCTCCGTGTCTTTGACGATCTCGAAGCACTCGGCCGCGCCGCGGCGGAGCGCTGGGTGTCGCTGTGCGCCGAGGCGATAGCCGCGCGCGGTGCGTTCCACGTCGCGCTATCAGGCGGGACTACGCCATACCGTCTCTATCAACATCTGGCGTGCAATGCATTTTCATCGCGTATAGATTGGAGTAAGGTACACATTTATTTCACTGATGAACGCTGCGTGCCGCACGATCATCCAGACAGCAATTACCGCATGGCGAGCGAGGCCCTGTTGAATCACGTGCCGGTTCCATCGTCGCAGATACACGCCATCGAGGCTGATCTCGCCTATGTGCGCGAGCGCGCCGCCGCTTACTCGCGCGTGCTGGATATAAACGCGCCGCGCGCCGCAGACGGAGGCGCCTGGCTGGATCTCATGATGCTGGGCATGGGGCCGGACGGGCATATCGCCTCGCTGTTTCCGGCCAGCGGCGAGGCGTTGCGCGACAAGAGGCTGGCGGTGGCGGTCTATGCGCAAAGCCGGAAATCGTGGCGCATCAGCGTCACTTTTCCCGTTATCAACCAGGCGCGGCATATCCAGTTGCTCGTGGCCGGAGAAGGGAAAGCCAAGACCGTGGCGCAGGCGTTTGCGCCAGCCCCGGGCGCAGCGGCCTTGCCGGTGCAAATGATTAAACCCGCGCATGAAATGGAATGGTATCTGGATGCCGCCGCCGCATCGCTGTTGCCGCCCGCGTCATGAGAGTGCTTGCGGGGGACATCGGCGGCACCAAGACGCTGTTGCAGATCAGCGAATTCGACCGCCCGTCCGTGCGCGGACACGTTGTGTATCAACAGGAATACGCCAGCCGCGCATATACGGATGTTGCGGCGATGCTCAAGGGATTCCTGCATGAGGCCGCGCTGTCCGCACTGGATGCCGCCTGTCTCGCCGTGGCGGGCCCTGTTTCCGGCAATGCGCACGGGCAAAGCGCGCAACTCACCAATTTGCCGTGGCGTCTGGAAACACGCGCTCTGGCGGATGTTCTGCATACCCCCAGGGTGAGACTCATCAATGACTTTCAAGCGGCGGCCTATGGTATCGAGGCGCTCGAACCCGATGATCTCGTCATCCTGCAACGGGGTGAGCCTTTGCCGGACGCGCCGCGGCTTGTCGCCGGGGCGGGGACAGGCTTCGGTGCAGCCCTGCTGATTGGGAAGAATACGCACGTTCAAGCCATGGCCACCGAGGCCGGGCATGCGGCGTTTGCTCCGCTTGATGAATTACAGTCGGAACTGCTGCGTTGGTTAAGCGGGCACTATGGGCGGGTGTCGTACGAACGCATTTTGTCCGGCGCGGGACTGGTGCGTATTTATGATTTTCTCGCTTCGCGCTCTGGAAAGGCGCATGGCGCTGATGACACGGGTGACGCGCGCGCGGCGGAGATCACTGCCCGCGCCGCGCGTGGTGAAGAAGAACTGGCGCGCGAAGCGCTCGACATGTTCATCCGTATCTACGGGGCCTATGCCGGTGATCTTGCGCTCATTACCCTGGCGCGCGGCGGGGTCTATATTGCCGGGGGAATAGCCCCGCGCATTGTCAGTCAGCTTCAGTCCGGCTCTTTTATGCACGCTTTTAACGGCAAAGGACGCATGTCGGATATCGCCCGCGCCATGCCGGTGCGCGTTGTGCTTAACCCCAGGATTGGCCTGATGGGTGCGGCGTTGGCGGCGGCCGGATTGTAATCATCGCGCTTGCGTTGCCGTGCATCTTGCGCTGAAATAGAAGGGCGTCTTTGAAAACGATGAATTTAGATTCGAGACCATGAGTGAAGTGTCGCCACACTATATCAAGGTGGATGTTCAGGTCGGCTATCTGGATGAACAGTCCGAGCCGGAGCAGAACCGCTTTGTGTTTGCCTATACGGTGACCATCCGCAACCTCGGCACGGTGCCCGCCAAGCTGCTCACGCGCCATTGGGTCATCACCGACGCCAACGGCAAGGCGCAGGAAGTGCGCGGCGACGGCGTGGTGGGCGAACAACCTTACCTGCGCCCCGGCGAGGGCTTCCAGTACACCAGCGGCACCATGATCGAGACCCCGGTCGGCTTCATGCAGGGCAGCTATCAAATGGTCGCCGACGACGGCGCCAGGTTCGACGCCCCCATCCCGCCCTTTACGTTATCCGTGCCTTATACCTTGCATTAGCGCGCGTGAAGCGCGTTACTCAGCAAGGCAAATTGATCCAGAGACAGTTGTTCGGCGCGCGCATCGGGGGCAATGCCCAGCGCGCGGATTTGCTGTCCGGTGAGCAGGGTTTTGAGGCTGTTGCGCAGGGTCTTGCGGCGCTGGGCGAAGGCGGTGCTGACCACGCGCGCGAAGGCGGCTTCATCGTCCAGATGCACGGCGGGCTGCGCGCGCGGGATGATGCGCACCACGGCCGACTCCACTTTGGGCGGCGGGCTGAATGCGCCCGCGCCCACGGTGAAGAGTTTTTCCATCTCGCAGCGGTATTGCAGCATCACGCTCAAGCGCCCGTAGTCCTTGCCGCCGGGAGCGGCCACCATGCGCTGCGCCACCTCCTTTTGCAGCATGAAGTGCATGTCTTGTATTGCGTGCGCATGATCGAGCAGGTGAAACAACAGCGGGGTGGAAATGTTATAGGGCAGGTTGCCGGCGATGCGCAGCCGCTCGCCATGTTTGACCAGTGCGGTGAAGTCAAACTTCAGCGCATCGGCCTGATGAATGCGCAGTTCGCCCATCCCGGCGCACTCCGCCTGGAGCAGGGGAATCAGGTCACGATCCAGTTCAATCACATCCAGCGCGCCCACGGCCGCGAGCAGCGGGCGGGTGAGGGCGCCGCGCCCCGGCCCGATCTCCACCAGGTGATCGCCCGGCTGGGGATGAAGCGCCGCGACGATGCGTTGTATCACCGTCTGGTCATGGAGGAAGTGCTGCCCAAAGCGTTTGCGCGCAGCGTGTCCTAGGTGCTTTTGCATCGGGCGACCATCTCCAGCGCGACGCGCAGTGCGGCCTCCAGGCTGCCGCTCCCGGCCCGGCCCGTTCCCGCAAGCTCCAGCGCCGTGCCGTGATCCACCGAGGTGCGGATGATGGGCAACCCCAGCGTGATATTCACCGCCTTGCCGAAGCCCTGATATTTCAGCACCGGCAGGCCCTGGTCGTGATACATGGCGAGCACGGCGTCGGCGTCATTTAAATATTTCGGGGTGAACAGGGTGTCGGCGGCGAGCGGGCCGGTCAGGCTCATGCCATCGCCGCGCAGTTGTTGCAGCACGGGTTCGATGATCTCGATCTCCTCGCGTCCCAGATGTCCGTCCTCGCCGGCGTGCGGATTGAGACCGCATACCAGGATGCGCGGATTGACGATGCCGAAGCGCGTTTGCAGATCATGATGCAGCACGCGCAGCACCGCCGTAAGGCGCGGCGCGGTGATGGCCACGCTCACGTCTTTCAGGGGCAGGTGGGTGGTGGCCAGGGCTACGCGCAACGCGCCGGAGGCGAGCATCATCACCGGCTGCGCGCTGTGCGTGAGTCCGGCGAGAAACTCGGTGTGGCCGGTGAAGGGCAAACCCGCGTCATTGATCACGCCCTTGTGCGCCGGGCCGGTGACCAGTGCGTCAAACGCGCCGTCCAGACAGCCGCGCACGGCCTGCCGCAGGGTTTCCAGCACGTAAGGCGCATTTACCGTATCCGGTTTGCCGGGAACGGTTTCCCGCTCCAGCGCGACGGGCATGACCTTGATGACGCCGGGCGCGGCGGCGGCGCGCGCGGCGCGGGGGTCGAATGATTCCACGCGCAGCGGCAACTTCAACAGCCGCGCGCGCTGCTCCAGCAGCGCAGGGTCGCATACGGCGATGATCTCGGCAGGGAAAGTCTGCTGTGCAATTTGCGCGCACAAGTCAGGGCCGATGCCGGAGGGCTCTCCAGGGGTGAGGGCGAGGCGAATCATTTAATACGACAGTAGCAAGTGGTAAGTAACGAGGAGTACAGGATAACACTCTATTTGAAGACGTTTTATTTTGCTACTTTATACCTGTCACTTGCCACGTGTCATTTGCTACTCATCCTCAGTCTTATATTCCACGTACGCCTCGTCGCGCAGGGCGCGCAGCCAGGCCTGGGTTTGTTCCTCGATCTTGCGGTTGCGGATCGCCTCGCGTGCCTTGGAGCGGTTGAACTCCCGCGTGCTGTCGTGTTCGCGCCGGTCCAATACCTGCAAGATATGCCAGCCAAACTGGGTCTGAAACGGCGCGCTCACCTCGCCCGGCTTGAGGCTGTGCATCACTTCTTCAAACTGCGTGTCCACGTCGCCGGGGCTTACCCAGCCCAAACTGCCGCCATTGACGGCGGTGGCCGGGTCTTCGGAGTGGGATGTGGCGAGCGCGGCGAAATCATCGCCCCCCTCGATGCGCTGCTTGAGCTGCTGCAAACGCGTTTGCGCGTCGCTGTCCGCGGTAATCTCATTGGTGCGAATCAGGATATGACGCGCCTGAGTCTGCTGGACGATGTGCGCGGTTTCGCCGCGCTTTTCGATCAGCTTGATGATGTGAAAACCGCTCGGACTGCGCAACGGTTCGCTGATTTCGCCCGGCTGCATTTTGATCGTCAGGTCCGCGAACAATGTGGGCAGTTGTGAAGCGGTGCGCCAGCCGAGATCACCGCCTTGCAGCGCCTGTTGGTCGTCCGACACGGCGACCGCGGTTTCGCTGAAATCCGCGCCGGCGCGCAGTTTTTTCAGCACTTCACCGGCCTTCTGCCGCGCCTTGTCAATCTGTTCCGGGCTCGCCGCCTCCGGCAGAGCGATCAGGATTTGCGCCACGCGGTATTCTTCCGCGCCCTCCGTGCTCTGGCGTTGCCGGTTGGAGAGAAAATTGTCCACCTCCTGCTCGGTGACGGTGACACGGCTGTCCACCTGGCGCTGGCGCAGGCGGTTGATGATGATTTCCTCGCGGATGCGTTCGCGGAATACAGGGAAACTGAAGCCGTCCTTCTCCAGCACGTCGCGGAATTCCGCCAGCGACAGTTTGTTCTGTTGCGCGATGGTGCTGATGGCGCGGTTGAGCGTGTCGTCGTCCACGCGGATGCCGATGCTGCCGGCCAGTTGCAGTTGCAGGCGTTTGAGGATCAGGCGCTCCAGCACCTGCTTGTTGAGCATATCCGCGGGCGGAAGGGCGGTGTTTTGCTGGCGCAGTTGCGCGCTGATGGTGGCGATCTCGGCGTTGAGTTCGCTTTGCGTGATAACGTCGTCGTTGACCACCACCAGCACGTGATCCAGTTCCACGACAGGGGTGCGTTCGGCGCCCGCCACGGAGCCGATGACGCAGGTCAACGCAAAAAAAAGGGTGAGCGGCAACAGCTTCATGCGCACGGCCAGGCGGTACTACTGCTGGTAACTAACGGGGTCAAGCAGGCCGGTGAGGCCCTTCTTGTATTCCTTGTGTCCAACGCGCGACAGGCCCTTCAACTCCAGTTGCAGCAAGATGGTGTCATTGGTTTCGCCCGCGGTGCTGTTGAGGAAGCGCCGCACGGCGGCACGCACGGTCCAGCAGCAGGTGTCGTATTCCACCCCGCCCAGCGCCTCCAGCGTGAGATTATCCTTGAGTGAATAGTTCCAGCGCGCCACCGCGTTCCACTGCCGTTCTCCGTTGCGCGCCAGCGGCCACAACGCGGAGACGTCGGTTTGCTCCAGCGAGTCGCGCTGGAAGCGGTAGGAGAGGTCGAGCACGCGGTATTTGTCCGGGTTATAGCGCAGGCCGAGGGTGGCCTTGTCAAAGTCGTCGGTTTGACTGTTCAGCACCACGCCGGCGTTGGCGCGCCAATGTTGGACGAGGTCCGTGGAGGAAAGTTCCCCCACGATGTTCGAAGTGACGGTGCGTTCCACGCCGCCGCCGGGGAGCGTGACCTCGCGGTTACGGAAATAGTGAATCTGCCCGATGCCGCCGCGCAGCAATTCCGCGCCGCTTTCCCCGTGCAGCAGGCGTGAGGTGAGCGCGTAGGTCACTTGATTGGCGTCGCCTACGCGGTCCACGCCGCTGAAGCGGTTGGTCTGAAACAGGTTGGACAAGACACCCAGATCCAGCGTGCCGCTGTCGAAGATGGGCAGTTCCGACTGACTGCGGAACGGCACGTACAGATAATACAGGCGCGGCTCCAGGGTGTGAGTCAGCGGCGTGCCGCCCCAGTCCGTATTGCGCTCGAAAAACACGCCGCTGTCGAGGCTCGCCACCGGCACCGTGCGCGAGGCATGGTTGTCCAAACCACCGCTCCGGTTGTTGAAGGCATATTGCGTGTGGCGCAGGCTTAAGGCCGGCGTGAGGTAGGCGGCGGGCGTGCTGAACGGCAGCTGCACCCCCGGCTGCAGATCAATACGGTCGGCGGTGACGCTGCCAGCCTGGTTAAAGCGCACGTATTCGCCGCTCAGCGAATAGTTGAGTCCGTATGTCTGGCTGGGCAGATTTCCGGAGAACAGCAATTGCGGCAGACGCTGATAAGGGCGTGAACTGGCGGAAATCGTCCGGTCCACGGTCTGATAGGCCTGTAAACGTCCGGTCGCCGTCCATAGATCGCTGCGGTAAGTGATCTCGCCCAGCCGCTCCACGTGCGTGACGCTGGCGGTTTTCAGGTCATCGCCCAGTTGTTCGAAATAATTGGGATCCGACACGTAATTGAAATTGATACGGCTGCTCCAGCGCGCGCCATACTGGCCCTGGTCGCGGAAGGTGAACAGTTTACGGTCCCGGCCCGCGATGTCGTCATCCGGCAGATAGCCCAGATTCATCTCGCCTTGATTGGTGGGGTAGAGATAGCGGAACTCGCCCAGCACCTGCTGGCCGCGGCGCGTGGTGTTGCGCAGCGCGAGCGTGGCGTCGCGGTTGGGCGCGAGATTGAAATAGTAGGGGATGCGGATGTCCGTGCCGACTTCATTGCTGGTGCCGAAGCTGGGGGTGAGAAAGCCCGACTTGCGCCGGTCATCGAGCGGAAAACTCATGTAGGGGCTGTAGAAGATCGGCACGCCCTTGAAGCCGACCCACACGTTGCGCGCCACGCCCACGCCTTCTTTATGATCCAGCTTGATGTCGCTGGAGTGCAGCAGCCAGTCTTCCTTGTCCGGGTTGCAGGTGGTGTAGGTGGCGTCTTTAAGCCGCGTCCGATCGCGCCCTTCCAGCAGCACCGTGCCGGCCTCGCCGCGCGCGTGTTTTTCGGCGATGCGGTAACGCGCGTTGTCCGCCTTGCCCTCGCGCGTATCAAGATTAAAGAAGGCGGAATCCGCGTCCACCCCCAGGCCGCTTTGCAGGTAACGCACGTTGCCCTCGGCCTCCACGGTGGCGTCGGAGCGGTTGTACCGGGCGCGGTCGGAATAAAGCTCCTGATCCGCGCGGCGCACTTCCACGTCGCCGCTGAAATTGAATATCTCCTTGCCCAGCACCTCGCTTTGGTCCGCGCTCAAACGGGTTTCGGCCTGTTCCAGCTCTTGGGCGGTGGGGCGCGGCGCAGGCATATGGCCGGGCTCGCCGCACAGCGCCCATTCGGAGTCGGTGAAATCCGCGCCCTGCGCGGGGGAATAGCCGGCCCCGAGCAACAGGCAGATCAAGCCCAGTTTATATAGAGTGCGGCGCATTCTGGCTCTTGTTGTGAATAAACTGCCTTAAAATGGCATAAAATGGTTCGCTAATCAATCTTTTGCCGGTAAAACCATCCGCCTTCGCCCCCAACACGCCCATGCCTGGACGCCTTGAACAACTGCAACGCTGGCTCACGCGCGATGTGGGCATCCCCCGCTTTGACATCACCCCGGCCTCCAGCGACGCGAGCTTCCGGCGCTACTTCCGCGTGCGCTGGGACGGTCAAACGCGCATCGTCATGGACGCGCCGCCCGCGCACGAAGACTGCCGCTCCTATATCGCCATCGCGCGCGCCCTGCATGGAGCGGGGCTCAACGTGCCGCAGGTGCTGGAGGCGGACCTGGAGCAGGGGTTTCTTCTGCTCACCGATCTCGGCTCGGTGCAATATCTCGATGTGCTCAATGACGCCAGCGTGGAGCGGCTGTATGGCGACGCGCTGGACGCGTTGCTGGCGCTGCAAACCCGCCCCGATGTAGCGCGGCAGGCACATCTGCCCCCTTATGACGAAGCCCTGCTGATGCGCGAGATGCATTTATTCCGCGACTGGCTGCTCACGCGCCATTTGCACATCACCCTGGACGATGCGCAACTGCAAAGTCTGGAACACACGTTTGCCCATCTCGCGCAGAGCGCCCTGGAACAGCCACGCGTGCCGGTGCACCGCGACTACCACTCGCGCAACCTGATGCTGACGCAGCACAACAACCCCGGCATTCTGGATTTTCAGGACGCGGTCGTCGGCCCCATCACCTACGATCTCGTTTCGCTGTTGCGCGACTGCTACATCGCCTGGCCGGAACCGCGCGTGCATGGCTGGATGGAACAGTACCGCCAATGCGCGCTGGCATCGGGCCTGCTGGCGCAAGACGATGCCGCGCAATTCACCCGCTGGTTCGACTGGATGGGCGTGCAGCGCCATCTCAAGGCCGCGGGCATCTTCGCGCGCCTCAATATCCGCGACGGCAAGCCCGATTATCTCAAGGATATTCCGCGCACGCTCAACTACATCGTTGCGGCAAGCGCGCGCTATGAAGAGTTGCAGTGGCTGCACGATCTGCTGCGTCACCGCGTACTCCCTAAGCTGCAAGGCATGGCCGCATGAAGGCGCTGATACTCGCGGCGGGCAAGGGCGAACGCATGCGCCCGCTCACCGATCATACGCCCAAACCACTGCTGCGCGCCGGCAGTTCCACCCTCATCGAGCACCGCATCCATGCCCTGGCGCGCGCGGGTTTTCATGACCTCATCATCAATCACGCGGGGCAAGGCGCGCTGATCAAGGCCGCATTGGGCGACGGTCAACGCTACGGCGTGCGCATCCGCTACGCGGCGGAAGGCGCGGAGCCGCTGGAAACCGGCGGCGGAATTTTCAACGCACTGCCCTTGCTGGGCGAGCAGCCCTTTGCGGTGGTCAACGCCGATATCTGGAGCGATTACCCACTCGAACGCCTGCCGCGTGAACCGGAGGGTTTAGCTCACCTGGTATTGGTGAACAACCCCGCGCATCATCAAGCAGGTGATTTTGTATTGGAAGGCGGACGCGTCCATGACAACTCCGGCGCAAGAGGGCAGGACAAACTCACCTACAGCGGCATCGGCGTGTATCGCCCGGAATTGTTCACGGATTGCCACCCCGGAAAATTCCCGCTCGCACCGCTGCTGCGCAAAGCAATGAAGGCGGGACAAGTGACGGGCGAATTTTATTCCGGCGCTTGGTTCGACATCGGCACACCGGAGCGCCTGGCGGCGCTCGATAACTACTTGAAAGCACGCGCCTGATACATCACCGCGCCCCTCTTGCCATGAAACAAAATAAAGCGTTTAATCCAGCCTATACAGCATGCGTAGGGCGCATTAGGCGCAAGCCGTAATGCGCCGGATGAAAACGGGAATGGTGATTGGTGGGTTATGAAAGTAGCGATGGTGGAAGTGGCATTATATTCGGCGCAATGCCCTTCGGTTATTGCGCCCTACGCGGGCTTTTAGTTGGGTGGCAATCTGTACGCTTTAAATGGTCCAAATAAAGGGAGGGTGAAATGCCACAAGAACTACCGTATCTGCCTACATACAAAAATGTTGGGGTGCTCTTTGAGAAGATTCGCGCTGCCAAAGTGCCTGAGTCTTTCACGCAGAAGTACTTAAATGAAACCCTTGGGCTAAAAAGTAGTGGTGATCGCTCTTTAATAACACTACTAAAGTCGCTTGGTTTTATCGACAATTCGGGAAGGCCAACACCACGTTATGCCGCTTTAAAGAATGAAAAGGTTGCAGGTATCGAAATCGCAAGAGGAGTTCGAGAAGCGTATGAAGGATTATTCTCCGCAAACGAAAATGCCCATAAGTTAGAAGGCCAGGAACTAAAGGGACTTGTGGCGCAGGTTGCGGGGTCGGACAGTGGTACAACCTCGAAAATCGTCGGTACATTTAAAGCATTGCTTGCTGTTTCAGACTTTGAGTCGGATTCTCTTCTGAAAGAAGAAGGCGGAGAAACAACAGCGGAGAAGGAGAAGAAAATCGACAAGGAGAAGCAAGCAGATGAAGTCAGTCGAGGTGGCATGTCATTTCAGGGGATGAGACCGGAATTCCACTACAACATTCAAATCCACCTTCCGTCGAATGGTTCGGAAGAGACGTATATGAACATCTTCAATGCAGTCCGGAAGGTGTTCAAATGATAAATGATGGACGCCTAGCGCTATTCGTAATGCTGGGACAAACCGCAACAAAGACGATCGGCTTGGTTCCAGAGGTCGCGCACGCGGAACCATTACATATCTCCGACACATACGACCTATCAACGGCAATACCTGAGGCTGTTAAAGAAGCAAACTCGGCGGCGTTGGGCTTCCGGTTATTCTTCGTGTTTGAGAATTATCTCCGCCAGTTCGTAGTCGAGGTTCTTGCTAGCGACGGCCAAGAGACCTGGTGGGAGAAGATACCTGCTGATGTTCAAGAGGAAGTCGAGAAACTAGAGGACAACGAGGAACTCAAGGGATGGATGGCATTGGGTTCGAGAGATAAATCGGCCCTAATGACATATCCTCAGTTGCTGAGAGTAATAGACCATTGCTGGAAGGATTACTTTCAGGACATTGTCCGTGACAAGGCTCTTGTTCAAGAGGCAAGACATATTGCACACCTGCGGAACACCATTTGCCACATGTCGAATATTACTGACGAAGAAATTGACCGAGTTCGGCAAGTTATGCGGGATTGGTTCAGGGTGGTCTCACCTTGACACATCGCCGCCCAACGAGGCGCTCCACCCGACGTCGGCACTCAATTAAAGGGGTCCAATTAAGGGGTCAAAGCCCTTTAAAAAGGACGTAGATCGGCCGGTTACTTCTATGTTATAGATCCCATACTATCGTATGGCTTTTTGTATTGCCAGATTTAACGGGTCAGAACCCTTTAAAAAGCAAACGTAGGGCGCATTAGGCGCAAGCCGTAATGCGCCGGATGGAAATGAGAACGATGATTGATGGGTTATGAAGGGATGATGGTGAAACTGTCAACACATCCGGCGCAATGTGCTTCGCTTATTGTGCCCTACACGAGCTAACCCACCATCGGCTGCGAGCCGTGAAACTGCCTCCAGAATGTCATGTTGCCCGCCCTGTCCCTGTACCACTTCGGGCACTGCGGATTGGACAAGTACCGCTCTCTTAAGCGTAGCGCTTCCAATTCGAGGCGTTCTAAGTCTTGCTCGCTCAGCGAGCTTTGCGAAATCAACGTCCGTAACGGGTTCCCCATCGCGCGCGTCCTCAAAACGTCAGACCACTCAACGCGCATGATTCAGATAGCGCTTTTCCATTTCTTCCTGCGACGTCACTTTGCCCTCCTCCGCTGCCTGCTGTGAGCGCGCCAGTTTCTGGCGCACATAGAGGGCGTACATGGCGTCGTCCCAAGTGGCTTGATCGGGCAGGTGGTCGGCGATATCGTGAACAATTTGTTTTATGGTTTGCATATGGCTCTCCTGCGATTACAGACATTGTAATGTACTCTACTGTATGTATCCACTTGGTCTATTTAACAACTGATGTTCGCTGAGGGCGCTGAAAGCTAATAACGCACCCAGTACCAGAGCCTGCCCAACTGCTCGCGCAATGCGATGCGGCTGGATTGCAAAGCCCCTGCGTCCGGCAGCCATTGAAAATGGGCGGGCAGGGCGGGGTCGCGCAGTGACAGGAAGTGCGTGGGTGCGGGGATCACCGCCACGCCGGCGCGCTCGAAGGCCCATACCGAGCGCGCCATGTGCGTGGCATGGGTGACGAGGTAGGCTTTGTTCATTCCGCGCTGCGCGAGCAGGTCTTTGCTGAAGCGCGCGTTTTCCGCCGTGTTGCGGCTTTGATCTTCCAGCCACACCTCGGTGACGCCGAATTCATGGAGCGCATCGCGCATCAAGATTGCATCGGTAGTGGCTTCGCCGAGAGGCGCGCCGCCGGAGACGATAATGGGCAAGCCGGTTTGCCGGTGCAGCCGCGCCGCATAGCGCACCCGTTCCAGCGCCTCCATGCCCACCGTGTCCATGCCGTATTCGGGCGCGCCGGAGTAGCGTCCGCCGCCGAGCAGCACGATGGCCTGTGCGCCTTCCGCATTGCTCACCTCCGGAGTTAACGCCGGATAGCTCTCCGCCCACGCCAGCAGCCGGTGCGCCACGAACGGCGTGCTCAATGCATACAGGCTGAGCAGCGCCGCGCCGAACAGCGTAAGACCAAAGCGCTTGTGTTTTTGCAGCAGGTAAAAACCCAGGATAAAAACCAGTAACAGGCCGCCGGGCGGCAGCAGCCACGCTTCGATGCTGCGGGTGATGATGATTTCCATGGCGCGGGATGCTCTGTGTTAAAATCAGCATTTTGCCAGAGATGGAAAGGAAGGTCATGCTCGAACTCGCTCCCCTCCACGCGCGCATCAAGGATATGCAGCAGCGTTTTGAAGTGCTACGGGGGTATCTTTGACTACGACCGCAAAACCGAGCGCCTGACGGAAGTCGAGCGCGAGCTTGCCGATCCGAAATTGTGGAGCAACGCGGAGCGCGCGCAAGAGCTGGGGCGCGAGCGCACGCAGCTTGCGGCTATCGTAAGTACGCTGGGCGGTCTCGGCGCGCATCTCAACGAGGCGCGCGAGCTGCTGGAGCTGGCGGCGGAGGAGAACGACGCCGGGGCGGTCGAATCCGTGGCAGGCGATCTCGCGCGCGCGGAGCAGGAGCTGGCGGCGCTGGAGTTCCAGCGCATGTTCTCCGGCAAGATGGACAGCGCCAGCGCCTACATGGATATCCAGTCCGGCTCCGGCGGCACCGAGGCGCAGGACTGGGCGCAAATGCTGCTGCGCATGTATCTGCGCTGGGGCGAGCGGCACGGCTTCAACGTGGAGGTGATAGACGAGTCACCGGGCGAAGTCGCGGGCATCAAGGGCGCAACGATCAAGTTTGCGGGGCCGTACGCCTACGGCTGGCTGCGCACCGAGAGCGGCGTGCACCGCCTGGTGCGCAAGTCGCCCTTCGATTCCGGCAATCGCAGGCACACCTCGTTTGCCTCGGTATTCGTCTATCCTGAGGTGGATGAGAGCGTGGAGATTGACATCGCCCCCACAGACCTGCGCATAGACACCTATCGCGCGAGCGGCGCGGGCGGGCAGCATGTGAACCGCACCGAGTCGGCGATACGCATCACGCACCTGCCGACCAATATCGTGGTGCAGTGCCAGAGCGACCGCTCGCAGCACAAGAATCGCGCCACGGCGATGAGCCAGTTGAAGGCAAAGCTTTACGAACTGGAAATGAAAAAGCGCGACTCCGAGCGCCAGGCGCTGGAAGAAGCAAAATCGGATATCAGCTGGGGCAGCCAGATACGCTCTTACGTGCTCGACCAGTCACGCATCAAGGATTTGCGCACCGGCGTGGAAAAGGCCAACACCCAGGCGGTGCTGGACGGCGATCTGGATGACTTTATCGAGGCGAGTTTGAAGAAACAAGTAGCGAGTGGCCAGTAGCGAGTGGCGAGGTAAAGATTCAATTAATATGAACGACAAAAATAACAACATCCCTTCTGACGAAAGCGCCGAAATCGCCCAGCGCCGCGCCAAGCTCGCCGCGCTGCGCGAGAAAGGCGATCCGTTCCCGGTTGATTTCAGGCGCAACGTACTGGCGGGCGAGCTGCACGCCGAGTATGGGGAGAAGGACAACGCCGCGCTGGAAGCGCAGCCGGTGCGGGTCAAAATCGCCGGGCGCATGATGGCCAAGCGCGTGATGGGCAAGGCGAGCTTTGCCCAGTTGCAGGACATGTCGGGGCGCATCCAGTTGTTCGTGCAACGCGACGTGTTGAGCGAGGTATACGAAGACTTCAAAAAGTGGGATGTGGGCGACATCCTCGGCGCGGAGGGCGTGCTGTTTAAAACCAGGACCGGCGAGCTTTCGGTGCGCGTGGACGACATCCGTCTGCTGACCAAGGCGCTGCGTCCGCTGCCGGAAAAATTTCACGGCCTGGTGGATCAGGAAACGCGCTACCGTCAGCGTTACCTGGACCTCATCATGAACGAGCCGGCGCGCCGCACGTTTCACGCCCGCTCGCGCATCGTTTCCTTCATCCGCCAGTTTCTTGAGGCGCGCCAGTTCATGGAGGTGGAGACCCCGATGATGCAGGCCATCCCCGGCGGCGCCACGGCGCGCCCCTTTGTCACGCATCACCACGCGCTCGACATGCAGTTATTCCTGCGCGTGGCGCCGGAGCTGTATTTGAAGCGTCTGGTGGTGGGCGGCTATGAGCGCGTATTCGAGATCAACCGTAATTTCCGCAACGAAGGCCTCTCCACCAAGCACAATCCGGAATTCACCATGCTGGAGTTTTATCAGGCCTACGCGGATTACCGTGAGCTAATGGATTTGACCGAGGAAATGCTGCGTGCGCTGGCGCAGGAGATCAACGGCAAAACCAGCATCGTTTATCAAGGCGAGACGTATGATTTCGGCAAACCGTTTGTACGCCTGACGCTCAAGGAATCCATCCTGTGCTTTAATCCCCAGCTTAAAGCCGAGGATGTGGAGACGCTGGAGCGCGCGCGCCAAACCGCTGCCGCGCTCAATATCCCTCTCAAGCCTAACTATGGCGTGGGAAAAATCCAGATGGAAATCTTTGAAAAAACCGTGGAGCCGAAGCTCAAGGACCCGACTTTCATCACCGCGCATCCGGTCGAAGTATCGCCGCTGGCGCGCCGTAACGCGCACGATCCGTTTGTCACCGACCGCTTTGAGTTGTTCATCGGCGGGCGCGAAATCGCCAACGGATTTTCCGAATTGAACGACGCGGAAGATCAGGCCGAGCGCTTTCGCAAACAGGTGCAGGAAAAAGAAGCGGGCGACGAGGAGGCCATGCACTTCGACGAAGACTACATCCGCGCTCTCGAACACGGCATGCCCCCCACCGCCGGCGAAGGCATCGGCATAGACCGGCTGGTGATGCTGTTTACCGATTCGCCCTCAATCCGCGACGTGCTGTTGTTCCCCCACATGCGCCCGGAGACTTAGCCGCACAACAGCGCCAGTACAAGCGCAAACACGTGTATAACGGGCATTTTATAAAGTGGAGCTTGATCTTTCTGTGCCAGCGGGAGGAAAATGTTATTTTTAACCCACCGGGGAAAACGAAATGAAAAAGTTTTGGGTTATGTTGTCGGTATTTATTGCCTTGGCGGCAACCGAGGCGATGGCGGGGAGCATCTATACAGGACAGTTGGGCACCTACACCGTCGAGGTGCCGAATGGCTGGACCATACTCAGGGAAGGCGGGAGTCAGGATGCGCAGATGGTGGGGCCCGGCGGCGAGAGCAGGGGCAGCATAGGGGTGGGCGTCACAGAGGCCAAGGCCGGGTCGTTGATGGATGAGGTAATGGCCTACACGGCAAACGACCGGGTTGGCAACCCCACGCCAATAACGGTCAGCGGGCAGCCGTGTTTAACCGTCAAGACTCAGGGCCGCGGTGTGGGCAACAGCGTGTTTTGCCGCTTCATTATCCCGTTTAAAGACGGAGATATGACAGTGACATTCTTTATGCTCAGTGTAGCGCACCCTGACGAGGCATCCGCGCAGGAGAACCTGTTCTTTAAAGCGGTGAGTACAGTAAAGTTTGCCAATGGGCTGAAGTTCTAGTCCAGCGATAGTGGTGTAAAGAAAAGCTTCTTAACTTATCTTGAAAAGGGCCCATCGGGCCCTTTCTTTTTATCCGGAAAAAGCGGACATCGCACAAAGACATCAAGCGCGCCAGTCTGCGCTGCGGCGGTTGCCTGAGCGCGCAGAGGAGGGGGCGTGGAAACGTCCCTTGTTGCTGCCGCTCTTTTTGCCGAAAGCCGGTTTAAAGCCGCCCTTGAAGTTGCCGCCCTTGCCTGCGGCGCTTTTGTGTCCATGATTACGGCGCGGGGCGGGACGGGAGGCGTTGGCTTCCGGCACGCTGGGTTCGAGGCCGGGCAGGACTTTCCGCTCCAGGCGCGCGCCGGTGAGGCGTTCGATGCCGCCGAGTTTGCCCCAGTCCTGCGGGCCGACCAGTGACACGGCGGCGCCGAAGGCTCCGCCGCGGCCGGTCCGGCCGATGCGGTGCACGTAATCCTCGGCCACCATGGGCAGATCGAAATTGATGACGTGGCTCACGCCCTTGATGTCCAGGCCGCGCGCGGCGACGTCGGTGGCCACCAGTATCTTGACGCTGCCCTGGCGCAGGCGTTGCACGGTGCGGTTGCGCGCGCTTTGCTTCATGTCACCGTGCAACGCGGCGCAGGCATGGCCGTCGGTGCTGAGGTCTTGCGCCAGGTCGTCGGCGGCGCGCTTGGTGGAGGTGAACACGATGGCTTGAGTCAGTTCGCGCGTACACAGGATGTGGTTGAGCAAACGGCGTTTGTGGCGCACGTCGTCCGCCTGATGGATGTGCTGGGTGATGTAGGCGTGTTTTTCCTGCGTGCGCGCCACTTGTATGCGCGCCGGGTTTTTCAACAGGCGCTGTGCAAGGGAGAGCACTTTACCTTCCAGGGTGGCGGAGAACAGCAGGGTTTGGCGGGTGTTTGGCGTCGCTTTGCTGATGAGTTCCACCGGCTCGATAAAGCCCATGTCCAGCATGCGGTCGGCTTCGTCCAGCACCAGCAGTTCGACGCGCGAGAAATCCACGCGGCCGCGTTCCATGTGATCTATCAGGCGTCCGGGAGTGGCGACCAGAATGTCCAGCTTTTCGCGCAGCAGTTTTTCCTGGGCGGGATAAGGCGCGCCGCCGACGATGGCGCCGGTGCGCAGCGGCGCGCATTTGCCGTAACGCTTGACGGCATCCAGTATCTGCGCGG
>QZKM01000004.1 GCA_003599485.1 Gammaproteobacteria bacterium
CTTGTCCGCCGTGACCTTGTCCGGCTCGATGGCGATGAGGCGCGGATTGTTCATGTGCTCGTAGGCGAGCTCGGTGACGCGCAGCGACAGCGTGGCGGAGAACAGCATGTTGAGCCGCTGCTCCGGCGGCGGCAGGCGGCGCAGGATGAAGCGCACGTCGGCGATGAAGCCGAGGTCAAACATGCGGTCGGCCTCGTCCAGCACCATCACCTGCGCCGCCTTGAGATCAAACACGTGCTGCTTGAAATAATCAATGATGCGCCCCGGCGTGCCGATCAGCACGTCCACGCCGGTCTCCAGCATGGTGCGCTGGGTATCGTACCCCGCGCCGCCGTATACCACGCCGAAGCGGAAGCCGCTGTGCGCGCCAAGCTGTTCGGCATCCTTGTGAATCTGGATCGCCAGCTCGCGCGTGGGGGCCAGCACCAGCGCGCGCGGCTGGTTTGGCTTGCGCCGCACCGCCGGGTGTTTGAGCAGGTGGTGCATCAACGCCAGCAGGAAGGCGGCGGTCTTGCCGGTGCCGGTTTGCGCCTGACCCGCCACATCAAGACCCTGCAGGGCCAGCGGCAAGGTTTCGGCCTGGATCGGCGTGCAGTAAGAAAAACCTGCTTTTTCAATGCCTTGCATCAATTCCCGGGGAAGTCCCAAGGAGGAAAAGGCGAGTTTACTCAAGTGTTGGTCGCTCATGGTGCTACAGCATAGCAAAATCAGCTGGCCTGTAACTTGCTTATTTTTCCAGGGACAGAGCCACTCCATCAATTATTGCAGGGGGAAACACGCATTCACGGCACATTAACAATCCACTTGCTATTTTTGCCGCAACCGGTGCAAAATACGCTCACTGGCTACCCTATTGTGTCCAAAACGTAGCCCATACAGCCACCCGTTGTTCACGGGGCGGCGGCGCGAACAAGCTTCCTCCCTATAATAAAACTTGTCGTTGCGCGCTCAACTTCATTGACAACTTCGAGGTATAAGCAAAGTGGGCGAACACATCGTTCATATCACGGATTCCGGTTTCGAGAGCGACGTACTTAAATCCGCCACCCCGGTGCTGGTGGATTACTGGGCCGACTGGTGCGGCCCGTGCCGCATGATCGCGCCGATCCTGGAAGAAATCGCCGCCGAATACAACGGCAAGCTGAAGGTCGCCAAGCTGAATATAGACCAGAATCCCGTCACTCCGCCCAAGTACGGCATACGCGGCATCCCGACCCTGATGCTGTTCAAGAACGGCAACGTGCAGGCGACCAAGGTGGGCGCGCTTTCCAAATCACAACTGACCGCGTTTATTGATTCGAATTTATAAGCCTCCCAACATCCCCATCAATTCAACTTCAACCCCAGGTGGATTAACTTATCACAACATTTCCTCAACCCGGTACGCGCACGCGGCCGGCAAATGCAAACCCCCGTTCGGCAGGCTGCGCGACGGTCTCCTCTCTCCCCCATATTCTCTAAAGCACAACAGGTACCCATGAATCTTACTGAACTCAAGCAAAAGTCCGCCTCCGACCTGATAGACCTCGCCCAATCCATGGGCCTGGAGGGCATGGCGCGCTCGCGCAAACAGGACGTGATCTTCGCCATCCTCAAGGCTCACGCGCAAAAGGGCGAAGATATCTCCGGCGACGGGGTGCTGGAGATCCTGCAAGACGGCTACGGCTTCCTGCGCTCCGGCGACAGCTCCTATCTCGCCGGGCCGGACGACATCTATGTTTCACCGAGCCAGGTGCGGCGCTTTAACCTGCGCACCGGCGACACGGTATCCGGCAAGATCCGCCCTCCCAAGGAAGGCGAGCGTTATTTCGCGCTGCTCAAGGTGGATCAGATCAATTACGAGGCGCCGGAAAATTCACGCAACAAGGTGCTGTTTGAAAACCTGACTCCGCTGTTCGCCAACGAGCGCCTCACGCTGGAAATCGGCAACGGCAGCACCGAGGATTTGACCGCGCGCGTGATAGACCTGATCGCACCCATCGGCAAGGGCCAGCGCGGCCTGATCGTCTCGCCGCCCAAGGCGGGCAAGACCATGATGCTGCAAAACATCGCGCACTCCATCGCCGCCAAGCACCCGGAATGTTATCTGATCGTGCTGCTCATAGACGAGCGCCCGGAGGAAGTCACCGAGATGCAGCGCTCGGTGAAGGGCGAGGTGGTGTCGTCCACCTTCGACGAACCGGCCAACCGCCACGTGCAGGTGGCCGAGATGGTGATCGAAAAGGCCAAGCGTCTGGTGGAACACAAACGCGACGTGGTGATCCTGCTCGACTCCATCACCCGCCTGGCGCGCGCCTACAACACGGTGGTGCCGGCCTCCGGCAAGGTGCTCACCGGCGGCGTGGACGCCAACGCGCTGCAACGTCCCAAACGCTTCTTCGGCGCGGCGCGCAACATCGAGGAAGGCGGCAGCCTCACCATCCTCGCCACCGCGCTGGTCGAGACCGGCTCCAAGATGGACGACGTGATCTATGAGGAATTCAAGGGCACCGGCAACATGGAGGTGCACCTGGACCGCAAGATTTCGGAAAAGCGCGTCTACCCCTCGATCAACATCAACCGCTCCGGCACGCGCCGCGAAGAACTGCTCACCAAGCCGGATGAACTGCAGAAGATGTGGGTGCTGCGCAAGCTGCTGCACCCGATGGACGAGCTCGCGGCCATGGAGTTCCTGCTGGAGCGCCTCAAGGCCACCAAGACCAACGGCGAATTTTTCGAATCCATGAAGCGCTGATTAAGGCAAAAGTCCCTCTTGGACTTTTGCCTGTCACGGGCAAAGCCAAGCTTTGCCTCGCTCCCGGAAATTCATATGCTATAGCGTATGAATTTCCGTTGGCACATCCGTGTGCCAAGCATCTTAAAAATTGATGCAAAAGTCCAAGAGGGACTTTTGCATCCTTAAGGCGCTTCGATTTTTACCTCCACCGGACGTACGTTCCAAACCTCCTCGGCGTATTCGCGTACCGCGCGGTCGCTGGAGAATTTGCCCGCGCCCGCCACGTTGAGTATCGCGCGGCGCGACCACTCCTCGGCGTCGCCGTACAACGCCGCCGCCTCATCCTGGCGCTCCATGTAAGAGGCGAAGTCGGCCAGCACCATGTATCGGTCGCCGCCTTCGATCATCGCGTGCACCAGCGGACGGTGCAGATCGGGCGCGTCGGGCGAGAAAAATCCCGCGCCCACCATGTCCAGCGCCTGCTTCAGTTCCGGATTATTCTGATAATACTCCCACGGCGAATAGCCGCCCGCGCGCAGCCGATGGGCCTCCTGCGCGGTGAGGCCGAAGATGAAGATGTTGTCCGGCCCCACCTCTTCGCGGATCTCCACGTTGGCGCCGTCCAGCGTGCCGATGGTGAGCGCGCCGTTCAAGGCCAGCTTCATGTTGCCGGTGCCGGAGGCCTCGGTGCCTGCGGTGGAAATCTGCTCGGACAGGTCCGCGGCGGGGATGATGTCGAGCGCGGTGGACACGTCGTAATTGGGAATGAACACCACCTTGAGGCGCTCCGCCACCAGCGGGTCGTTGTTCACCACCTCGGCCACATCGGCGATGAACTTGATGATGAGCTTGGCCAGCGCGTAGCCGGGCGCCGCCTTGCCGCCGAAGATAAGGGTGCGCGGCGTGACCGGCGCAGCGGGATTGGCGCGCACGCGGTTGTAAAGCGCCACGATGCGCAGCGCGTTCAACAACTGGCGCTTGTACTCGTGGATGCGCTTGACCTGTACGTCGAACATGGAATTCGCGTCCACCGTGACGCCCAGATGGTGCCTGATGAGGCCGGCCAGGCGTTCCTTGTTGGCGCGCTTCACGGCGCGGAACTCGGCGCGGAACTGGGCGTCCTGTGAGAGCGGCGCAAGTTTCTTCAATTCATCGAGCTGCGTGATCCAGTGCGGGCCGATGCGCGCGGTGATGAGGCGCGCCAGGCCCGGATTGGCCTGGTTGAGCCACAGGCGCGGCGTGATGCCGTTGGTCTTGTTGATGATGCGCCCTGGGAAAAATTCGTTGAAATCCCTGAAGGTGGAAGTCTGCAACAGATGCGTGTGCAGCGCGGCCACGCCGTTCACCTTGTGCGAACCGACGATGGCAAGATGCGCCATGCGCACGCGCTTGCCGTTGTCCTCGTCAACGATGGACAGGCGCCGCATGAGATCGAAATCGCCCGGATGCTGATGCACCACCTGTTTTAAAAAGCGCTGATTGATCTCGTAGATGATCTGCAAATGGCGCGGCAGCATGGTTTCAAACAGGCGCACCGGCCAGGTCTCCAGCGCCTCGGGCAGTAGCGTGTGGTTGGTGTAGGCGAACACGCGCCGGGTGATGTCCCACGCCGGGTCCCATTCCAGATGATGCTTGTCCATGAGCAGGCGCATCAGCTCCGGAATGGCGATGGCCGGGTGCGTGTCGTTGAGTTGAATCGCCACGCGCTCCGGCAGGTCCTCGATGGCGTCGTGCGTCTTGTGGAAGCGCGACATGATGTCCTGCATGGTGGCCGAGACGAACAGATATTCCTGCTTCAAGCGCAGTTCGCGCCCCATTGAGGTGGTGTCGTCCGGATACAGCACCTTGGAAATCATCTCCGAGGCGTTTTTGTCTTCCACCGCCTTGATGTAGTTGCCATCGTTGAAATATTTCAAGTTGAAATCGCGCGTGGACTTGCTCGCCCACAGGCGCAGGTTGTTCACGGTATTGGTGCCGTAGCCGGGAATGGGCATGTCGTGGGCCATGGCCAGCACCTCTTCGGTGTCCACCCAGTGGTGATGCAGGCGGCCGTTATCGTCGGCATACTCCACCACGCGCCCGTAAAAATTCACCGGATAGAGTATCTCCGGGCGCGCGAATTCCCACGGATTGCCGTAGCGCAGCCAGTTGTCGGGATGCTCCACCTGCTGGCCATTTTCGATGTGCTGCGTGAACATGCCGAATTCGTAACGGATGCCGTAGCCGTAACCGGGCAGGCCGAGCGTCGCCATGGAATCGAGAAAGCACGCCGCGAGCCGCCCCAGGCCGCCGTTGCCGAGCGCGGGCTCCGGCTCCAGGTCAATGATCTCGCGCAGCTCCAGCCCGATGTCGTGCAGCGCCTTCTCGCATTGCTCCAGTATCCCCAGGTTGAGCAGGCTGTTATGCAGCAGGCGCCCGGTGAGAAATTCCATGGACAGGTAATACACGCGCTTGGCGTCATTCTTGTAATACGTGCGCATGGTCTCCATCCAGCGCTCGATGAGCCGGTCGCGCACCGCATAGGCGAGCACGTTGAACCAGTCGCGCGGCGTGGCGGTGTACAAATCCTTGCCCGCGGAATACTCCAGACGATTGGCCAGCGAGCGCTTGAGCGCCTCGGTGTCCATGCCCATGAGATCGTACTTGAAATTGCCCCTGCGGCTTTTGGTCAACATCGGCTGTCCCTCGAATTTTCCTTCATCATCATATTACATCAGTACCGGATAAGCATAATCCGGGCCAGCTTTTACCTGATTTTTCAGAGGAACTCTTGCTCATTTTGTGTTAATATTCATCAAACCGTTTTAGCCGCAGGTGCGCCATGCAATCCGCCTTTGACTGGGACATCAACTTTGACGAATGGGCGACTCTGGCCGCCACCGACCCGGAAGCCTTTGAACGCCAACGCGCCTCCCTGGTGAGCCAGGTGCTGGATCATTCGCCGGAGCGCCGCCAGGAGCGGCTGCGCGGTTTGCAATGGCGCATAGACAAGGTGCGCGAGCGGTCCGCCACGCCGCTTGCCGCCTGCATCCGCATCTCCGGCATGATGTGGGATTCAGTGATGGGCGAAGGTGGCTTGGTGGAGTCGCTGCAAAGTTTGCGTAAAATGGAGATGCCGCGCGTCAAGCGCGCCGACGCCACCGCCCAGGTGCTACCGTTCCGCCCCGTCGCCGATACACCGCCCGCCTTGCCGGAATAAGGCTTTCCCCGCTATAATAAGCTCTGAATAAGTCCATCCTGGACTTCTCAGAGCACGAAAAGCAAAAATGCGATTTTTGCTTTTCTTCGTTTTTAAAACACAAAAGTGTTTGAAAAACGGCGGCACATCCTTGTGCCGCAGGGACCTCTAACTTATCAGAGTCCCTCTATAGGCATATCATCAAAGAGGCCCAGATTCACATGAAACCGGATATTCATCCCGCTTACGCGGAGATCAGCGTCACTTGCAGTTGCGGCAACACCTTCAAGACCCGCTCCACCTCGGGCAATAACCTGCACCTGGACGTGTGCTCGGCGTGCCATCCGTTTTACACCGGCAAGCACAAGATCGTGGACAGCGGCGGGCGCGTGGACAAGTTCAAGCAGAAATACCGCATCAAATAAGCAGCGCGTGCCGCGACGCCGCGCGCAGATTGCCTTCCTCCTCGCCGCCTCGCTGTGGGCGGTTTCATGTTTCGCCGGGCCGCCCCGTTGCGGCGCCGACCGCCTCGACCAGCACGCGCGCGTGAACTACGTGCACGACGGTGACACAGTCAAACTGGAAGACGGACAAAGCCTGCGCCTGATCGGCATCAATACCCCGGAGATCGGCCACGGCGGCGCGCCGGACGAAGCGCTGGCCTTGGCCGCGCGTGACGCGCTGCAAACCCTGCTGGCGGATTCTCCCCGGATTGCATTGCGCTACGACAGCGAGCGCCGCGATCATTACGGACGGTTGCTCGCGCACGCCTTCCTGCCTGACGGACGCAGCGTCGCCACGCTCCTTCTGGAGCAAGGACTGGCCATGCATCTGCTGGTGCCGCCCAACGAGTGGAACTTCGCCTGCTATCAACAGGCCGAGCGCAGGGCGCGCGCGGCAGGGCGCGGCATCTGGTCGCGCGCGGAATACCGGCCGCTGGCCAGCACGGATGTAGCCGCCACGCGGGGATTTCGCCTCATTCAAGGGCGCGTGGAGCGTGTCGGGCGCAGCGCAAAATCGGTGTGGATCAATCTGGAGGGCGGAGTGGCGCTGCGCATCGCCCGCACCGACCTGAACTATTTCGCCGGTTTGACTCTCGAAAGTCTGGAGAACCAGGTGATTTTGGCGCGCGGCTGGATTTATCCCGGCAAACGCGGGCCCGTCATGCGCATCCGCCACCCCGCCGCGCTGGAGTGGTTGCATTGAGAGTATAATTTCAACATGCCATCGCTATTGCGTCACGTTTTGCTGGCCGCACTGGCCGCCATGCTGCCCGGCGCCTGCGCCGTCAATCCGGTGACCGGGCAGAGCGACTTCGTGCTCATGTCCGAGGAACAGGAGATCAAGATCGGGCGCGACGCCGCGCCGCAGATCATCAAGGAATTCGGCCAGTACGAAGGCCAGGCGTTGCAGGACTACGTGCAGCGCGTGGGCGAGAAGCTGGCCGCCAACAGCCACCGCGCCAATCTGGTGTACCGTTTTACCGTGCTCGACACGGCGGACGTGAACGCCTTCGCCCTGCCCGGCGGCTACATCTACATCACGCGCGGCCTGCTCGCCTATCTCGACTCGGAGGCGGAACTGGCCGCGGTGCTGGGACACGAGATCGGCCACGTCACCGCGCGCCACAGCGTGCGCCAGCAGAGCGCGGCGCAGGCGGCCGATCTCGGTTACACGCTGGGCTCGATCTTGCTGCCGGAGCTGCGCAATCAGGCCGCGCAGCAGGCCTTTAGTGTCGTCGGCGGCGCGCTGCTCTCCGGTTACGGGCGCGAGCACGAGCTGGAGGCGGACCGCCTGGGCGCGGAATATCTGGCGCAGAGCGGCTACGATCCACAAGCCATCATCAAGGTCATCCGCGTGCTCAAGGACCAGGAAAGCTTCGAGCGCCAACTGGCGCGGGAAGAGGGGCGCGAGGCGCGCGTCTACCACGGCCTGTTCGCCACCCATCCCGATAACGACACGCGCCTGCAGCAGGTGGTGGCGAGCGCGGAACGGTTCCGCAGCGGGCACACCACAGAGGTGCGGCGCGACGATTACCTGCGCGCGCTCGACGGCCTCACCTTCGGCGACAGCGAGAAGGAGGGCGTGCGCCGCGGCAGCGCGTTCTATCACGCCGACCTTGGCTTCGCGCTGAACTTTCCCGAAGGCTGGCGCGTGGAAAACCGTCCAAGTCAGGTCGCCGCCAGCGCGCCGGGCAACGCCGCCACGCTGCACCTGTTCGCCGAAGACATCAACCAGCGCATCCCGCCCGAACAGTTCCTGCGCACGCGCCTCAAGCTCAGCAAGCTGGAGCGCGGGGAGAGCTTTACCCATCAGGACATGCCGGGTTACACCGCCATCGCCAGCACGCGCTCGCCGTTCGGCGTGCGTCCGGTACGATTCACCGCGCTGTATTTCAACAACAAGGCCTACATCTTCGCCGGCGCGGCGAAGGATGAGCGCAATCCTTACGCCTACGACGCCGACTTCCTCGGAGCCGCGCGCAGCTTCCGCGCCCTCACCGAACGGGAAAAGCCGCTGGCTACGGCGCTCAAGCTCAAGGTGATCCGCGCCAAACCCGGCGTCAGCTTCGCCCGTCTGGCGCGCGAGTCCGGCCTGCCGCACCACGCCGAGGAACAACTGCGCCTGCTCAATCAACTCTATCCCGACGGCGAACCGCACCCGGGCTCTTTAATCAAAACCGTACACTGACCCCATGTCTTCTACCCTCAAGCAGGCTGCATTGGATTATCACGCCCTCCCCACTCCCGGCAAGATCACGCTCGCCATCAGCAAACCGTGCGCCACCCAGGATGACCTGGCGCTCGCCTACACACCCGGCGTAGCCGAGCCGGTGCGCGCCATCGCCGATGACCCGCACAACGCCTACCGCTACACCGCTAAGGGCAATCTGATCGCCATCGTCACCAACGGCAGCGCCATCCTCGGCCTCGGCAATCTTGGTGCGCTGGCGGCCAAGCCGGTGATGGAAGGCAAAGCGGTGCTGTTTAAAAAACTGGCTGGGATAGACGCCTTCGACATCGAGGTGGACGCCGCGCGCGCAGAGGACCTGATAGACACCGTGATTCGTATCGCGCCCACCTTCGGCGGCATCAACCTGGAGGACATCGCCGCGCCGGACTGCTTCGAGATCGAACGAGTGTTAAGCGAGCGCCTCGACATTCCGGTGTTTCATGACGACCAGCACGGCACCGCGGTCATCATCGCGGCGGGCCTGCTCAACGCCCTGGAGCTGCAAGGCAAACGCCTGCCGGATGCGAAAATCGTGTGTCTCGGCGCGGGCGCGGCGGGCATCGCCTCGATGCGCCTGTTGCTCTCCCTGGGCGCGCGGAAAGATCATCTCACCCTGGTGGACCGCGCGGGCGTGATCCACGGCGCGCGCGCCGGTCTCACCGTGTATAAGCAGGAGTTCGCGCGCACGACGCGCGAGCGCACGCTGGCCGATGCGATGAATGGCGCGGACGTGTTCATCGGAGTATCCGGGCCCGATCTGGTCACGGCGGACATACTGCTCAGCATGGCGCCCAAGCCCATCGTGTTCGCGCTCTCCAATCCCGACCCGGAAATCCAGCCCGCGCTGGCGCGCGCCACGCGCCGGGACTTGATCCTCGCCACCGGGCGCTCCGATTATCCCAATCAGGTCAACAACGCGCTTGGCTTCCCCTACATCTTTCGCGGCGCGCTGGATGCCGAGGCGCGGCGTATCACTGAACCGATGAAGCTGGCCGCGGTACACGCGCTGGCCGGGCTCGCGCACGAGCCCGTTCCCGCCGAGGTGCTCAAGGCCTACAGACTCAAGCATCTGGAGTACGGCGCGGACTATATCCTGCCCAAACCCTTCGACCCGCGCCTGCTGGAGCGCGTCGCGCCGGCCGTGGCAGAGGCCGCGCACGCCAGCGGCGTGGCGCGTTCAAAGCTTTAAATTTCACATCATGCGTGCGCTCAAAACCTCGGTAGCGGTTATCCTGCTCGCCTATTGCGCGCTGGCGCAGGCGACGTACAAGCCGCGCGAGGAACGCTGGGCGCAACAGATACTGGAGTATCTTACCGTCGGCGAGGCGGTGTGGCTGACGGACGACGTACAGGGACGTGCCAGTGTCGCGGGAGGCAGGACGCCGGGAGCGACCGCAACCGGAAAATTCCTCAGCATTTATACCACCCCGGACGGCGACGAGACCAAGGGGGCGGTGATCGTGATGCACGACGAGGGACAGCACCCGGACTGGCCGGAGGTGACTTCTCTGCTGCGCCGCACTCTGGCTGAACAAGGTTACGCCACCTTGTCGCTGCAAATGCCGATACTGCCGCGCGGCGCGCCGCTCTCAGGCTACGGGCGCGCGCTGGACGAGGCCGCGCCGCGCATCCGCGCCGGTATGAAATTTCTGCGCGATAAAGGCCACACCGACATCGCGCTGATCGGGCACGGCATGGGCGCGGCCATGGGCATGGGTGCGCTCACCCAGGGCAAGATCAAGGGCGTGCGCGGTTTCATCGGGGTGGGTATGGCGGCGCATGTCAGCGAAAAGGCCCGCTACCCGCTCGATGCGCGCCTGCACGCGCCCACCATGCTGGGCAAACTGCGTCTGCCGGTGCTGGACATCTATGGCGGGCTGGATGACAAGGTGGTCGCCGAATCCGCGCCTGAGCGCGCCGCCGCCGCGCGCGGCAACAAGGATTACGAGCAATATAAAATCGCCGATGCGGATCACGGTTTTGGCCGCTTTGAGCGTGAGCTGTCCGAGTACGTCGCCGCCTGGCTGGATAAACTCATGACGGGCCGCAACCGACGGTAACATGGGTACGGCGTATTACATCGTCTTCAACACCTGCCCGGACCGGGACAGCGCGCGGCGCATCGCCGAGGCGCTGGTGGAACGGAACCTGGCGGCATGCGTCAACATCGTGCCGGGGCTGCACTCGGTGTACCGCTGGAAGGGAAAGCGCGAAAGCGCCGAAGAGCTATTATTGATTATCAAGGCGCGCGCGGCGGATTACGCTAAACTGGAAGCCTTGGTGCGCGAGCTGCACCCGTATGAACTTCCGGAAATCGTCGCCGTCTCCATCGAGACGGGGCTGCCGGCCTATCTGAAATGGATTGAGCATGATGTTCAAAGTTAAACTCGTTCTGATCACGCTATGCCTGCTGTGGACTGCGCTCGCCGGCGCCGCTTCCGGCGAACCTTCCTCCGGGTTATTCAGTTCGCTCAGCGCCAAGCTCGGTCTGAACAAGACCGACAACCCTTATCTCGAAGTAGACGAGGCCTTTGCATTTTCCGCCGAGGCCGGAGCGCAGCGCATCATCGCGCGCTGGCAGATTGCCGACGGGTATTATCTATACCGCGACAAATTCAAGTTTGAATTGAAAAATCCGGCGGGAATCACGCTGGGTCCCGCGCAATTTCCATCCGGAAAAATCAAGGCCGACCCCAACTTCGGCGACACCGAGGTGTACCACAACGCGGTGGACATCATCCTGCCGCTGCAACGCGAATCGGGCCCCGCCACCCCGGTGACATTACAGGTTCAGTACCAGGGCTGCGCCGAGGCGGGTTTTTGTTATCCCCCCGTAACCAAGAGCGTGGCGCTCACCTTGCCCGCCGTTGCGGCCGCCGCTGTGACGGAAACCTCCGCGCCGCCCAGCCTCTCGGAACAGGATCAACTGGCGCGCCTGCTCACGCGCGGCAATCTGCCGCTCGCCCTGCTGATCTTTTCCGGCTTAGGCGTATTGCTCGCCTTCACCCCGTGCGTGTTCCCCATGATACCGATACTGTCCAGCATCATCGTGGGCCAGGGGGCGGAGCAGAATACGCGCAAGGCGTTTATTTTGTCTCTGGTGTACGTGCTGGCGATGGCGGTCACCTACACCCTCGCCGGCGTGATTGCGGGACTGTTCGGCGCCAACCTGCAGGCCGCGATGCAAAATCCCTGGGTGTTGTCCGCGTTCAGCGCGCTGTTCGTGGCGCTGGCGCTCTCCATGTTCGGTCTGTATCAACTGCAACTCCCCGCCGGCCTGCAAACCCGGCTCACCGGTTTAAGCGCCCGGCAACAGGGCGGCTCGCTGTACGGCGTGGCGGTAATGGGCTTTTTGTCCGCGCTTATCGTGGGGCCGTGCCTGGCCGCGCCGCTCGCCGCCGCGCTGATCGTGATCGGCCAATCGGGTGACGCGCTGCTCGGCGGCGCGGCCCTGTTCGCCTTGAGCCTGGGTATGGGCGCGCCCTTGATCCTGATCGGCGCGTCACTCGGCAAGTGGCTGCCCACGGCCGGGGCGTGGATGAACGCGCTGAAAAACGTGTTCGGCGTGTTGCTGCTGGCGCTCGCCATCTGGATGCTGTCGCGCATCCTGCCCGCGCAGGCGACGCTGGCGCTGTGGGCGCTGCTGTTGATCGTCTCCGGAGTGTACATGGGCGCGCTCACCCGTCTGTACCCGGACGCCTCCGGCTGGCGCAAGCTGTGGCAGGGGATAGGGATAGCGATGCTGGTCTATGGCGCGCTGCTCATGGTGGGCGCGGCCAGCGGCGCCCAGAGCACCTTGCAGCCGCTGCAAAACATCGCGGGCGCCTCAAGCGGCAACCGTGCCGCCGTTGCGGGCGAGAAGCTGCCATTCAAGCGCATCAAGAGCCTGGCTGATCTGGAGCGCGAACTCGGCGCCGCCAAAGCGGCGGCGCAGCCGGTGATGCTGGACTTCTACGCCGACTGGTGCGTGTCCTGCATCGAAATGGAGAAATTCACCTTTTCCCATCCCAGGGTGCGCGAGGTGCTGAGCGGGGTGATTCTGCTGCAGGCCGACGTCACGGCGCAGGATGAAACCGACCTTGCCCTGCAAAAGGGATTGGGGGTATTTGGCCCGCCCACCCTGATCTTCTTCGGACCAGACGGCCAGGAAAGGGCGAATTACCGTTTGGTGGGGCCGGAAGGGCCGGAAGCATTTGAAAAACGCGTCAGAGTAGCTTTTTCGTCTAATTTGCAGCTATCTCCGGCAATTTAGAGATTATCTAACAGCATCTGGACAAAATCTGCCGTACTCGGCACAATAGCGTGGCCTGACCATTATAAAGAGGGGAATGCGCATGGCCAAGCTGTTAGTGTTGCACGGGCCAAATCTTAACTTGCTGGGAAGCCGGGAAACGGACATTTACGGCGCTGCCACCCTGGAGCAGATCAACACCCGGCTGGAAACCCTGGCCAAGGAAGCCGGTCACACACTCAGCGCCTTCCAGAGCAACGCCGAACACGAACTGGTGGAACGCATCCATCAGGCGGGGCGTGAAAAGACCGCCTTCATCATCTTCAATCCAGCGGCCTACACCCACACCAGCGTGGCCTTGTGCGACGCCCTGCGCGCGGTGCACATCCCCTTTATCGAGGTGCACATTTCCAACATTCACCAGCGCGAGCCGTTCCGTCAGCACTCTTATTTTTCCGCCATTGCCGAGGGCGTGATCTGCGGCTTGGGCGCATACGGTTACGAACTCGCGCTGCGCGCGGCGCTGCATCAACTCGCGGAGGCTTGAAAATATGGGCGCCTCTAAAAATTCAATCAAGACGATGA
Source organism: Gammaproteobacteria bacterium (assembly GCA_003599485.1). Classification (GTDB taxonomy): domain Bacteria; phylum Pseudomonadota; class Gammaproteobacteria; order SURF-13; family SURF-13; genus SURF-13. Next base: position 13,444 of record QZKM01000004.1, read on the forward strand.
TGGCAAGGCGTAAGCGCACGAAGAAGCGCAGTTTACACGGAGTCTGCCGCTCCGCGGCCCCGCATTCTGAGCGCGCTTACGACGCAGCCGGCGCGGCTTCAGTGAATTTTTAGAGGCGCCCATATGGATATACGCAAAGTCAAAAAGTTGATCGAGATACTGGAAGAGTCGGGTCTGGCCGAGATCGAAATCCGCGAAGGCGAGGAGTCAGTGCGCATCAGCCGTCACGTCAGGCCGGGGGCCGCGACGCCAGCCGCCGTGACCGGCATGGAAACACCGGCGGCTGCGGCTGTCGTGCCCGCCGCCGCGCCCGCTGAAGCGGCGCCCAGCGGACACCCGGTCACCGCGCCCATGGTGGGCACCTTCTACCGCTCCCCCGCCCCCGGCAGCCCGGCCTTTGTTGAAGTCGGCAAGCGCGTAGAGGTGGGAGAAACGCTGTGCGTGATCGAGGCGATGAAGATCATGAACCAGATCCAGACCGACAAGGCCGGTGTGGTGAAATCCATTCTGGTGGAAAATGGTCAGCCGGTGGAGTTCGGCCAGCCGCTCATCATCATCGAATAGATCAGGCCCTTCCTCGTGCTTGAGAAAATCGTCATTGCCAACCGTGGCGAGATCGCGTTGCGCATCTTGCGCGCCTGCCGCGAACTCGGCATCAAGACCGTCGCCGTGCATTCCACGGTGGACCGCAACCTGAAACACGTGCTGCTGGCCGACGAATCGGTGTGCATCGGCCCGCCACCCTCGGCGCAGAGCTATCTCAACATTCCCGCCGTGATCAGCGCCGCCGAGGTCACCGACGCGGTGGCGATCCACCCCGGCTACGGCTTTCTGGCGGAAAACGCCGACTTCGCCGAGCGCGTGGAGCGGAGCGGCTTCATCTTCGTCGGCCCGCGAGCCGAAACCATCCGCCTGATGGGCGATAAAATCTCCGCCATCAACGCCATGAAAAAGGCCGGCGTACCGTGCGTGCCCGGCTCCAACGGCCCGCTCACCGACGACGTAAAACAGAACCACCTGCTGGCGCGCAAGATCGGCTATCCGGTGATTATCAAGGCGGCGGGCGGCGGCGGCGGACGCGGCATGCGCGTGGTGCACAGCGAGGCCACGCTCAACAACGCCATCACCCTCACCAAGTCCGAGGCGCTGGCGGCGTTCGGCAACGACACCGTGTACATGGAAAAATTTCTGGAGAACCCGCGCCACATCGAATTTCAGGTGCTGGCCGACAACCGCGGTAACGCCATTCACCTGGGCGAGCGCGATTGCTCCATGCAGCGCCGCCACCAGAAGATCATCGAGGAATCGCCCGCGCCGCGCCTGCCGGAGAAGCTGCGCCACCAGATCGGCGAGCGCTGCGCCAAGGCGTGCCGCGAGATCGGCTATCGCGGCGCCGGCACCTTCGAGTTCCTGTACGAAAACGGCGAATTCTATTTCATCGAGATGAACACGCGCGTGCAGGTGGAGCATCCAGTCACCGAGATGATCACCGGCGTGGACATCGTCAAGGAGCAACTGCGCGCCGCCGCCGGTGAGCGCTTGACCCTGCGCCAGAAGGACATTGAATGGCGCGGCCACGCCATCGAGTGCCGCATCAACGCCGAGCATCCCGAAACCTTCGTGCCCTCGCCCGGCGTCGTCACCCAGTTCCACGTGCCGGGCGGCCCCGGCATCCGCGTGGACTCGCACATCTACAACGGCTACCCCGTGCCGCCCTACTACGACTCGCTGATCGCCAAGATCATCGCCCACGGCGAGACGCGCGACGTGGCGCTGGCGCGCATGCGCAACGCCCTCTCCGAACTGGTGGTGGAAGGCATCCACACCAACGCGGCGCTGCACCGCGAGATCATGAACGACGCGGCGTTCATCGCCGGCGGCACCAATATTCACTACCTGGAAAAGAAGCTGGCGCAATAACATTCGCCGCCGCCCGCGCGGCGTTGATTTCCCTTTTCTCCTTCTCTCTTGTATCTTTGTTACTGATAAATGTCCTGGCGGCAGCTCATCTTCCAAATCGAAGCGCAACACGCCGAACACCTGGCGGAGTTGCTGAGCGAGGCGGGCGCGCTCGCGGTGACGCTGCGCGACGCGCAGGATGAAGCCATCTACGAACCGGCGCCGGACACCACCCCGCTCTGGACGCGCACCGAAGTGACCGCGTTGTTTGAGGCGGACGCCGACCTGAAACAGGTGCTGTGCGGCATAAAGGACGTCCTGCCGCCTTACCGTATCGAAACGCTGGCGGAGCAGGATTGGGTGCGCCGGGTGCAGCAGGATATCAAGCCGCTCTGCTTCGGCGGCCGGCTGTGGATTTGTCCCGGCAATACAACGCCGGATGCGGGCGGCGTGCACGTCGTGCTCGATCCCGGCCTCGCCTTCGGCACCGGCACGCACCCCACCACCGCCTTGTGTCTGGAGTGGCTGGCCGCGCATGACGTCACGGGCCAGCATGTGCTCGATTATGGCTGCGGCTCCGGCATCCTGGCCCTGGCCGCAGTCAAGCTCGGCGCACGTCACGCGTTCGCGGTGGACCACGACGCGCAGGCGTTGCAAGCCACGCGGGACAACGCGCGCATGAACGCCGTTGCATCCCGCATCAGCACCGTCGCTCCGCACGGCCTGCCTGACACCGCGGTGGACACGCTGCTCGCCAACATCCTTGCCGCTCCGCTGACTGAGCTTGCGCCGCGCCTCGCGCAATGTGTCGTCGCGGGCGGACATCTCGTATTGTCCGGCATCCTGTGTGAGCAGGTTGACGAGGTGAGCGAGGCCTACCGTCCCTGGTTCGATATCGCGCTGTACGCAGGGCGCGACGGCTGGGCGTGCTTGGCCGCGGTGAAAAAATCCGCTAAGGTGTGATGATGTATACCCAATGCCTGCATTGCGGCACGCTGTTTCGCGTCAGCGCCGCCGATCTGCGCGCCGGCCGGGGCAAGGTGCGCTGCGGCGCGTGCAACACGGTGTTCAACGCGCTCTACAACCTGAATGACGAGCCGCCCGCCATCCCCGTCGTGAGCGAGCGCATCGCGCTCACTCCCGAAACGCCGCCCGCCGACGTCATGGAAACACCCGCCGCGGCGCCGGCCCCGCCGATTCTGCATGGCGGGACGACGCCCGACACACCCGGCGCGCCCGCCCCGGAACCATCCGCAGAGGAACCCGCGCCGCAATTCGGCGCATTTGACACGGAACAGCCGGAACACGTAATACAGCTTGAGCAACTAGTAGCAGAGCAGCAAGCAGCGGAACAACGGGGCGTTCCCGCGCCTCTGTTCGAGGCGGACGGACCCCATGCGGTTGCATCCACTGAGACTGATGCGGAACCCAACCCGTTTGCGCCGCCGGCGCGAAAGTCTTACGGCTGGCTCGGCGCAGGCGCCTGGAGCGTGGCGCTTGCCGGTCTGATCGCATTACTGCTCGCGCAATACCTCTACTTCTCGCGCAATGAACTTGCGCGCCACGCTGAGCTGCGCCCCATGCTCAGCGGGTTTTGCTCACTGCTCAATAACATTGTCCCCTGCGCCATTCCGCTGCAGCGCGACATCCGGCGCATTGAGGTGGAGAATCGCACGGTGCAATCGCATCCTGCCGCGCCCAACGCGCTGCTGGTTCAGCTCACGCTGGTAAACACGGCGCGTTTCGCCCAACCCTATCCCGCACTGGAACTCAGCTTCACCGATTTGAACGCGAGACTGATCGCGCAACGCCGCTTTCAAGCCGCTGAATATCTGGAGCGCGGCGTAAACATAGGTGACGGCATGACGCCGGGCATTCCGGTGCAGGTGACGCTGGAACTCGCCGCGCCGGACAACGGCTTGAACTTTGAACTCTCGTCCTGGAACCTGGCGCTGTACTGACCGGAGGACAGAGGACCGGGGCGGAGGACTGAAGACGGGCTTGAACCGGCCGGATTCTGATTGCGGTGCAGGGAAGAGCGAAGTGGAGGGTTCCACCGCCATTTCTCAAACACTCGAGTGTTTGAGAAATGAAGAAAAACGCCTTATGAATTCATAAGGCGGCATTTTTTGTTTTTCGTCCCTGAAAAATCCAGGGAAGGGATTTTTCAGAGTTTCCTTAAGTCGCAACGCAGTTGCGGCCCTTCTCCCTGGCGCGGCGGAGGGCGGCGTCTGCGGCGGCGTAGACATCCCCCGCGGCGCCGTCCGGGTTCGCCTGGGCAAGACCGATGGAGACAGTAATACCAGACGAGGTGACATTATCGGGCAGGGTGAATCTCATCTTATTGACTTCGTCCACCAGCCGCTGCGCAATGCGCCGCCCTTGTTCCAGGTCCGTCTCCGGCAGAACGACCAGAAACTCCTCTCCGCCGTAGCGCGCGACCACGGCGTCCGGGCGCACGTGTTCGGTAAGCACGCGCGCCAGGGAAAACAAGGCGCGATCACCGGCCGCATGACCGTGGGTGTCATTGTAGTTTTTGAAATGATCCACATCCACCAGCAGCAGGGTCAAATTCCTGCCGTCGAAGGCGTAACGCTCGTGCAGGCGCTCAAACAGCTCATCAAAACGGCGCCGGTTATACAGGCCGGTGAGCGCGTCCGTGCTGGCGTACAGTTCGTATTGCTCAAGCAGCTCGATGCTGTCCCGGATAACCTGATTGTCCTGCTGCAGGCGGCGCGCGATGATGTACAAGAGATTACGCGCCACACCGTGCGATACGCGCACCATCGCCCACAGTGTTTTCTGTTTTATCACCAGCAGCACGCTGTTCTCATCCGCCACCACATAGGCCGAAGGCGTGGCTTCGGTGATGATGGATATCTCGCCCACGCACTCGCCGCCCCCAAGCTTGAGCAGGGGTGCACTCTCCGGGCTGCCGAGATGCACGCTCAGGCCACCTGACAGCAGTACATACAGATTGTCGTTTTTCCTGTTTGGGGCAAGCAGCGTCTCCCCTTTCATAAGCTGCTTGAAGGCGCAGTCCTCCAGCAGATAGGTGATGCCCTCCAGTCTCACGCCGTTGAACAGGGATGCCTCGCCGATCAGCCTACGGTAAGGCTCAGCCGTCGGAGAGAATCGGGCGTCTTTGTTCTTCAGGATAGCCATGATAAACCAAGCCGTGCCTTGGATTTCCATCCAAATCCGGCTTCACTATTGCGGGTTCGTTCCAAGCGGCCTTTAAAATATCGCCAAGAGTACACCATCTTTATCTGTTAGAATAGTAATGGGAGCCGGCCAGACAGCCGCTCCGCGCCCTCAAGGCGCGGGGAGGAAAGTCCGGGCTCCATAGGGCAAGGCGCCAGGTAACGCCTGGGAGGCGCAAGCCTACGGAAAGTGCCACAGAAAATACACCGCCTACGCCTGCACCCCCTGCAGGCCGGCAAGGGTGAAATGGTGCGGTAAGAGCGCACCGCGCCTCTGGCAACAGAGGCGGCAGGGCAAACCCCGCCTGGAGCAAGACCAAATAGGGAAACATGGGTGCGGCCCGCACTGTTTCCGGGTAGGTTGCTTGAGGTGCGCGGCGACGCGCATCCCAGAGGAATGGCTGTCCACGACAGAACCCGGCTTACCGGCCGGCTCCCACACTTAAACTATCGTTGTATCCCCCTTTAGCTGTACACAGTTCCGGCCAATCTGGGCCGTTCTTTTTCCTGCAATTTTACTTGACAATCTCGCGCTTTACTCCCTATAGTGGGAAAATGTGGGGTAAAGTGGGTTAAAGCACCTTTTGGTTTGGCGCTTTAAATCCAGGGAGAAGCGATTGTTTCGAGGCATACATGCGCTGACGCTCGACGCCAAGGGCAGGCTTGCGATACCGAGCAAGCACCGTGACGCGCTCGCGGCGCAGTGCCTCGGCCGGCTGGTATGCACCATAGACCCGGACAGCCGGTGTTTGTGGCTGTATCCATTGCCGGCATGGGAAGAAATCGAGCACATCCTGGACGGCTTGCCCAGTCTGGATCAAACCGCGCGCCGCATGCAGCGTTTGCTCATCGGCCATGCCACGGAGTGCGATCTGGACGCGCAGGGACGTTTGCTGCTGCCGCCCCCGCTGCGTGAGTTCGCCGCGCTCAACAAACACGTGGTGCTGATCGGTCAAGGCAAGAAATTCGAGATATGGGACGAGGCCGAGTGGAACGGCCGGCGCGAGGAGTGGCTCAAGAGCGACGCGCGCGATTACCAGCAGTTGCCGGATGAACTGAAAAAACTGTCGTTGTGAGGAGAAAAGCAAAACATGCCGGAGGGCGTCATCGAGCAAACCGACGCGCATCAGCCGGTCATGTTGCAGGAAGCCATGGAGTGGCTGGCGGTGCAGCCGGAAGGCATTTATCTGGACGCCACCTTCGGGCGCGGCGGCCACGCGGAGGCCATCCTGGAGCGGCTGGGGCCGCACGGACGGTTGCTGGCGCTGGACAAGGACCCGCAGGCGGTGGCGGCGGCGGAGCGGAAATTCGCCACGGAGCGGCGCTTCGAGGTGATGCGAGGGTCGTTCGCAATGCTTGGTGCATACGTGGAACAACGCGGTTGGCGAGGTAAAGTGAGCGGTGTGCTGTTCGACCTTGGCGTGTCGTCGCCGCAACTGGAGGACGCGAAGCGCGGCTTCAGCTTCCTGCGCGATGGGCCGCTTGACATGCGCATGGACCCGGACTCCGGCGTCAGCGCGGCTTCATTCCTGGCCAAGGCGAAGGAAAACGAGATCGCCGACGTGCTCTACCAGTACGGCGAGGAGCGTTACGCCAGGCGCATCGCGCGCGCCATCGTGCACGCGCGCAAACAAGCCCCCATCACGCACACCCTGCAACTGGCCGGGATCGTGAGCCGCGCGCACCCGCGCTGGGAGCGCGGGCAGCACCCGGCCACCAAAAGCTTCCAGGCGCTGCGTATTTTCATCAATCAGGAACTGAGTGAGCTGGAAAGCGGTCTAACTCAATGTCTCGATGTATTAGCCCCGCGCGGGCGTCTGGCCGTCATCAGCTTTCACTCCCTCGAAGATCGTATCGTGAAGCGCTTTATCCGCGACCAGGCGCGCGCGCGCGCGCTGAAAAGTCTCGGCAAGGCGCGCCGCCCGGCGCGCGCGGAGATTATCGCCAACCCCCGCGCGCGCAGCGCGGTGCTGCGCGGCGCGGAGCGCCTACGCCAGCCAGGGACGGCTCAGTGTCGCGGGAGGCAGGATGCCGGGAGCGACCCATGAGACCCGGCGCGCGCCACGGCTGGCTCGCGCTGCTCGCCGCGGCGGTGCTGGCGTCGGCGCTCGGCGTGGTGTACAGCAAACATCAGAGCCGCAAGCTGTTCATAGAATTACAGGCGCTGCAGCAGGAACGCGACGCGCTCAACACCGAATGGGGCCAGTTGCAGCTCGAAGAAAGCACCTGGGCCACGCACCCGCGTATCGAGCAGCAGGCGCGCGCCAAAGCAGGCATGGTCTCCCCCGCCCCGCGCGACGTGGTGATCGTCAAACCGTGAACGCGCCGCGCCGGAATGATTACCCGCCGCGCCGCGCCACGCTGGCCTGCCTGCTGGGTGTGGCCGCGCTTGTGCTCGCGTGGCGCGCGGTGGACTTGCAGCTCATGCACAAGCAGTTCCTGCAAGGGCAGGGCGACGCGCGTTACCTGCGCACCGTGACCGTGGCGGCGCACCGCGGCATGATTACCGACCGGCGCGACGAGCCGCTCGCCATCAGCACGCCAGTGGACTCGGTGTGGGCCAACCCGCAATTGCTGCTGGAAGCGCCGGGGCGGCACGCCGCACTCGCCAAGCTGCTCAATCTGAATGCGCGCCAGTTGCATGATTATCTCCAGGCGCGCGCGGAGCGTGAATTCGTGTATCTCAAGCGGCGCGTGAGTCCCGATCTGGCTCAGCAGGTGATGGCGTTGAACGCGCCGGGTGTGGCGTTGCAGCGTGAATACCGCCGCTATTATCCGGCGGGCGAGGTCACCGCGCAGTTGCTTGGCTTTACCGGCGTGGACGACACCGGCCAGGAGGGCCTGGAGCTGGCGTTTGACAACTGGCTGCAGGGAAAGGAAGGCGCCAAGCGCGTCATCAAGGATCGTCTGGGGCGCGTCATCGAGGACGTGGAAAGCCTGCGCGCGCCGCGTCCGGGGCGCGATCTGCGTCTCTCCGTGGACAAGCGCATCCAGTATCTTGCCTACCGCGAATTAAAAAGCGCGCTCGCCGGGCACCGCGCGCAATCCGGTTCGGCAGTGGTGCTCGACGCGCACAACGGCGAGGTGCTCGCCATGGTGAACCTTCCCGCCTACAACCCCAACAATCTGGACGAGGCGCGCGGTGCTTCCTTGCGCAACCGCGCCGTCACCGACAGTTTTGAGCCCGGTTCGACCATCAAGCCGTTCACCATCGCCGCGGCGCTGGAAGCGGGACTGTATCGCGCTGACACGCCGGTAGACACTGCGCCAGGATTTTTCAGGGTAGGCGGAAAAAACATCCGCGATCTGCACAATTACGGGCGCATAGACGTCGCTGGCGTGATCCAGAAATCGTCCAACGTGGGTGCGGCCAGGATCGCCTTGAGCCTGCCGCCGGAGCGGTTGTGGCGCACCTTTTCCGGCGCCGGGCTGGGGCAGGTCACGGGCAGCGGCTTTCCCGGCGAGGTGAGCGGCGTGCTGCGCCCCTATCAGAAATGGCAAGAAATCGAGCGCGCCACGCTCGCCTTCGGTTACGGCCTCTCAGTCACCTTGTTGCAGCTTGCCCAGGGCTACAGCGTGCTCGCCAACGACGGCGTGCTCAAGCCGGTGTCCTTCATAAGTGGCGCCCACGCCGAGCCGCGCGCGGTGTTGAGCCCCGCCACCGCGCAGAGCGTGCGCGCCATGATGGAGCGCGTCACCGGAGAAGGTGGCACCGCACTGCTGGCGCGCGTGCCCGGCTATCGCGTGGCGGGCAAGACCGGCACGGTGCGCAAACTGACGAAGCACGGCTACAGTGAAGACCGCTATCTCTCCCTGTTCGCCGGCATGGCCCCGGCCAGCCGCCCGCGTCTGGTGATGGCGGTCATGATTAACGAGCCGGCCGGTGAGCAATACTACGGCGGCCAGGTGGCGGCGCCGGTGTTCGCCAGGGTGATGGCGGGAGCCTTGCGCCTGTTGAATGTCGCGCCGGATGATCTTGAGTCCTTAAAGGTGGCCGGCCTGGATTCATCCATTATGGCGCGTGCCGTTTCAGGAGACGGCGAATGATGACCGCCGGGCAATCCTTGGCAAGCTCCGCGCACAAACTGAGTGATCTGCTCGCCGGACTCGCTCAGGTGGAGGCGCGCGCGGACCGTTCCGTGCTCGGTTTGTCGCTCGACAGCCGCAAAACCCGGCCCGGCGATTTGTTTCTGGCCTGCGAGGGCGCGCAAGCCAACGGCGCGGACTTCATCGCCGAGGCGCTCAAGGCGGGTGCGGTCGCGATAGCTTGCGACAGTTCTTCGCTACAAGCCGCGCCCCACGCGCGGCGCGGCGGTGCGCCGCTGTTCGGCATAGAAAACCTGCGCCAGCAACTGGGCGTCATTGCGGCGCGCTTCTATGATCATCCGGCCAGGGACATGCTGGTGACCGGCGTAACCGGCACCAACGGCAAGACCACGGTCGCCAGCCTGCTCGCCGGGGTATTGCACGATGTTCCCGCGCGCGCGCCGTGCGGCCTGATCGGCACCCTGGGCTATGGCCTCTATGGCAAGACCAGGCCCGGCGCGCACACCACGCCGGATGCGCTCACCCTGCAGGGGCTACTGGCCGAGTTCCGCGCGCAGCGCGTGAGGAGCGTGGTGATGGAAGCCTCTTCGCACGGACTGGAACAGGGGCGCGTGAACGCGGTACCGTTTCACACCGCGATCTTCACCAACTTGAGCCGCGATCACCTGGATTACCACAGCGACATGACCGCTTACGCCGCGGCCAAGCGCCGCCTGTTCTTCATGCCCGGCCTGAGGTACGCGGTGATCAATGGCGACGACGAATACGGGCGTGCGCTGCTCAAGAGTTTGCCCGCGGGGCTGCACACGCTGAGTTACGGATTACAGGCCGCGCCGCAAGGCCTGCCTCACGTGCGTGGGAACATCACGCGTATGGACCCGCATGGCCTGGCGCTGGAAGTCAACACGCCGTGGGGCGCGGGCACGCTGGAGAGCATGCTGTTCGGCAAGTTCAACGCCTCCAACCTGCTCGGCGCGCTCGCCGCGCTGCTGCTCATGGACATGCCGCTGGATGAGGCGCTGACGCGCCTGGCCAGGGCCAAGACCGTGCCCGGGCGCATGGAGCACTTCAGCGGCGCGGCGCACCAGCCTGTGCTGGTGGTGGACTACGCGCACACGCCGGACGCGCTGCGCCAGGCGCTCACCGACCTGCGCGCGCACCTGGGTAACGAGGCCAAACTGTGGTGCGTGTTCGGCTGTGGCGGCGAACGCGACCGCGGCAAGCGCCCGCTGATGGGCGCGGTGGCGGAGCAGTACGCGGATTATCTGGTGGTGACCGATGACAACCCGCGCAACGAAGACGCGGTGAGCATCATCGCCGATATTCTGTCCGGCATGAGTAACCCGGACGGCGCTTATATCCAGCGCGACCGCGCCCAGGCCATCGCCTTCGCCACGCAGCACGCGGCGCAACACGATGTGGTGCTGATCGCGGGCAAGGGCCATGAGGAGTATCAGATCATGGGCGCGCGCAAGCTACCGTTCTCCGACCGGCGCGAGGCGCGCCGCCTGCTCCACCTCAACGGCAGCAGCGTGCGCAAGGAGCAAGCATGATCCGCATGCATTTGTCGGAAGCGGCGCGCATGCTGGAGGCCGAACAGACCGGGGCCGACCGGGAATTTCTGGGTGTTTCCACCGACACGCGCAGCTTGCAGAAAAACAACCTGTTTGTCGCCCTGCAAGGTCCGCACTACGACGGCCACGATTTCATCGAACAGGCGCGGACACGCGGCGCGGCGGGAGCGCTGGTACAGCGGCGTATCGAAACGCCGCTCGCCACGCTCATCGTGCAACACACGCGCCTCGGTCTCGGCAGGCTCGCCGCCGGCTGGCGCGCGCGCTTCCACATCCCGCTGGTCGCGGTCACTGGCAGCAACGGCAAAACCACGGTGAAGGAAATGATTGCCGCGATTCTGAACCGGCGCGGCGCAACGCTGGTCACGCAGGGCAATCTCAACAACGACATCGGCGTGCCGCTCACGCTGCTGGCCTTAAGCGCCATGCATCGCCATGCGGTGGTCGAAATGGGCGCCAATCATCCGGGCGAGATCGCCTGTCTTACGCAACTCGCGCGCCCCACGGTGGCGCTCATCACCAATGCCGGACCGGCGCACCTGGAAGGCTTCGGCAGCATCGAAGGCGTGGCGCGCGCCAAAGGCGAAATCTACTCCGGGCTGGATGAACACGGCGTGGCCATCATCGCCCATGATGATCTCTACAGTCCGCTGTGGCGCACGCTGGCGCGCAACTATCGCGCGCTCAGCTTTGGCTTGAAACCCGGCGCGGATGTGACCGGAGAACTCATCCGGCTGGACGGCGCCACGCGTCTGCGCCTGCACACTCCCCACGGGAATATCACCGTTCACCTCAGACTGCCCGGCAGACACAATGTGTTGAACGCGCTCGGCGCGTGCGCCGCGGCGCTTGCGGCGGGCGCCGGCTTGGAGGACGTCCGTGCCGGTCTGGAAGGCATGACGCCTGTGAAAGGACGCCTGGAGGGCAAGCGCGGCGTGCATGGCGCGCAGATCATTGATGACACTTACAATGCCAACCCCGCATCGCTCAAGGCGGCGCTCGAATTTCTCGCCGGCCTCCCCGCGCCGCGTTGGCTGATACTGGGCGATATGGGGGAACTCGGCGCGGAAGGCGCGGCGCTGCACGCCGAGGCGGGCAGAGAGGCGCGCGCGCGCGGCGTCGAACGCCTGTTTGCCACCGGAGAGTTGTCACGCTTTGCGGTGCAGAGTTTCGGTCACGGTGCGGATCACTTCAGCGATCAACAGCATCTCACGGACGTGGTGCACATGGAGCTGGCGGCGCTGGACCCTGCTCCTGTCACCATACTGGTCAAAGGCTCGCGCGCCTCCGGCATGGAGCGCGTGGTTGCGGCCCTCACGGAAACTCCCATGGCCTCCGCGGGAGCGCACTGATGCTGCTCTATCTGTCCGAATATCTTGTCCGCTTTCACAGCGGCTTTAACGTGTTCCAGTACCTCACGCTGCGCGCCATTCTGGGCACGCTCACCGCGCTGCTCATATCGTTGCTATTGGGGCCGCTCTTGATCCGCCGTCTGAGCTTTCACCAGATCGGACAAAGGGTGCGCACCGACGGCCCGCAGTCGCACTTGAGCAAGGCCGGCACGCCCACCATGGGCGGCGCGCTGATCCTGGTGTCCATCGCCGTCGCCACCTTGCTGTGGGGCGATCTCGGCAACCGCGCGCTGTGGGTGGTGTTGATCGTGACCCTGCTGTTCGGCCTGATCGGCGGGGCGGATGACTATCTGAAGCTGAAATACGGCAACGCCAGGGGGCTGTCCGCCCGCGCCAAATATTTCTGGCAGTCCGTGGCGGGCTTGGGCGCCGCGCTGTTTTTATACTTCAGCGCCACGCTGCCCGCGGAAACGCAACTGCTGGTGCCATTTTTTAAAGACCTCGCGCCGGAACTGGGACTGCTGTTCGTGCCGCTGGTTTACTTTGTCATCGTCGGGGCCAGCAACGCGGTCAACCTCACCGACGGCCTGGACGGCCTCGCCATCATGCCCACGGTGCTGATCGGCGCGGCGCTCGGCATCTTCGCCTACGCCAGCGGCAACACCAACATCGCGCAATACCTGCATATTCCTTATTTGCCTGGCGCGGGCGAGATCGTGGTGTTTTGCGGCGCGCTGGTCGGCGCGGGGCTGGGATTTCTGTGGTTCAACACCTATCCGGCGCAGGTATTCATGGGCGACGTCGGCGCGCTGGGCTTGGGCGCGGCGCTGGGCGTGATCGCGGTGTTGGTGCGCCAGGAGATCGTGCTGTTCATCATGGGCGGGGTGTTCGTGATGGAGACCCTGTCGGTGATCCTGCAAGTGGCCTCGTTCAAGCTCACCGGCAAGCGCATCTTCCGCATGGCGCCGCTGCATCATCATTTTGAACTGAAGGGCTGGCCGGAGCCGCGCGTCATCGTGCGCTTCTGGATCATCACCGTGGTGCTGGTGCTGGTTGGCCTGGCGAGCCTGAAGATACGTTGACATGGCCGCGGTGATGAAACCCTTGAACAAACACACCGTGATCGTCGGCCTCGGCAAGACCGGCCTGTCGGTAGCGCGCTTTCTGGGCGCGCGCGGCGCAGCGTTCGCCGTCACCGACAGCCGCGCCGCCCCGCCCGGCCTCATGCAGCTTAAACAGGAGTTTCCCGCCGCGCCGCTTATGTTGGGCAGCCTGGATGCCGGGGTGCTGCAACACGCCGCGCGCATCATACTCAGTCCCGGCGTCAGCCTGCGCGAACCGGCGCTCGCCGCGGCGCGCGCGCGCGGCGTGGAGATCATCGGCGACATTGAATTGTTCGCGCAAAGCGCGCGCGCGCCGGTCGCCGCCATTACCGGCTCCAACGGCAAGAGCACCGTCACCACCCTGCTGGGTGAGATGGCGCGGCGCGCGGGACGTGACGCGCGCGTGGGCGGCAATCTCGGCACTCCGGCGCTGGAGTTGCTAAGCACAATCGAACCCGATCTTTATGTGCTGGAACTGTCCAGCTTTCAGCTGGAAACCACCTGCTCGCTCAATGCCGCGGCGGCCACGGTACTCAACGTCACCCCCGATCACATGGATCGCTACCGCGACCTCGCCGAATACACGCAGGCAAAACAGCGCGTGTATCGCGGCACGGGCGTGATGGTCGTGAATCGTGACGACCCCCTGGTGGCGGCGATGATTGAACCGGGGCGCAGGTGCACAGGTTTCACCCTGCATGAGCCACAAGGAGATGATTTTGGCCTGCGCGGCGTGCAGGGCGAGCCCTGGCTCGCGCGTGGAAAAGAAAACCTGCTGCCCGCCGGCGCGCTGCGCATCAAGGGCAGTCATAACATCGCCAACGCGCTCGCCGCACTGGCTCTGGGCGCGGCGGCCGGCCTGCCCATGAACGCGATGCTGGAGACGTTAAAAGAATTCACCGGACTGCCGCACCGCTCACAATGGGTGGCGGAGCGGGATGGCGTCGCCTGGTACAACGACTCCAAAGGCACCAACGTGGGCGCGACCCAGGCCGCGTTGTCGGGCCTGGGCGCCACCCTGGGCGCGGGGAAGATTGTGCTGATTGCGGGCGGCGACGGCAAAAACGCGGACTTTTCCAGTCTGCGCGAGGCGGTGCGGAATTACGCCCGCGCCGTGGTGCTGATCGGCCGCGATGCGCCCATCATCGAACGCGCCCTGCAAGGCGACGCGCCGCTGATTCCTGCCGCGGACATGCAAGACGCGGTGCACAAAGCGCGCGCCGCCGCGCAATCCGGCGACGCGGTGCTGCTGTCACCGGCCTGCGCCAGCTTCGACATGTACGGCGGCTACGAAGAACGCGGACGCGTGTTCAGCGCGGCGGTGCTCGAATTGCTGAGCGGAGGCGCGCCGTGAACATGCAGGCCACGGCCAAGGCGCAGATGCCCGATTACTGGCTGATCGGCGCGCCCATCCTGCTGCTCGGTTTGGGGCTGGTGATGGTGGCCTCCGCCTCCATCGCCAGCGCCGAGCGCGGCCTGGGACAGCCGCTCTACTATTTACTGCGCCAATCTGTTCATCTCGCGGCCGCGCTGCTGCTGGCCTGGGGCGTACTGCGCATACGTCTGGTGTACTGGGAGAAAGCCGGCCCGGCGCTGCTGTTGCTCGGTTTCCTGCTGCTCATTCTGGTGCTGCTGCCGGGAGTGGGCAAAGAGGTGAACGGCAGCATGCGCTGGCTGGGACTGGGCCCGCTCAATCTGCAACCGTCCGAATTCGCCAAACTGTTCATGGTGGTGTACCTCGCCGGTTACCTGGTGCGGCGCGGCGCGGAGGTGTGCGGCAGCGCGCGCGGATTTCTCAAACCCATGGCGCTCGCCGCCTTGCTCGCCCTGCTGCTGCTGGCCGAGCCGGATTTCGGCGCCGCCGTGGTGCTGTGCGCTACCGTGCTCGGCATGGTGTACCTCGGCGGCGCCAAGCTGTGGCAGTTTGGTCTGCTGCTGGCGGTTGCCGTGCTGCTGCTCGGCGCACTGGTTCTCTCGGCGCCGTATCGCGTGGAGCGCCTGATCTCGTTTCTCAACCCGTGGGCGGACCCGTTCAACAGCGGCTTCCAGCTCACCCAGGCGCTGATCGCCTTCGGGCGTGGCGAATGGCTGGGGGTGGGCCTCGGCGCCAGCGTGCAGAAATTATTTTATCTGCCGGAGGCGCACACCGATTTTCTGTTCGCCGTGCTGGCCGAGGAACTGGGACTCGCAGGCACACTCAGCGTAATCGCGCTCTACGGCGTGATCGTGTGGCGCGCCTTTGTGCTGGCGCAGCGCGCAGCGCAACGCGGCCAGATCTTCGCCATGCATTTGGCGCACGGCGTCGGCCTGTGGCTGGCGCTGCAGGCGTTCATCAACATGGGGGTGAACATGGGCTTGTTGCCCACCAAGGGACTCACCCTGCCGCTCATGAGCTACGGCGGCAGCAGCCTGGTGGTAAGCTGCGCCGCCATCGCCTTGCTGCTGCGCATCGGACATGAGCTGGGACTGATGGGCAAGCCGCACGCCGTGGAGCGTCCAGCATGGTGACGCGCATACTGATTATGGCTGGCGGCACCGGCGGACACGTGTTTCCCGCGCTCGCGGTGGCGGAGGAATTGCGCGCGCGCGGCGCCGAGGTATTATGGCTCGGCACACAGTCAGGTCTCGAGGCCGAGATCGTGCCAAGAGCGGGTTTCCCGCTGTCGTTTATTTCCATCTCCGGCCTGCGCGGCAAGGGTATGCTGAGCCGGCTGCTCGCGCCGTACAAGCTCGGCTTCGCCTTTTTGCAGTCGCTCGTATTGCTCCTGCGCCTGCGCCCGATGGCGGTGCTGGGCATGGGCGGCTTTGTCACCGGCCCGGCGGGATTTTGCGCCTGGCTGCTGGACAAGCCGCTGTTGATACATGAACAGAACGCCGTCGCCGGGCTCACCAACCGCCTGCTCGCGCCGCTCGCCAATAAAGTGCTGGAGGCGTTTCCGGGCAGCCTGCCCGCCAAACATCATCCCATACACGCCGGCAACCCGGTGCGCGCGGCGATCAGCGCCATCGCCGCGCCGGAACAGCGTCTGGCCGGGCGCAGCGGGCGGTTACGCCTGCTGGTGATCGGCGGCAGCCTGGGCGCGCAAGCGTTCAACGAAATCGTGCCGCAGACGCTTGCCGCCCTGCCCGCCGCGGAGCGGCCCGAAGTCTGGCACCAGTGCGGCAAACGCCATAGCGCCGCCGCCGCGCAGCAGTACCGTGAGCATGGCGTCGAGGCGCGCATATTACCCTTTATTGACGACATAGCCGAGGCCTACGCCTGGGCCGATCTGGTGCTGTGCCGCGCCGGCGCGCTCACCGTGGCCGAGCTCGCCGCGGCGGGTATAGCCGCGATTCTGGTACCCTATCCGCACGCGGTGGACGATCATCAAACCGCCAACGCGCGCTATCTGAGCGATCACCGCGCCGCGCTGCTGGTGGCGCAACACGATCTCAGCGCGGAGCGCCTGAAAAACCTGCTGCAGGAATTCACCCGCGCGCGCGACAAACTGCTCGCCACGGCCCGGGCCGCGCGTGCGCGCGCCATCCCTGACGCCACGCAGCGCATTGCCGCGTTGTGCCTGGAGGCCGCGCATGGCTGAGCGGGCGCATACCGGCATGGAACGCATGCGCCGCATCCACTTCGTCGGCATCGGCGGCGCGGGCATGGGCGGCATCGCCGAGGTGTTGTGCAACCTGGGCTATCAGGTGTCGGGCTCGGACCTGCACGACAACGCCATGACGCGCCGTTTGCGCGAGCTGGGCGCGACCATCCACATCGGCCACGACGCCGCGCACGTCGCCGGATGCGACGTGGTGGTCACCTCCAGCGCGGTGCACGGCGGCAACGTCGAGGTCGGCGCGGCGCGCGCGCGCCGCATCCCCATTGTGCCGCGCGCCGAGATGCTGGCCGAGCTGATGCGCTTCCGTCACGGCATCGCCATCGCCGGCACCCACGGCAAGACCACCACCACCAGTTTGACAGCCAGCCTGCTCGCCGAGGGCGGACTCGATCCCACCTTCGTCATCGGCGGCAAGCTCAACAGCGCGGGCGCGCACGCGCGTTTGGGCGGCGGAAAGTATCTGGTGGCCGAGGCCGACGAGAGCGACGCCTCATTTTTATATCTGCAACCCATGATCGCGGTAGTCACCAACATAGACGCCGACCATCTGGAAACCTACGACGGCGACTTCAACAAACTGCGCCAGACCTTCATCGAATTCCTGCATCACCTGCCGTTTTATGGCCTGGCGGTGTTGTGCGTGGACGACCCGGTGGTGCGCGAAATCCTGCCGCAGGTGACGCGCCCGGTGTTGACCTATGGCTTGAGCGCGGAGGCCGACGTGCGCGCCGAGGACATCCGCCAGCAGGGCGCGCGCAGCGAATTCAGGCTGGCGCGGCGCGGCCACGAAAAACTCGCCGTCACGCTCAATTTGCCGGGGCGGCACAACGTGCAGAACGCGCTCGCCGCCATCGCGGTGGCGCAGGAAGTGGGCGTGAGTGACGCCGCCATCCAGCACGGTTTAAGCAGCTTCCTCGGCATCGGCCGCCGCCTGCAGGTGTACGGCGAGCTCGCCACGAGCGCCGGGCGCGTGCTGCTGATAGACGACTACGGCCATCACCCGCGTGAGATCGCGGCCAGCGTGCGGGCGATCCGCGCCGGCTGGCCGGGGCGGCGCCTGGTCATCGCGTTTCAGCCGCACCGCTACACGCGCACGCGCGACCTGTTCGAGGACTTCACCCGCGTGCTGAGCGAGGGCGCCGACCTGCTGCTGCTCACCGAGGTGTA
>QZKM01000011.1 GCA_003599485.1 Gammaproteobacteria bacterium
CTCCCACCAGCGCCACGCCCGACGCGGTGTGATGCGGCGCGCGAAACGGGCGTTTGCGCCACATCTCCTTGGTAAAGCCCTGATCGCTGACGGACAACAGCGCCGCCGACTCCAGGGCTTCTTCGTCCGTCATCGCCGGCAGTACACCCGGCAGACGGCTCGCCAGCATGGTTTTTCCGGTGCCGGGCGGCCCGATCATGAGCAGGCTGTGGCCGCCCGCCGCGGCAACCTCCAACGCGCGCTTAGCATGCTGCTGACCGCGCACCTCCGCTAAATCCTCCGTCGTTTCCTCTCCCAGCGCCGCCGTGTTCAATACGTGCGGCGCAAGCGCCTTGGTTCCCGCCACATGGGCGCACACTTCCAGCAGGTGGCGCGCGCCCAGCACCGTCACTCCCGTCACCAAAGCCGCTTCATCGGCATTCTCCACCGGCGTTAGCAACACGCGGCCAGCCTCGCGCGCCTTCAGCGCCACAGGCAGCGCGCCGCGCACGGAACGCAGTTCGCCCGTCAAGGCCAATTCCCCGATAAATTCGTAGTTTCCCAGCGCCTGTTTCGGGATTTGTCCCGAAGCGGCGAGTATCCCCAGCGCTATCGCAAGGTCAAAGCGTCCGCCTTCCTTGGGCAGATCGGCGGGCGCGAGGTTGATGGTGATGCGGCGCGCGGGGAAATCGAAGCGCGCGTTGAGCAGCGCGCTACGCACGCGATCCTTGCTTTCCTTGACCGCCGCCTCCGGCAGGCCGACGATGGACAGGCTGGGCAGGCCGTTGGACAGATGCACTTCCACGGTGACCAAGGGCGCATCAACGCCGGCCTGCGCCCGGCTGTAAACCACGGCAAGCGACATGGAGGGCCGTTATTCTTCCATGCGTTGTTTGAGCAATTGGGCTTCGAGCGCCGCGACCTTCTCTTCCAGCGCCTTGAGCTTGGCGCGCGTGCGCGCGAGCACTTCGGACTGCACGTCGAATTCCTCGCGCGTGACCAGATTCAGCCTGGCGAAGGTGGCGGTGAGCGATGCGCGCAGATTTCTCTCAATGTCGTTGCGTAGGGTGCGCACATCTGAAGGCAGCGCATCAAGGATGCCGCGTATCAGTTCATTCAGGGGTTGGGAGCTGACCATAAGGTTTCCTTTGGATTGTCGCATATAGTGTATGAAAAATCGCCGGAACACGCCATCCGCTCAGGTCAAGCGCTTAGCCGCCGTCTTCGAGACAGGTGGCGCGTTCCACGGCGCGCTTGAGTAATTCGCTGATCCGGGCGGGTGTTACGGCCGCAAGCTGTTCGCTGCGTTCCAGCAGGCTGGGATGATGCTTGAGATAGATCGCCTCGCGGGCCAGGCGTTCCATGACGCTGTCCGGATCATCCGCCTCGATCAACAAGTCCGCGCGCAGGTGGCGTTGCGCCGTCTCCAATTCCGCGGGTCTGGGGCCGAAGCGGATGAGTTGTTGCAAGGCCTCCTCGACGGCGCGGCGGCAGTTCTCAGCCTCTTTCGCATCGCAGGCCGTTTGAATGAACCACAGCCCGGTATCCGAATAGACCTCATGGCGCGAGCGGATATCGTACACCAGCCCGCGCCGTTCGCGCAGTTCCTGGAACAGTCGTGAAGAGACGCCTCCGGCGAGCAGGTGATTGGCGACCAGCAGGGCTGGAAAATCAGGATGACTGGCGGCCGGAGCGGGCATGATCCATAACAAGAGCCGTTGCCTCTCTCCACTGGTCTCACGATGCGTCCCGGTCACGTGCCGCGGCGGCGGTTGGACAGGGGCGCCGCCGCCCGGCAGCGCGGCGAGCGGCGCGCAGCGGCGTGCGAGCTCCGCATGATCCATGGCGCCTGCCGCGACGACATACAGCCTGTCGCCCGACAACTGCGTAGCCAAATAGTCATGCAGCGCTCGCGCGCTGACTTGTTCAAGCACCTCGCGCCGGCCCAGCAGCGGCCAGCCTATGGGGTGATCGGGCCAGGTGAGGGCGATACCGCGCTCCTCCAGTCTCTCGGCAGGCTGGCCGGCGATCAGCGCCATTTCCTGTAGCACCACATTGCGCTCGAGCGCGGCATCCTGTTCATTAAACTTCGGCGCGAGCAACAGGGCGATGAGCAGGTCGAGCAGTTCTGGCGCATTTTCAGCCGGGACCAAACCGTGCAGCGCGGTCAGTTCGCGGCCGGTATGGGCGTTGATCCGCCCGCCCATGGCCTCAAAGCGCCGGGCCAGTGTCTCGGCGTCGTACTGCGCCGTGCCCTTGAACAGCAGATGTTCCAGCAGGTGCGCGTAACCGCATTGCTCCGGCCGTTGATGCCTGCCGCCGTTCAGCCACCACAGACCGATGGCGGCGCTACGGGTGGCCATGGGATAAGAGAGTATCCGGACGCCGTTGGGGAGCAGGCTTTTTTGGATGGTCGCTGGAGCCATCATCAAGATTTGAATAGCACCTTATTGAGGCATGTCTGGATATTACTGCACAAAAAAGGTGCAGAGTAATGCGATAAATATTTGAGATAGCCTCGTTTTGTGCAGCTTTTTCGAAGCGAGTTTGTATACGGAAGTTCCAACAAAACAGATACCTGTGCAGAATATTCGAAATTGATCAAGGCCTGCTCGATTGGCTGGCATAGTAGTTGCTCTAAACAGAGGCGAGGGGTCGAGCACTGCGCCTCGTCCCATAGTTTACCCTAAAGGCAACTAGGGTTCCGGTCCGGGCGGATTTTGTCCGGGATGCTGGTCCGAGAGTTGCCGGCCTCGCCTTCATTATGGGTTGGGCTCCACGGCGGGATAAAAGCCCGGGAGATAGGCAGGTTTTGCATAGGCCCAGACATGGACTTAAGCCCTGCTTGACCTCTCGCGCCCATAAACCGTTATGGAGATTGACCCTTATGAAAACGCATCGTATCCCCCTGGTGGTTGTCCTGTTGTGCTCGCTTGCCGGACTCATTCATCCGCTCTCCGTCCAGGCCGAGGTCAAGGTGGGCCTCAGCGACTGGCCCGGCTGGGTAGCCTGGTACGTCGCCGAACAAAAAGACTACTTTAAGAAATACGGCGCCAAGGTCGAGCTGGTGTGGTTCCCCAACTACACCGACTCGATCCAGGCGCTCTCGGCCGGCAAGCTGGATGCCAACTCCCAGACCTGGAGCGACAGCATGGCCCCGCTCGCGGCGGGTGTGCCCATCAAGCTGATTCTGGTGAACGATAATTCCGCGGGCAACGACGCCTTGATGGTCAAGCCGGCGATTAAATCCTTCGCCGATCTCAAGGGCAAGACCATCGCCCTGGAGCAGTTCAGCGTGTCGCACTTTGTGCTGGTGACGGCGCTGGCCAAGAACGGCATGACTCCCGATGACGTGAAGGTCGTCAACCTCACCGCCGGCGACGCGGCCGCGGCGTTTTTGAGCGGGCGAGTGGATGCCGCGGTGGTGTGGAATCCGTGGGTCAACCAGATTCAGTTGAGCGGCAAGGGCCACGCCCTGTTCACGTCCAAGGATATGCCGGGCTTGATTCCCGATGCGCTGGTCGCGCAACAGAAGGCGCTCAATGACAAGGTAAAGCGCAAGGATTTCATCGGCATGATCAAGGCATGGTATGACACGGTCAAGTTTATCGAGGCGCATCCTGACGAAGCGGCCAAGATCATGTCCAAGATCGTCGGCCTTGACGCCAGGGAGTATCAGACTTTCCTGCCTGGCACGCGCTTCTTCCACGAGGCGGATAATCTGGAAGCCTTCGGTCCTTCCAGCAATCCTGAATCCCTGCTGGCGGTGGGGCCGGTCATCGAGAAGTTTCTCAAGGACAATAAACTTCTGGAAGGGACGGTGGATTTCTCCAAAGGGCTGGATGACTCCTTGCTCAAGGAGGCGGCGCACTAAGCTGGTTAAGGGTGATTCTGCGGGCCGCGCGGCATGAAGACAAGGACAGCGTTTTGGGTCGTCCGCGGTGATCTGACGCGCAGCACCTACCTCGTCATCGGGCTCATCGGGTTTGCCTGCCTGCTCTTGATCTGGAGCGGATTGGCGGCGAGCGGCTGGTTCGAGAGGATATTTCTGCCCGGCCCGCTCGAGGTGCTGCGGCGATTCGTAGTCTGGCTCACCCAGGCCGATCTGCTGGGCGATATCCAGATCAGCGTTTACCGGGTGACGGCGGGATTTCTGTTTTCGCTGTTGATCGCGCTGCCGCTGGGTCTCTTGATAGGGACCCTCAAGCCGATTCAGGCCTTTTTTGAACCGCTGATCGAATTCGCGCGTTATCTGCCGGCGGTGGCCTTTGTCCCGCTGGTGATGTTGTGGGTAGGGATTGATGAAGGCGCCAAAATCGCCATCATCTGGATCGGCACGTTTTTCCAGATGGTGCTGATGATCTCCGAGGACGTGCGCCGCGTTCCCATGACGCAGATCGAGGCGGCGCAGACGATGGGCGCCAGTCGCAGTGAGATACTCACACGCGTGGTGCTGAAATCCGCCATGCCCAACATCGTGGACACGTTGCGTGTAACGATGGGCTGGGCGTGGACGTACCTTGTCGTCGCTGAACTGGTGGCGGCCAATTCGGGGCTCGGCTACGCCATTCTCAAGGCGCAGCGCTTTTTGCAGACCGACAAGATTTTTGTCGGAATTCTGCTGATCGGGCTTATCGGTTTCATTATGGATCAGTTATTTCGTTTGCTGCACCGCAGGAGTTTTCCATGGCTGCATCTCCGGTAATGCCGTTGTGCCACAAGATCAGCCTGCAAGGGCTGGGCAAGGTTTTCGGCGCGGGCGCAAAACAGACTGCCGTGCTGGAGGACGTTAGTTTAGAGGTGGCCGAGAACGAGTTCGTGACCGTGGTGGGGGCATCGGGCTGTGGGAAATCCACACTGCTGCGCATCATCGCGGGTTTGGAAACATTGACCAGCGGCGCGGTGTTGCTCAATGGGCAACCGATCAGCGGCCCCGGCCCGGAGCGCGGCATGGTGTTTCAGGATTACAGCCTCTATCCCTGGCTCAGCGTGATGGAGAACGTGCGTTTTTGCCGCCAGCTCAAGATCCATCGAGAGCGGAGCAACAGCGCCAGGGAGGTGCATGCGGCGATCGGCCGGTCTTATGCCCTGCTGGAGCTGATGGGCCTGCTGGAGCGCAAGGACGCCTATCCCAATCAGCTTTCCGGCGGGATGCGTCAACGCGTCGCCATCGCGCGCGCGCTCATGCCGAAGCCGCAGGTGTTGCTGATGGATGAACCGTTCGGCGCGCTCGATGCGCAGACGCGCGAGGTGATGCATGATCTCATCCTGCATCTTTTTAACAGGGAACGCAGCACGATTTTATTCGTCACGCATGATGTCGAGGAGGCGATTTATCTCGGCCACCGGGTAGTGGTGATGGCGCCGCATCCCGGACGCATAGACAGCATCCACGTCGTGCCGTTGCCCGCCGCGCGTCACGCCGATATGAAGCTCACGCCGGAATTTCTGGCCCTCAAGAAGACGATACTGCAACGTATCCATACCACCTCCGGGGTTTACACCGATCAAGATGTTTTGCAACGTTTGACCGAAATCGAATCCTTCACTCATTAACAGGAGAATCAAGATGCGCCTTCCAAAGCCAGACAGACGCAGCGCCTTTGCGATGAGCGCAAAGTCGCGTTCGCATCATCCCCGGTTTGACAAGACCCAGCTGCAAGGCTGGAAGATGGCGCACAAGGAGGCCGGGCTGCCGCACAAGGGTTGGGAGGCCGAAGAGCGGCGCTGCCTGGAGCTGGGCCTGCCCGGCGCGGACAGCATTCAGGATAAAAGCATTCCGACCTTCGCGCGCGGCGAACTGCCGCACTTCGCCGGCATCAACACCTTTATGAAGGCGCCTTACATCGAGAACGTCAAAGATGTCGGCAAATATGACGTCGCGGTGCTGGGTGTGCCGTTCGACGGGGGCACGACCTATCGCCCCGGCACCCGCTTCGGGCCGCAGGGCATCCGCCGTATTTCCGCGCTTTATACGCCCTATAATTATGAGCTGGGCGTGGACCTGCGCGAACAGATGACCTTGTGCGACGCGGGCGACGTGTTCACCATACCGGCCAATATCGAAAAGACCTTCGATCAGATATCCAGGGCCACCGCGCACGTGTTTGCGAGCGGCGCCATGCCGGTTATCCTGGGCGGCGATCACTCGATCGGTTTTGCCACGGTGCGCGGCATCGCCAGCCAAACCGACAAAAAGATCGGCATCATCCATTTTGATCGCCACGCGGACATCCAGGAAAAAGACTTGGATGAACGCATGCACACCACGCCCTGGTTTCACGCCACCAATCTGCCCAATGTCCCCGCGACGAATCTGGTGCAGATCGGCATCGGCGGCTGGCAGGTGCCGCGCCAGGCGATCAAGGAGGCGGTCAAACGCGACACCACCATCATCACCATGCATGACGTGGAAAAACTGGGACTTGACAAGGTTGCCGAGATCGCGCTGGAGACGGCTTGGAAGGACGCGGATGCGGTCTACATCAGTTTTGATATAGACTCAGTGGACGCCGGGTTCGTGCCGGGCACGGGCTGGCCGGAGCCGGGCGGGTTTCTGCCGCGCGAGATATTGTATCTGCTGGGGCAGGTGGCGAAGGAGGGCATCTGCGGCATGGAGGTGGTGGAGGTTTCGCCGCCTTATGACGTCTCGGATATTACTTCGCTCATGGCGCTGCGCGGGATTGTGGATGTATTGGGATCGGTAGTGGCGCATGGCAAGATGGGCGCGCACCGTAAAATCATCCGCGGTTGGAGTTGAGTGACGATTAATTCGATAGGAGCCACATATGAAACGTACGTTTGTCATCGCACTGTTTACGCTGATCTTTGCTCCAGGCGCTTTCGCGCACACCTCCGGCACGCAGGGTGCTGATTTTTATCAAGGGTTTATCCATCCGCTCCTGGGTCTCGATCATCTGCTCGCCATGCTCGCGGTCGGCATCTGGGCGGCGCAGACCGGCGCGCGCTGGTTGATACCAGCCGCCTTTCTGGCGATGTTGGCGCTGGGCGGCGGTATGGCCATGCTGGGCTGGCCGTTGCCGCAGGTCGAGCTGGGCATCGCCGGATCGGTGGTGGTGTTCGGCCTGCTCATCGCCGGCGCCGCAAAAATGCCGCCCTGGCTGAGTATGAGCGTTGTCGGGTTGTTTGCCCTGTTTCATGGCCATGCGCACGGTGCGAAAATGCCGCAAACGGCCGCGCCTTGGCTCTACGCATCGGGATTTTTGTTGACTTCGGCCATGCTGCACGGTTTGGGTATGCTGACGGGTCTCACGCATCAATACCAATGGCCGACGCGGTTGTTACGCCTGGGCGGTATTGGCTTGGCGGCGGCAGGGGTTTGGTTGTTAGCCGTGTGAGTAAAACGGCGGTCGCTCCCGGCATCCTGCCTTCCGAGACACTGGCGCATCCGTGTGCGGCGCAACGCGCCGAAGGGATGGCTACGCCTCCTCCGGAGCCTGAGGGCTGGCAGGCCGAGTTGAGGCTGCGCTTTGCGCGGGCAGAGGCGCGCACGGTGCTTGCCGCCCGCCGTCATCATGGGCCATTACAGATACAGCGGGTATTTCACCCGGAGCAAAGCGGTGTTTGCCATGCTTATATATTGCATCCTCCGGGGGGGGTCGTGGCGGGTGACAGTCTGGCGATTGATGTGAGCATGGAAGAAGGCGCGCAGACCTTGTTGACAACGCCCGCCGCCGGCAAGTTTTACCGCAGCATGGGGCAGATGGCCTGCGTGAGGCAGAATTTGACAGTCGCTGCGCGGGCGGAATTGGAATGGTTTCCTCAGGAGAATATTGTATTTCAAGGCGCGCGCGCGGCGATGTCCACGCGCGTTGATCTTGCGGCGGACGGCGCATTCATGGGTTGGGAAATACTCTGCCTGGGGCGCCCGGCGGCGCAAGAGGTTTTTTCCGCGGGCGAGTGCCGGCAGAGTTTTGAAATTTGGCGGGCGGGACGGCCGTTGTGGATCGAGCGCGGCCATTACCGGGGCGGCGATCCCGTGCTTGCCGCGAAATGGGGTATGGCGGCGTGCCCGGTTAGCGCGAGCCTGGTATGCGTAACACGCCGCCCCGAGTTGATTCCCCCGTTGCGGGAGCTGGCGCGCGCGCAGGATGAAGAGTCATGCAGCGTGACGCAGCTTGATGAGGTGATCGTGGCGCGTTATCTTGGGACCCATGCCGAGACGGCAAAGAAATATTTTGTGCGGATTTGGGAAATGCTGAGGCCCGCCGTGCTGGGCCGTGCGGCCTGCCCGCCGCGCATCTGGAATACTTAAATACCATGGAATTGACCCCACGCGAGAAAGACAAGCTACTCATTTTCACTGCCGGCCTGGTTGCCGAGCGGCGCAAGCAGCGCGGCTTGAAATTGAACTATCCGGAGGCGGTGGCCTATATCTCGGCCGCGATTCTGGAAGGCGCGCGCGACGGCAAAAGCGTCGCCGAGTTGATGAGTCATGGTGCAACCTTGCTTACCCGCAGCGACGTCATGGAGGGGGTGGCAGAGATGATTACCGAGGTGCAGGTCGAGGCCACTTTTCCGGACGGCACCAAGCTGGTGACGGTGCATAATCCCATCGTGTGAGAGAGTCATGATTCCCGGCGAAATTACTACTCAAACGGACGAAATCGAACTGAACGCGGGGCGTAAAACACTGCGCTTGAAGGTCGCCAACGGCGGCGACCGGCCGATACAGGTCGGTTCGCATTATCACTTTTACGAAACCAATAACGCCCTGCTGTTCGAACGCGAAAGCGCGCGCGGGTTTCGCCTGAACATTCCCGCCGGCACGGCGGTGCGCTTCGAACCGGGTCAGATGCGCGAGGTGGAACTGGTTGAATACGCGGGGCTGCGGCGCGTTTATGGTTTTCAGGGCAAGATCATGGGGCCGCTGACGTGATTAAGATCGGCCGCCGCGCTTATGCAGAGATGTACGGGCCGACGGCCGGCGACCGCGTGCGCCTCGCCGATACCGAATTGTGGATAGAGGTGGAGCGCGATCACACCGTCTACGGCGAGGAGGTCAAGTTCGGCGGCGGCAAGGTGATCCGCGACGGGATGGGGCAGAGCCAGCGCCTTTCGCGTGAGGTGGTAGACACGGTGATCACCAATGCCTTGATCCTCGATCACTGGGGCATCGTCAAGGCCGACATCGGCATCAAGGACGGGCACATCGCGGCCATCGGCAAGGCCGGGAACCCGGACGTGCAGCCCGGCGTCACGGTCATCATCGGCGCCGGCACCGAGGTGATCGCGGGCGAAGGCTTGATCGCCACGCCCGGCGCGATTGACAGCCACATCCATTTCATCTGTCCGCAGCAAATCGAGGACGCGCTCATGTCGGGCGTGACCACGATGCTCGGTGGCGGCACCGGCCCGGCGGCGGGCACCAATGCCACCACCTGTACGCCCGGGCCATGGTACATGCAGCGCATGCTGCAGGCGGCCGACGTCCTGCCCATGAATCTGGGTTTTCTTGGCAAGGGCAACGCCAGTCTGCCGGCTGCCCTGGAGGAGCAGGTTGAGGCGGGCGCCATGGGCCTGAAGCTGCATGAAGATTGGGGCACAACGCCAGCCGCGATTGATAACTGTCTCAGCGTGGCAGAAAAATACGACGTGCAGGTGGCGATTCATACCGACACGCTGAACGAGTCCGGCTTTGTCGAGGACACCCTCGCCGCCTTCAAGGACCGCACCATTCACACTTACCATACCGAAGGCGCGGGCGGCGGTCATGCACCGGACATCATCAAGGCCTGCGGCGCGGCCAATGTGTTGCCGTCCTCCACCAATCCCACGCGGCCCTACACGGTCAACACCGTCGATGAGCACCTCGACATGCTGATGGTGTGTCATCATCTGGACCCCGGCATCCCCGAAGACGTGGCCTTCGCCGAGTCGCGCATCCGGCGCGAAACCATCGCCGCCGAAGACATCCTGCACGATCTCGGCGCCTTCAGCATGATCTCTTCCGACTCGCAGGCCATGGGCCGGGTCGGCGAGGTGATTACCCGCACCTGGCAGACCGCGCACAAGATGAAGCTGCAGCGCGGCGTGTTGCCGGAAGACAACACGCGGCACGACAATTTCCGCGTCAAGCGTTACATCGCCAAATACACCATCAATCCGGCCATCACGCACGGCATCAGTCATGAGGTGGGCTCCATTGAGGCTGGCAAGCTCGCCGACATCGTGCTCTGGCGCCCCGCGTTTTTCGGCGCCAAGCCCGCGCTCATCATCAAGGGCGGGATGATCGTTGCGGCGCCCATGGGTGATCCCAATGCCTCCATTCCGACGCCGCAGCCGGTGCACTACCGGCGCATGTTCGGCGCATTGGGCGCGGCGCGCGCGGCGACCAGCGTGACCTTTGTCTCACAGGCCGCGCTGGTGAAAGGCGTGGCCAAGCCGTTGAGTTTGCACAAACGGCTGGTGGCGGTACGTAATACACGCACTGTGCGCAAGGCTGACATGGTGCACAATTACTACCAGCCGCAGATGGAGGTGGACCCGCAAACCTACGAAGTGCGCGCCGATGGCAATTTGCTTGTTTGCGAACCGGCCTCGGTGCTGCCGCTTGCGCAGCGTTATTTTTTATTTTAGCGGACATGATCCCGGAAAACCGGTACCCGGCTGAAGAATTACCACAGGTCAGCGAACGGATAAAAACCGGCGAGGCCTGCCACGCCACGTTGACGCTGCCTTTTGAGTTGCGCCGGAAAAGCCGCCAGCGCGTACGTCTGGATGATGGCCGGGAGATCGCTTTGCTATTGCCGCGCGGCGCTGTGCTCCGGCAGGACGACGTGCTGCGCGCCGCGGACGGCCTGTTGATCAAGGTTCATGCCGCACCTGAAGAGGTTTCCACCGCGTTCACCAACAATACTTTGCTGCTGGCGCGCGCCGCCTACCACCTGGGGAACCGTCACCTGGCGCTGCAGATCGGGCACACCTGGTTACGCTACCTGCACGACCATGTGCTGGATGAAATGTTGCGTGAGATGGGGCTCAGTGTATTTAACGAGCAGGCGCCTTTTGAGCCGGAAGGGGGCGCTTACGAGGAAACCCATGTTCACCAACACGACTGACCAGGGGGGGTTAAAGTATCCTGCGTTACTGCACCTCATGCAGCTTGCGAGTCCCGCGCTGCCGGTCGGGGCCTATGCCTATTCACAGGGATTAGAGGGGGCGGTGAACCAGGGTTGGGTGCATGACGAAGAGAGCGCCGCGGACTGGATACATGGCCTGTTAAATCACACCCTTTGCCGTCTGGATGTGCCGGTGCTGGCGCGCCTTTACAATGCGTGGCGGAGTCAAGACACGCCCGCCGTGGAATACTGGAGCGCATTTTTGCACGCCGGCCGCGAGAGCGCCGAACTGCAATGCGAAGATCAGCAATTGGGCATGGCCCTGGCGCGGCTGCTCGGCGAATTGGGGATTGCCGGGGCCGGGACGTGGGGGGCGCATCCCTGCGCGAGTTTCGCCAACCTGTTCGCGTTCGCGGCGGCGAGATGGACTATTCCATTGCCCGAGACAGCCATCGGTTACCTGTGGGCGTGGGTGGAAAACCAGACCACGGCGGCGATGAAATTGATACCATTGGGGCAAAGCGCCGGCCAGCGCCTGCTTTCCCGCGCCATCGAGATCATCCCCGCGGCGGTGCAACGGGGACTGCGGATTGCAGATGACGAAATCGGCGCGTTTGCGCCGGGATTGGCCCTGGCGAGCGCCCGCCACGAAACCCAATACACCCGCTTGTTTCGCTCATGAGCGTCGTTTCCACACGCACTATAAAGTCGCCATTACGGGTCGGGGTGGGCGGCCCGGTCGGCTCCGGCAAGACCGCGCTGGTGGACGCCCTGTGCAAGCGGCTGCGGGAGTGTTATCAGATCGCGGTGGTCACCAACGACATCTATACCTACGAAGACGCGCAATTCCTGATCCGCAGCGGCGCGCTGGCCGAGGAGCGCATCATCGGCGTGGAGACCGGCGGTTGTCCGCACACCGCCATCCGCGAGGATGCCTCGATGAATCTCGCGGCGGTGGCGCAGTTGAGCCGGCGCTTTCCTGATCTCGACATGGTGCTGGTGGAGAGCGGCGGCGACAATCTCGCGGCCACCTTCAGCCCGGAACTCTCCGACCTCACGCTCTACGTCATTGACGTCGCCGCGGGCGACAAGATCCCGCGCAAGGGTGGCCCCGGCATCACCAAGTCCGATTTATTAATCATCAACAAGATTGATCTTGCACCTTATGTCGGGGCTTCGCTCGATGTCATGGAGCGCGACGCGCGCAAGATGCGCGGTGACCGGCCTTTTTTGTTCACCAATCTCAAGACCGGCGCGGGACTGGCCGAGGTCGAGTCCTTCATCATTAAACAGGGTATGCTTTAAAGCGGCGATTGCGTCGCACTATCCTGGCAATCATCACAAGAGTACCGTCTCCGTCAGCTTTTCAGAGACGAAAGACAAAAACACCGGTTTTACCTTTCTTCATTAAGCTGTTTCGCGGCCGTCGCAATTTTCTCGCCTCGGCGTTCCCCCTTCCATGTTTCGGCGATGGCCCGTGCTCCATGAAACGGAGTGTATTTTTGTGATGCGTTAGTGCATGTGATGGTAAACCTGCACCAGTTCGGCGCGATTCAACAATCGTTTTATTTAAATATTATCTTGATTCAGGTTTATTCTAACAGGTTGATTTTAGGAACATATATATTGCTTTTTTATTGCTTGCGGCAAGGTGGCACGTTTTATGCTGAAGGGACTAACAACGAAAAGCCAAGGAAGAGTTTCATGCCTAAAACGATCATTAAGGTAGATATCAATAAATCACCGGAAGCGCAATGCGACGTACTGCATAACCGCTGGCACCCGGATATTCCAATGGCGGTCATGGTAAAGCCCGGCGACGAGTTCCGGGTTCAGTGCATTGATTGGACCGGCGGCCAGATATCGAATAATGACAGCGCCAACGATATTCGCGACGTTGATCTCACTAAAGTGCACTACCTGAGTGGTCCGGTGGGGGTCGAAGGTGCTGAGCCGGGCGATATCCTGGTGGTGGATATTCTTGATGTGGGCACCCTTGCCGAGTCGGAGTGGGGGTTTACAGGATTATTCGCCCGGGAAAATGGCGGTGGTTTTTTAACCGACCATTTCCCCGACGCACGCAAGGCCTGCTG
This sequence comes from Gammaproteobacteria bacterium, assembly GCA_003599485.1. GTDB lineage: Bacteria > Pseudomonadota > Gammaproteobacteria > SURF-13 > SURF-13 > SURF-13. The sequence continues at coordinate 13,154 of QZKM01000011.1, forward strand.
GGATTTCCATGGAATTTATACCAGTTCCCGGCATATTCCCGGCGTCAAGTTCGCGGGTATCATGCACCCCGGTCTGATTGGGTGTCTGCCTTCCAAAAGTTTGCTTGCGGAATGGAACAAGCGTGAAGCCGAACTCGTGGCTACGAATCCTGGTCGCGTGCCGCCTCTCGCAGCGCTCCCCTGTGCGGATACGGCGTTGATGGGAGGAATGAAGGGGGCGGCGAAGGAAGCCTCAAAAGAAGGCGCTCGGACCGTTCCACCACGCGAACACGGGGGCAACTGTGATATCAAGAATCTTACCAAGGGTTCTCGCGTCTATTTTCCCGTTTACGTGAAAAACGCAGGACTCTCCATGGGCGATATTCATTTCTCCCAGGGGGATGGTGAGATCACCTTCTGCGGCGCTATTGAAATGGCCGGCTACCTGGATTTGCACGTTGAGATCATCAAGGGCGGCGTAGCGAAATATGGAATGAAAAATCCCATTTTTCAGCCCAGCCCGCTGGAGCCACGTTATAGAGACTACCTGATTTTCGAGGGCATCTCCGTGGATGAGAAGGGCAAGCAATATTATTTGGACCCCCATATTGCCTACCGGCAGGCCTGCCTGAATGCCATTGAGTACCTCAAGAAGTTCGGATACAGCGGTGAGCAGGCCTACGCCATTCTGGGGACGGCCCCGGTGGAGGGGCATATCAGCGGTATTGTGGACATTCCCAACGCCTGCGCGACGCTCTGGCTGCCAACGGAGATTTTCAACTTCGATCTCAAGCCGAACAGTACGGGACCGGTGAAGATGATTAACGGCGGGGTTGATTTGGCAGTCACCTCTTGAATAAGCGCGGCGGACGAAAAAGTGTGCATCGAGTATGACTGGCTCACGCCGCCGTCGGAATCCAACGTGCCTTGATTTGTCCGGAGTGATCGAGATGCCCTTGTATGAGTATCAATGCCCAAAATGCGGGACCTTTACGGCATGGGCCAGGATGAGTGAGTCAAGCGCTCCTGCGCTTTGCTCAGAATGTGGTTGTAAAGGCCCACGCATGATTTCTGCGCCACGACTGGCGCTGATGAAACCGGCTACCAGAAGGGCAATGGCACGAAACGAGCAGTCCGCACACGAGCCCGGGATGGTGCAGCGAAGTAGTTGTGGTTGCAGCGGATCCCATGCTTGCGGGAGGAACAAGGTGAGCAGTGCCGGGCATGGCGGCAAAAAATCAATCTTGCCGGTTCAGCCCAAGTCCAATGCCCGTCCATGGATGCTGGGGCACTAACAGGATGATGAAAAAGCCCAGGAAATGTCTCTTGCCGTCATTCCGGCGTAAGCCGGAATCCAGCAACGCCTTGATTCAACGCGATGCAGATACATCATTTTTTGATTCTTTACAGAATGTTATTTTCAGGAGAAATAAATGAGCAATATTGATAGACGAAAATTTTTGAAAGTCAGTGCTACTGCCCTGGGCGTATCGCTTGTGCCCGGAGTCCTCTTGGGGGCTGAAGGGGCGGTTGCAGCCGATTTTCCAGCCGCCGGGGTGAATACAACGAAATTGGCGGTAACCGATAAAACGGTAAAGGTAGGGATTCTGCATTCAGCCACGGGAACGATGGCCATCAGCGAAACCGGCTCGATCCAGGCGGAGAAATTGGCGATTGCCCAGATTAACGCAATGGGAGGGGTACTCGGTCGAACAATCGAAATCATCCAGGAAGATGGCGCAAGCGACTGGCCAACATTTGCCGAAAAGTCTCGCAAGCTTCTGGTGAATGATCGAGTAGCCACTGTATTCGGTTGCTGGACTTCGGCTTCCCGCAAGGCCGCGCTGCCGGTATTCGAGAAAGAAAACGGCCTCCTTTTTTATCCGACCTTTTACGAAGGACTCGAACAATCCAAGAACGTGTTTTACACCGGCCAGGAAGCAACCCAACAGATACTCGCCGGTCTGGACTGGGTGGCAAAAGAAAAGAAAGCAAAAACGTTCTATTTGATAGGGTCAGATTATATCTGGCCCCGCACTTCCATGAAGATCGCACGCAAGCATATTGAGCGGAATCTGAGCGGCAGCGTGGTTGGCGAAGAATATATAGCACTCGGTGACACACAGTTCGGTTCCGTTATCAACAAGATCAAGCTTAAAAAGCCCGATGTCATCTACGCTGCGGTAGTCGGCGGCAGCAACGTGGCCTGGTTCAAGCAGCTCAAAGCGGCCGGCATCACCAGCAAGACGCAAACCCTTCTGACTATATCGGTTACCGAGGACGAGGTGCTGGGCATAGGCGGTGAAAATCTGGATGGATTTTATTCAGCCATGAAATACTTCCAGTCGCTTAAAAATCCGAATAACGAAAAGTTCGTTTCGGAATTCAAGAAGATGTGGGGGGCGAAAGCCGTGATTGGTGACGTGAGCCAGGCTGCCTACCTTGGTCCATGGCTATGGAAAGCGGGGGTAGAAAAGGCCGGCAGTTTTGACGTCGACAAGGTGGCGGCAGCTTTGCCCGGTTATGAAATGAATACGGCGCCGGAAGGCTACGTCAAGGTGGATCCCAACCATCATCTGTGGAGCAAGCTGCGGATTGGCCGTTGGCGCACGGATGGGCAAGCCGACGTGGTTTACGAATCCGGGTTGATTAAGCCTGATCCGTTCCCGAAAGGTTATCAATAAGGGGGGCGACGATTCCCGGCTCACTGCCGGGAGTCGGTCGTTTCGTTTATATGGATCAGTTAGGTTCTCATTCACGGTAGAGACCGGAACATGTTTGAATATTCAGCGGTTGACATTGGAAATATCGTAGTCATGCAGGGCTTTGCCGGCCTCAGCCTGTTCAGCGTGTTGCTGCTGATGGCGCTGGGGTTGGCCATTATCTTCGGGCAGATGGGCGTCATCAATATGGCGCACGGGGAATTCATGGCAATCGGCGCATACACCACGGTTTTCTTCTCCAAGCTGGCGGCTGCGTACGGCATCGTGAATTACTATTTTGTATTTGCCATTCTAGCCGCGTTTCTGATCGCTTTTGTGGCAGGGTACCTGGTTGAACTGAGCTTGATTCGCCACCTTTATAAACGCCCCCTGGATACCCTGCTTGCCACATGGGGGCTGAGTTTGATCATGCAGCAGATTTTCCGCTCTTCGTTCGGCGCCCAAGAGGTCAGTGCGAACTTGCCGGAGTGGCTGATGGGTTCGTTCAAGCCGGCCGAGGGCATCGATATCCCGATCAACGGGGTATTCGTGATGGGGCTCGCCGTGCTGGTGACCGCCGGGGTATTTCTGTTCATGTTCCGCTCACGATGGGGCTTGCGCGTGCGCGCCACGGTGCAAAACCGGGTTATGGCGGGCGCCGTAGGCATTAATACCAAGAAGGTGGATCGGGTTACCTTTGCCTTGGGATGCGGCATCGCGGGCATTGCCGGGGCAGCGTTTACTACGATTGCCTCTACGGGCCCCACGACAGGTTCGCTGTACATTGTGGACAGCTTCATGGTGGTGGTGTTCGGTGGAGCCGCCAGTCTGTTGGGAACCATCGCATCGGCGTTCAGCATCGCACAGGCACAGTCAATTCTTCAGTTCTTCATGACAAGCTCAATGGGAAAAGTTGTCACACTGTTAGTGATCGTGATGATCCTCATGATGCGTCCCGAAGGATTGTTTGCCAGCAAAGTGCGGAAATAGGGTAAAGGGGAATTTCATGAATGCGGTGTACAACAGGTTGCTAGGCGGACGATCCGGGGCAATCGGTCTGGTTATCCTGGCGGCACTCATTTTCCTGGTTTTGCCGCTCGCGTTGGATCTGTTCCGGCTCAACTTGGTGGGTAAATATCTGACGTACGCGTTCGTGGCTGTGAGCCTGGTTTTACTGTGGGGTTACGGCGGCGTCCTGAGTCTCGGACAGGGAATATTCTTCGGGCTGGGCGGGTATTGCATGGCGATGTTCCTCAAGCTCGAGGCTTCCGACCCAATTAGCACGAAAATCCAGTCCACGCCGGGGATCCCGGATTTCATGGATTGGAATCAGATCACGGCATTGCCGTGGTTCTGGGAGCCGTTCAAGAGTTTTCCATTTACAATTTTAGCTGTTCTGGTAATCCCCACGCTGTTCGCATTCATTATTGGTTACGCCATGTTCAAGCGGCGCGTGGGAGGGGTTTATTTCGCCATCATCACGCAAGTGATCGCCCTGATTCTGAGCATCCTGATTGTCGGGCAGCAAGGATATACCGGCGGGGTGAACGGCATCACCGATCTCAAGACCCTGTTGGGCTGGGATATCAGGAGCGATTCGGCGAAATACATCCTCTATTATGTGAATGGCGCGCTGCTGATCGGGGTGATCTTGTTGTTGCGTTACATTCTGACTGGCAAGTTCGGCATGATGCTGTTCGCAATGAGAGACAAGGAAGAGCGTGTGCGGTTCTCCGGGTACAATGTGTCCAACTTTAAGATATTCATCTTCTGCGTGGCCGCGATGATTTCGGCCATCGGAGGAGCAATGTTCACGTTGCAAGTGGGATTCATGTCCCCTACCTTTGTGGGCATCGTTCCCTCGATTGAAATGGTGATCTTCACCGCAGTGGGCGGGCGGCTGTCTCTGATAGGCGCTGTCTACGGCGCGCTGCTGGTCAATTATGGCAAGACGATTTTCTCGGAAAGCTATCCTGAATTATGGCTGTTCTTGATGGGCGGGCTTTTTATTGCCGTGGTGGTGTTTTTCCCCAATGGTCTGGCCGGCGTTTACGAAAAGTACGGGAAAAAGCTTTTCAAGGGCGCCAGAACCATGCGGCCGAGGGCGGTGGCAGTGGGAACAGGCCCTGCGAAGGAAATGGCGAGTGCCGGAATATCCAATGCGGTGGAGAAGCCGTCGGATTCTGGCACGCCGGCACGGGTGGTTAATCAAAATGCCTGATGAGCCAGCGACAGGAGCAGAGGGATGAGCAATACGGATTTTGTGCTTGCGATCGAAGATCTCACCGTTTCTTTCGATGGGTTTAAGGCAGTAGATTCACTCAATCTCTACGTCGACAAGAATGAGTTGCGCGTGGTGATCGGCCCCAACGGCGCAGGCAAAACAACCGTGCTGGATATGATATGCGGTAAAACCAGGGCGACGAGTGGTTCGATCAAGTTCAAAAATAAAGAGCTCACCAAACTTTCCGAGCATGAAATCGTGCGCGCCGGTATCGGAAGAAAATTTCAAACGCCATCCATTTACGAGAATTTGACCGTGTTCCAGAACCTGGAAGTCTCGTTCCCCAAGGGCCGCAGCGTATTCGGCTGCCTTGCCTTCCGGCTTACCGAAGATGTCGTCGAGCGGGTACACCGCATCGCCGAGGGGATCATGCTTGAAGATCATCTCGAAATGGAAGCTGCGTTGCTCAGCCATGGCCAAAAACAGTGGCTGGAAATCGGCATGCTGTTAATGCAGGAGCCCGAGCTTTTGATGCTGGATGAGCCGGTCGCCGGCATGAGCGTCAAAGAAAGGGAACAGACGGCCGAATTGCTGAGCCGCATTTGCAACAATCGGTCGGTCATCGTGATAGAACATGACATGGAGTTTGTGAAGAAGATCGCACACAAGGTGACAGTGCTGCATCAGGGCAAGATTCTGGCCGAGGGAAGCATGGAAAAGGTGCAGGCCGATGAGCGTGTGATCGAAGTCTATCTTGGCCACTAGGTAATGGGAGCGGGCATGTTAGACGTTTCGGGTTTGGAAGTCGCCTACGGACAGAGTCAGGTGATCCACGGCATCAGTTTTGCCGCCAACAAGAATGAGACTTTGGCCATTATGGGGCGTAACGGCATGGGTAAAACTACGCTCTTCAAGGCTCTGATGGGGATTCTGCCCAGCAAAAACGGCACCATCAAAGTGGACGGTAATGCAGTTGCCGGGATGGATAGTTATCAGCGCGTGACAAAAGGTCTGGCATATGTGCCTCAAGGCCGGATGATTTTTCCCACCATGACGGTACAGGAAAATATCGAAACCGGTTTGGAGAAATCCAAGAGCCGGCATATTCCAGAGGATATATTTGCCCTGTTTCCAGTTTTATATGACATGCGTAACCGGAAGGGCGGTAACCTGTCCGGGGGGCAGCAGCAGCAACTCGCGATTGCCCGCGCGTTGGTTACGGATCCAAAGGTGTTGTTGCTGGACGAACCAACGGAGGGGATTCAGCCTTCCATCATCAAGGACATCGCCAAGGTGCTCAACGAGATACGCAGATTGCGCGAAATCACCATCATCGTATCAGAGCAGATATTGAGTTTCACGATGGATATCGCGGATCGGCTGATCGTGATCGACAAAGGGCGTTTTATTCATGAGGACCTGCGTAAAAACGTGGATGCAGAAAAGATCAAGGGCTATCTTTCAGTATAGCTGGTTTTTCCTTGTAATAAGAGGAATTTCAGGTTTTGATTATTTGGAATATGAGGATGAAAAATGAGGCACGGTGATATTTCGAGCAGTAATGACTGCGTTGGCGTGGCGGTGGTCAATTACAAAATGCCCCGTCTGCATACGAAACGGCAGGTTCTGGAAAATGCAAAGAAAATTGCGGAAATGATTATCGGCATGAAAGTCGGCCTGCCCGGCATGGACTTGGTCATATTCCCGGAATACAGCACCCACGGCATTATGTATGACAGCAAGGAAATGTACGAAACGGCCTCATCGATACCTGGAGAGGAGACCGAAATTTTTGCGGAGGCGTGCCGGAAAGCCAATGTGTGGGGAGTATTCTCGCTTACCGGGGAAAAGCATGAAGAGCACCCGAACAAGGCGCCTTACAACACCCTGATACTCATGAACAACCAAGGAGAGATCGTCCAGAAATACCGGAAGATCATGCCTTGGTGCCCGATTGAGGGTTGGTATCCAGGGGATCGTACTTATGTCTCGGAAGGGCCCAAAGGTCTCAAAGTCAGTCTGATCATTTGCGACGATGGCAATTACCCGGAAATCTGGCGGGATTGCGCGATGAGAGGCGCGGAATTGGTTGTCCGCTGTCAGGGATACATGTATCCCTCCAAGGATCAACAAGTGATGGTTGCCAAGACGATGGCCTGGATGAATAACGTGTATGTAGCCGTTGCCAATGCCGCCGGTTTTGACGGAGTGTACTCCTATTTCGGGCATTCCGCGATTGTGGGTTTTGATGGGCGCACCCTGGGCGAATGCGGTGAGGAGGAATACGGTATTCAATATGCAGAGCTGTCTGTTTCCCTCATCCGTGACGCACGCAAGAACATGCAATCCCAGAATCATCTGTTCAAGCTGCTGCATCGTGGATACACAGGCAAAATCAATTCCGGCGAGGGGGATAAAGGGAAGGCTGAGATTCCCTATGAGTTCTACCGGAACTGGGTGGCAGACCCGGAAGGTACGCGCCAACAGGTGGAAGCGATCACCCGTTCTACTGTAGGCACCCCCGAATGTCTGATCAAGGGTATTCCCAGCGGTTCCGAGGTTCGGCATAGATAAGCCAGCCCTGTTTTTTTACGACTCAGACAGGGGCGCGTGTATTGAGATGGCCATCATCCGGGAGTCGGTACTGTGCCAGCCGCTCTTTGGCGTGGATCAATGAGGTAGCCCACAGGCATGATGAATAACTGCGAGCCGTTGGTATTCGGCCCCGCATTGGCCATCGCCACCGTACCCGCCTTTATTAAGGCTTTGATTTGATGTCTATCTTGCCATCAAATTGATATTCTAATGGCAGTCATGGTGAAGCGGATGATTCATCATAGAATCTCCTCATCAGTGAAAATTCTACTTCTAAACGCTGCTGATTTCCGTGGGAATTACCCAAACGCACCAACCGAGGCGCGACGTTTTAAGAAAGGCCGCAGCGTAACTCTATCAAGGTGTCCGGGTGAGGCACGCCTTCATGGCTGCATACCGAGCGAATTCCGGTTCTCCAGCCTGTGCCGCTGCTCAAGGTTCGCCAGCGGTTTCTACGCCTGGTTGGCGTGTCCCACATCGGCCCGTTAGCGGGCCGATACTACCTTTTAAGTCTGGACTGGGAGCGTCCCGCCGCTTCTCTGCATTAAATTAGCGCGTTGGAAAAACCGGCGCACCGGATTGGTGCGTATTAATAGCTGCCACAAGGCGGCCATATTTAAATAACATTATGTTTTTATTACACAAATTTTATTATGGCATGGAAGCTGCTCTATTGACAGTGAATTTTCTAACTACTTAACTCTAAGGAGAAATCACATGTCTATGAAAAAAATGAAAGCCTCGGCATTCCTGTCGGTTGTGGCACTGAGCATGGGGTCGTCGCTGTACGCGGTGGACGCGCGCGCGGAGTGGAGCGCCAACATTGGCGTATTCTCACAATATGTATTGCGCGGTATTACCAATAATGCCGAGGACGACAGTGTCGCCATTCAAGGAGGGGTGGATTATGCTGCTGAAAGCGGCCTTTACGCGGGTTATTGGGGATCGTCGCTCGATTACTCCAGCGGCGCCGTGGATTCCAACGGCGACGGTTTCGAGAACGATTTCTACGCCGGCTACGCCGGCAGCGCCGGGATGTTGAACTACAATCTTGGGCTGATCTACTACGCCTATCTCAATGTTGACGATTCGGATGCATTCGAGGTGGCAGGAAGCCTGGGCGTGGGCCCCGTCACCCTGGGCGCGAAATACCTTACCAAGGACGTCGCGTGGGGCAATCAAGGGGATACGTACTGGACCTTGGGTTACGGCACGGAACTGCCCAAGGGATTCAAGTTCAATGCGCTGCTCGGCTATTACACCTATGAGGACAGCGGCAAGTTCATCTCCTCCAGCACGGAGGATGCCGGATTCCGGCACCTCGATTTGACTTTGTCTCATCCGATCGGGGAGACGGGCGCGGACGCGAGCATCACCTACATCGTGGGAGGAGAGGATCGTAACGGCGTTAATCAGGATGACGCCATAGTCTTCGGCGTCAAGTACGCTTTTGGGTTTTAATCCAGCCGCAGGCATTAGGGGATATTTATGATGGATATTGCGCTATGGCGTAAAGTAGGCCGGCTTGCGTCCCTTGGCATCTTGCTGGCGGGCATGGCGACATCGGCGGCGCGCGCGGCAGATACGATCAAGGTAGGCATCCTGCATTCACTGTCGGGCACCATGGCGATCAGTGAAACCTCGCTCAAGGACGTAGCGCTGATGACCATTGAGGAGATCAATGCAAAGGGGGGCGTGCTGGGTAAAAAGCTGGAGCCGGTGGTGGTGGATCCGGCCTCCAACTGGCCGCTGTTTGCGGAAAAGGCGCGGCAGCTTATTTCCCAGGACAAGGTGGCGGTGGTGTTCGGCTGCTGGACCTCGGTGTCGCGCAAGTCCGTGCTGCCGGTGTTTGAAGAGCTGAACGGGCTGTTGTTTTACCCGGTACAGTACGAGGGCGAAGAGTTATCGCAAAACGTCTTCTACACCGGCGCGGCGCCCAATCAGCAGGCCATTCCGGCGGTGGAATACCTGATGAGCGAAGAGGGCGGGGGCGCCAAGCGCTTTTATTTGCTCGGTACCGACTATGTCTATCCGCGCACGACCAACAAGATACTGCGCGCCTTCCTGAAATCCAAGGGAGTGGCGGAGAAGGATATCGAAGAGGTTTACACACCGTTCGGTCACAGCGACTACCAGACCATCGTCGGCAATATCAAAAAGTTCGCGTCCGGAGGCAAGACCGCGGTGATCTCCACCATCAACGGCGACTCCAACGTGCCGTTTTACAAGGAGCTGGGCAATGCGGGTTTGAAGGCGACCGACGTGCCAGTCATCGCCTTCTCGGTGGGCGAAGAGGAGTTGCGCGGCATAGACACCAAGCCCTTGGTGGGTCATCTCGCGGCATGGAATTATTTTATGTCGCTGAAGAACCCGCAGAACACCGCGTTTGTCAATCAATGGAAGGCGTACGTGAAGAAGGCCGGTCTGCCCGGCGGCGACAAGCGCGTCACCAATGATCCGATGGAAGCCACCTATGTCGGCATTCATATGTGGGCCAACGCGGTCAAAAAGGCGGGCAGCACCGACGTGGACCCGGTGCGCAAGGCGATGGCGGGACAAACCTTCAAGGCTCCCTCAGGCTTCGTGCTGAAGATGGACGAGACCAATCATCATTTACATAAACCGGTGATGATTGGCGAGGTGCAGGAAAACGGCCAGTTCGACATCGTGTGGCAGACCGACAAGACGATTCGCGCTCAACCGTGGAGCCCCTATATCCCAGGCAATGAAAAAAAATCTGACAAGTGATCATTAGTGGCCGGCGCGACCGCGGCCGAACTGCCGTTCGGGTGGTCGCCGCTCATCCCCGGCCCGCGTCAAGGGCTGAGCGGAGCTTAATCAGACACCAATGGGGGTGGTGGTCATAGGATTGCTCTCCTGGACCAGCGCGCGCCAGCCGCGTGGTGTAGCGCTGGCAACTGATTGGGAGCAAGCGCATTAACCAAGCTTAAGGCCGGGAAGAAGTCAAATCCCGGCCTTCTTTTTTTACAAATGGAACGTTCAATGACGGCGGTAAAATTCGCTAAACATCAGCGGTGTCTTGCCAGCATCCTGCTCGTCCTGTTGACAGGCAAGGCGTGGGCCCTGGATGCCGCGAGTCTGAACACGCTCGCCGCCGGTGAAGTCAACAAAAAGATTGCGGTGGTTGAGCAGTTGGTTAACGCCGGCGACGCCGCCGCGTTGCCGGTACTGGAAGCGCTGTCAACCGGGACCCTTTATACCACGGAAACCGGGGCCGTCGTCATCGTAACGCCCGCTGCCGCGCTCGATGCGCTTACCGGCAAGCCTGCCGCGGTTGAACCCCTGGAAAAGATTTCCATCAACAATCGTCTGCGTCAGCACCTCAATACCGCCATTGCGGCCCTTCGGCTTGCAGCGCCCGATCGGGCACTGCGCCTGGCGGCCGCGATGGAGTTGCAAAAGAGCGCCGGTGATGCGCTGTTGCCGCTCATCGAGCGCCGTCTGCAACAAGAACAGGATGCCGAGATCAAGTCCCTGTTGCGGAACGTGCAGGCCAACCTGCGGCTGCGCGCGCCGGAGCGGGAGTTGAGACTGCAGGCGGTCAAAGACCTGGCGCGCAATCCCAGCAATCACATCAAGTCACTGTTGCTGGCGCGCATCGAGAACGGTGCGGACGGCAAGCCCGCCGAACCCGATGCGGAGGTGCGCCAAGCCATACACTCAGCGGTGGCCGCCATTGATAGGGAGCTGAAGAAGGTAGAATATCTCAGCCACCTCTTCAGCGGGTTGAGCTTGGGCAGCATCCTGCTGCTTGCCGCCTTGGGCCTGGCCATTACCTTCGGCCTGATGGGTATCATCAACATGGCCCATGGCGAACTGCTGATGATCGGGGCCTACGCGACCTATGTCGTGCAAATCCTGTTTAAACATTATTGGCCGGGCGCCTTTGACGGTTATCTGCTGGCCGCCGTGCCGGTGTCCTTTATCACGGCGGCGCTGGTGGGGATGGCGCTGGAGCGCAGCGTCATACGGCATTTGTACGGCCGGCCGCTGGAAACCCTGCTCGCCACCTGGGGGATCAGCCTGTTGCTGATTCAGACGGTGCGGGTGATGTTCGGCGCGCAGAATGTCGCGGTGGATAATCCCTCCTGGATGTCGGGCGCCTGGACGGTCACGCCGGGACTGGTGCTGCCTTACAATCGCATCGCCATCATATTCTTCGCCCTGTTTGTGGTTGCGCTGGTGTGGGTGTTGCTCAATCGCACGCGCCTTGGGCTGTACCTGCGCGCCGTTACCCAGAATCGCAACATGGCCGCCTGCATGGGCATCCCCACTCCCAAGGTGGACCTGCTCGCCTTCGGCCTGGGATCAGGCATTGCGGGGCTGGGCGGCTGCGCACTCTCGCAGATTGGCAATGTCGGCCCTGAACTCGGTCAGAGCTACATCGTGGATTCCTTCATGGTGGTGGTCCTGGGCGGGGTCGGGCAGCTCGCCGGCACCATCGTCGCGGCGCTGGGCTTGGGCGAGATCAATAAATTTCTGGAACCCTATGCCGGCGCGGTGCTGGGCAAGATCATCATCCTGGTGATGATCATCATCTTTATTCAAAAGCGCCCGCAAGGACTGTTTGCACTCAAGGGCAGGAGCGCCGAGAGCTGATCGTATGCGCCGCGTGATGGAATTGTACGGGACGCAAGGCTGGCTGACGCTGGGTGGCGCGGCGCTCCTGTTCATGGTCATCATTCCGCTGCTTAATCTGGCGTTGCCGCCGGAGCATGTGTTCCACGTGCCGGATCACATCGTGGCCTTGATGGGCAAAATCATGTGTTACGCCATCGTGGCGCTCGCCATGGACCTCATCTGGGGCTACACCGGGATTTTAAGTCTGGGACACGGGCTGTTTTTCGCCCTGGGCGGCTATGCGATGGGTATGTATCTGATGCGCGCGATCGGGCGTGAGGGCATGTACGGCAGCGATCTGCCGGACTTCATGGTGTTTCTGGATTGGAAGGAGCTGCCCTGGTACTGGCTGGGATCGGATCACTTCGGCTTCGCCCTGCTGCTGGTGATTCTCGCCCCCGGCCTGCTCGCACTGGTATTCGGTTATTTCGCCTTCCGCTCGCGCGTCAAGGGCGTGTATTTTGCCATCATCACCCAGGCTCTTACCTTCGCTTTCATGCTGCTGTTCTTCAGAAACGAGACCGGTTTCGGCGGTAACAACGGCTTTACCGATTTCAAGCGCATCTTGGGGTTCCCGCTTGCCAACCCGTCCACCAAGGTCGCCCTGTTCATAACCACCGCCTTTACACTGCTTGCCGTACTATTGCTCTGCCGATTTATTGTTTGCTCCAAGCTGGGCCGGGTGCTTACCGCCATCCGCGACGCCGAGAGCCGCCTGATGTTTTCCGGTTACGATCCGCTGCACTACAAGCTGTTTGTGTGGACCTTGTCGGCGGTATTGTGCGGCATCGCCGGGGCCTTGTATGTACCGCAGGTGGGCATCATCAATCCGAGCGAGATGTCGCCTGCCAATTCCATCGAAATCGCGGTCTGGGTCGCTTTGGGCGGGCGCGGCAGCCTGGCCGGCGCCATCCTGGGTGCGGGCCTGGTCAACGGCGCCAAGAGTTGGCTCACGGTGGCCTTCCCCGACATCTGGCTCTATTTTCTCGGACTGCTGTTTATCCTCACCACCCTGTTCATACCCAAGGGCGTGATTGGCCTGATAGGACAATTGCGCGGCCGTCCTAAATGAACGCCGCCGCCGCGCCGGAAGAATCTGCAATCCGCCGACCTGTTCCAGACGGCCAGGCCTGGCGCGATACCATTCTCTATCTCGACGGTGTCAGCGTCAGTTTTGACGGCTTCAAGGCGTTGAATAATCTTTCTCTGGTCATTGAAGAGGGCGAACTGCGCTGTGTAATCGGCCCAAACGGCGCCGGCAAGACCACAATGATGGATGTCATCACCGGCAAGACCAGGCCAGACCAGGGTGAGGTATTTTTTGACGGAGAGACAGATCTCACCAAGCTGACCGAACCCGAGATCGCCCATGCCGGGATCGGGCGCAAGTTCCAGCGGCCCACCGTGTTTGAGAACCATACGGTGTTCGAGAATCTGGAACTGGCGCTGAAGACAGACAAGTCGGTCTGGCACAGCCTGTTCGCCCGCCTCAGCAGCGAACAGTACGGCCGCATCGCCGAGACCCTGGCGCTGATTAACTTAACCGGACAGGCGCATAAGCGGGCGGGGCTGTTGTCGCACGGCCAGAAGCAATGGCTGGAGATCGGGATGCTGCTGATGCAGCAACCGAAGCTGTTGTTGGTGGACGAGCCGGTGGCGGGAATGACCGAGGAGGAAACCGAGCGCACGGGGGAATTGCTGCAAGGCCTCGCGGGGGCGCACTCCATCGTGGTGGTCGAGCATGACATGAAATTCGTCAGCCGCATCGCGCACAAGGTCACGGTGCTGCACGAGGGCCGGGTGCTGGCGGAAGGCCCGATGGAAAAGGTTCAAAACGACGAGCGAGTCATCGAGGTCTATCTGGGACGCTGACATGCTCGCCGTAAGTCAACTCAACCAGTATTACGGTGGCAGCCACACGCTGCGCGACGTGAGCCTGAACGTCCCGCAAGGCGCGTGCACCGCCCTGCTGGGGCGTAACGGTGCAGGCAAGAGCACCTTATTGAAATGTTTGATGGGGGTCTTGCCCGTTGCCTCCGGTACGCTCAGCTTCGCGGGGCAAGATATCAGCCATGCCCCTGCCTACGAACGCGCCCGCCTGGGCATGGCCTATGTCCCGCAGGGGCGGGAGATATTCGCCCGCCTCAGCGTGGAGGAAAATCTATTGACCGGTATGGCCATACATAAGCAAGGTGTGCGGCGTCATATTCCAAGCGAGATTTTTGAGTTGTTTCCGGTATTGAAGGAGATGCTTCAGCGGCGAGGCGGTGATTTGTCCGGCGGCCAGCAGCAGCAACTCGCCATCGCGCGCGCGCTCATGATGCGGCCGAAATTGCTCATGCTTGATGAGCCGACCGAAGGCATCCAGCCGTCCATCATCAAGGACATCGAGCGCATCATCCGTCTGCTCGTGCAGCGTGGCGACATGGCGATCTTGCTGGTGGAACAGTATTACGACTTCGCCAAGGCCCTGGCGGATCATTATCTGGTCATGTCGCGCGGCGAAATTCTGAAAAGCGGGCTTGGTCGCGATATGGAGAACGACCGGGTGCACGGCTATCTGGCCGTATAGGCACACACTCGTTGCGCTCCGGAGTCGTCATGTCAATTTAATCTCGCACCACTTTGGTGCTATATCGCGGCAGCCAAGCACAGTTTTAGTGCCATGTATTAAAGCGCCAAACCGGGGCTCAATATAACTTATTGTTTTAATTATAATTTTATATATGGCATAAAAGCTGCTAAACACAATTGTGCGTACCGGCAATGATAAAGCTTACTTTAAAATTTTGTGCTACCAGAATCGGCGGAGCCCTTGGCTCAAATAATGGGATGGGCTGTTTGAGTGAATAATCCACCCTCGGCAAGACCGCGGGAGACTTTTAATTTAAGGAGGTGCAATGAAATTAATTACGGCAATCATCAAGCCGTTCAAGCTCGACGACGTGCGCGAGGCCCTGTCCGAAGTCGGCGTGCAGGGCATCACCGTCACCGAGGTGAAGGGCTTTGGGAGGCAGAAGGGTCACACCGAGTTGTATCGCGGCGCGGAGTACGTGGTGGACTTTTTGCCCAAGGTAAAAATCGAAACCGCCGTGGACGACGGGCAGGTGGAGCGCGTGATCGAGGCCGTCGAAAAGGCGGCCAAGACCGGCAAGATCGGCGATGGCAAGATTTTCGTCTACGACCTGGAGCAGGTGATCCGTATCCGCACCGGCGAAACCGGACCGGAAGCGCTGTAAACGAAGGGGAATGAACATGACAATTTGCAATTTGAAAAATTTCTTGACCACGTTATTGCTCGTACTGAGCGTGGGTTTCTCACCTTTGGTGGTGGGTGAGGAGATGGCCATGCCCGCCGGGGGCGAAGAGATGGCCATACCCGCCGAGGGCGAGGCGCCTGCCGAAGAACCCACCCTGGATTCCGGCGACACGGCGTGGATGTTGACCTCCACCGCCCTGGTGCTGTTGATGACCATCCCCGGCTTGTCGCTGTTCTACGCCGGCATGGTGCGCGCCAAGAACGTGTTGTCGGTGCTCATGCAGTGCTTCGCCATTGCCTCGCTGGTTACGGTGCTGTGGGCGCTGTATGCTTACAGTCTCGCGTTTGACACCGGCGGCATGGAGAAGGGGGTGGTTAATTTCAACTCCTTCTTCGGCGGATTGGGCAAGGCGTTTTTGAGCGGTGTGGGAGTAGATTCGTTGACCTTCACCGTTCCTGAAACGGTGTTCATGACCTTCCAGATGACCTTCGCCATCATTACCCCCGCGCTCATCGTGGGCGCGTTCGCCGAGCGCATGAAATTCTCCGCCATGCTGTGGTTCACGGGCTTGTGGCTTACCTTCGTGTACGCGCCCATCGCACACATGGTGTGGAGCGGCGACGGCGGCCTGATGTGGGACTGGGGGGTGTTGGATTTCGCGGGCGGCACCGTGGTGCACATCAACGCCGGTATCGCGGGCCTGGTGGCGGCGCTGGTGCTGGGCAAGCGCATCGGTTACGGGAGTGTCGCCATGCCGCCGCATAACCTGGCGTTGACCGTGACCGGCGCCTGCCTGCTGTGGGTCGGCTGGTTCGGTTTCAACGCGGGCAGCGCGGTGGCCGCCAATGCCACTGCGGGCATGGCCATGGCGGTGACGCAGATCGCTACCGCCGCGGCCGCCCTGGGCTGGATGTTCGCCGAGTGGATAGTGCGCGGCAAGCCCACCGTGCTCGGCATCGTTTCCGGCGCGGTAGGCGGCCTCGTCGCCATCACCCCGGCCTCAGGCTTCGTGGGGCCCATGGGCGCAATTGTCATCGGCGCCGCCGCGGGCGTGGTCTGTTACTGGGCGGCGACCAGCTTGAAACGCGCGCTCGGCTATGACGATGCGCTGGACGTGTTCGGCGTGCACGCGGTGGGTGGCATCACCGGTGCGCTGCTCACCGGCGTATTCGCCGCGGCGAGTTTGGGCGGCGTGAAGGGCGAGGACTTCAGCATCGTGAGTCAGGTCATCACCCAGGCGCAGGGCGTGCTGGTCACGATCGTCTGGTGCGGGGTGGTGACCTACGTCATCCTCAAGGTGCTGGATGCGGTGATGGGCCTGCGCGTCAGCGAGGAGCATGAGACCGAGGGCCTGGACCTCTCGCAGCACGAAGAGCGCGGTTACAACCTGTAACCGCTCTTTTCAAATGAGCAAAATAAAACGGGGGCGTATTGCCCCCGTTTTATATTTCCGGCCCGTTCGGCTACGTGAGCCGCTTACGCCCCTGCGCGGCCAGGGCGATTTCCAAGGCCGTTTCCAGCCTCACCACGCGCGCGGTCAGGTCTTCTATCTTCTGCTGCTGGGCGTTCATTTGCCCGGACAGGGTGACGATCCTGTCATTCATCTTGATGACCGTGCTGAGGCCGTCCCAGAGTCTGTCGCTTAACGCCATCCCGACACCTTTTTGGACCGGGCTTTGGCCTCCATCCGTTCTATCCGGGCGTTGGACTCTGCTACATACGCCAAGGCGGAGTCTATGGCCGCCGTAGCTTCCTGGGTGGTTTTTTTGACTTGATCTAACAGCCCCTCCAGCAGCGTGTCGTCTTCATCAGGCCTATAGGCTTGCGCCGCACGGCGCACAAATTCGCCCATGGTCAGATTGCCGTTCTTGGCCTGCTTCGCAATCTGCGCCTTTTGCGCCTTGGTTACCAGCACCGTCAGCCGTTCAGTCGCCGCCATGTCCCGCCTCCACTATGCACATGTTCATCACATGTGCATTATAAGGCGGGGAGTGGCTGATATTCAAGCAGAACGTGGTCTGGAGGCTCTGGCGGGAGATAAAAGAAAAAAGAAATAAAAAAGGGCCGGCTAGACCGGCCCCTGAATTATTTCGCTGCGCCCCCATCGCTTCGCTCTCCCCGTTGCGGCGGGAGAGGGGGCTGGTGAGCAAAGATTGAGAAGCCCTCTCCCCGTCCCTC
>QZKM01000002.1 GCA_003599485.1 Gammaproteobacteria bacterium
ATCTTTTTTAGCAGTGCTTTTATTGAAGCCCGTTGAAATGGCTAAATAAATTCAGCAGGGCTGAATAATGACGCAAAGTTATGCATCGTTTAGGCTGCCTATTTCCAGTTAGGGGATTCACATGAGCATGACTGAGGTGCTAGAACATCTACTGCCCACACCATTAGCGCGATGGTCAGCACTCCTGACAGGTGTGCTGCTAACACCGGCATTCCTAGCCCCGCCGTTCTTGAAGCCACTCTTGTGGCCCACAGCAACAGACAAAGAGCTATTACTGCTCCAGTTACTAACCACCATACTTGTGCTGTTAATTGGCTCATTTATTGCCCTCGTTTCCGTGGTCCGTGCCTATAACGATCAAATCAAGCGCCATGCAGCCGAACTTGCTAAACAACAAAAAGAACTCACAGACACGACCGCAGCAGATAAAAAACGACAAGAAGATTTTCTTAAACCCATCACATATGACAACCGTGGCATCGTGTAACCCATCCCCTAACCCTATGCTCCAGCAAGCGTAGGGCGCATTAGGCGCAAGCCGTAATGCGCCGGATGAAAACGGGAACGATGACTGGTGGGGTATGCAAGCAGCGCTGGTGAAAGTGACATCCCATCCGGCGCAATGCCCTTCGGTTATTGCGCCCTACGCTTGCTGAATGAAATCAAAGCGCCCTGCCCGCGGCCTGCTGAAGAATAATGTATAAAATTGTGATAACTGCGCGATAAGGAGGTGATATTTCGGTCTTACACTGTGCGCACTGATGGAAACAAACGAGCGGAGGCAGGGCCATGAACAGGCGTCAATTCATAGCAACGGGGCTGGGGCTTGCGTCCTTGCCCTTTATCACGTCCAGAACCTTTGGTGACACCATGAACAAGCCTGCGGCCATCGAGAAGATCGTCAAGTCAGACGCGGAGTGGAAGGCGTTGCTGACGCCCGGTCAATATGAAATTTTGCGCCGCGAGGGCACGGAGCGGCCTTTTTCCAGTGCGCTGAATGATGAAAAGCGCCGGGGTCAGTACGTCTGCGCCGGTTGCGATCTGCCGTTGTTCACGTCCGATATGAAGTTCGACAGCGGCACGGGCTGGCCGAGCTTTTTTACGACGCTGCCCGGCGCGGTTGAAACCAAGACCGATTTCAAGCTGATCTACCCGCGCAAGGAGTACCACTGCGCGCGTTGCGGCGGCCATCAGGGCCATGTCTTCAACGACGGCCCCAAGCCGACCGGCCAGCGCTGGTGCAACAACGGGCTGGCGTTGAAGTTTATCCCCGCATAGCCATTCCCGGCAACGCCTGATAACGGAGGACACGGACTCATGATTCATAAATCACTTATCGCGCTCATCGCCGGCATTGCCTTGCCCGGCGTGGTGATGGCGCAGCAGGATGCGGCCGGCGCGGCTACGCCTTCCAATGACCGTGAGACCGCCATCTTTGCCGGCGGCTGTTTCTGGTGCGTGGAATCGGATTTCGACAAGGTGCCCGGCGTGATCGAAACGGTTTCCGGCTATACCGGCGGGCGCACGCTCAACCCGACCTACAAAGAAGTGTCCGCCGGCGGCACTGGTCACGCGGAAGTGGTGCAGATTACCTATGACCCTGCCAAGGTCAGCTACAGGGAGCTGGTGGACAGGTTCTGGCGCACCATTGATCCAACCACGCCGGACCGCCAATTCTGCGACAGCGGCAGCCAGTACCGCACCGCCATTTTCTATACCAGTCCACAACAGAAGATGATCGCGGAACAATCAAAAATGGCGCTCGAAAAAACCAAGCCGTTCAAGGCGCCGGTCGTCACCGAAATCACGCAGGCCACGACGTTCTATGCCGCGGAAGACTATCACCAGGATTTCTACAAAAAGAACTCGCTACGCTACAACTATTACCGCCTCAGTTGCGGCCGCGACCAGCGCCTGGAGGAGCTATGGGGAGGCGCGCGTTAACTGGTGTGTACCCTAAGCCGCTTTGGGCATCCAGCCCTTGGCGGTTTCCTGAAATATCTGTTTCCTTTCGAGCCTTTGTTGGTCCAGGTCATTCAGCCGCTTGATTAGATCGTTTACCTTGTCATTTCCGCCGATTGATTCCAGGTAGAGCACGCGAATCATCCTGTCCGCCAATTTGGGGACGCGCTGTTTTCCTCGTTCCCACAGTGCGACAGTTTGGGCTTGCAGACCAAAAAGACCGCCAAAGCCGGCCTGTGAAAGGCTAAGCTCTTTACGGAGAAAGCGGAACTCTGCGCCTGTAAGGCGGGGTTTGGAGGTGGCCAATAATCCACCGATGGCCTGATGCAGCCCCTCCACATCCTCAATGGCAGTGGCTTTCCCATACGCCGTATCAATAGTCCGATAGCCGTTGGCAAGCCACACGTTGCGTAGCCCGATTTCCTTGTAGTGATACATATCTAACCTCCGAATACCGTAATAACCAGGAGACAGTTGCCCGTGCGTTCGTCACGCTTAATGACCACTGTAGCTGTGACGTTGTCTCCCGCATGCAGCCAAGTCATATTGCACTTCCAGTCACCCTTGATATCCCTATGGGACGACTCCGAGATACGGCCCTTGCGCAGACACTCGATCACCTGGGTGCGGGTAATACGCCGCTGACGCATTCGTTTGATGGCGTGACTGGTAAAAAAGATGCGTCCGGACTCCTGCGCGGCTTCCTGAATAATTCTCAGCGCGCTGGGTGTGGTTAAGGCAAGGGGAACAGGTTTGCCGGTCACCCATAAATATTATGGGTATTGGCAGGATATTGCAAGCACTATTGGACGTGGGCGCTTCTGGCTTAGCCCTGACCCATCACGGCCTGGAAATATGGCGCGCCCTAGAGGATTCGAACCTCTGACCTTTGGGATCGGAACCCAACGCTCTATCCAACTGAGCTAAGGGCGCAGAAACTATAAACATCTGTGTTGCCGTCCATGGCGTCGCTTCAGTTTTTTAATCAACACCGGCCAGTACATCCTTGTACCGGCGTTCGCTGCTGTCGCAGCTCACCCAACTGAGCTAAGGGCGCAAATAATACAGCCGCGCGCAGCGCCTCGGCTCGCTCCCTTCTCCCCTTGCGGGAGAAGGGGTGGGGATGAGGGGGCGCCTCGCGCACTACGCACTATTGTTTAAGCATACCTGTTCACAGCCCCACCCGTCCAACATGCGCAAATTTCCCTGAAATTACCCCTTTTGGGGTGTGCCGCTTCCCGATAGGGGCGCAATCTTTAACCCTGGTGCTTGAAAAGAGGCGGGCTTGGCTCTAGAATTAGCACTCACCTCGGTCGAGTGCTAACAACAGTTCCGGCCGGAGCTTTGAAGAAAAAACCACGCAGTCTAACTAAGCCATTGTTTTATCAGGAGATATAAGATGCAGAAGATTCGTCCATTGCATGATCGTGTAGTGGTGCGCCGTCTGGAGGAGGAGCTTAAGACCTTGGGCGGCATCGTGATTCCGGAAACCGCCGCGGAGAAGCCGAGCAAGGGTGAGGTCATCGCCGTCGGCAACGGCAAGATTCTGGAAAACGGCACGGTGCGCCCGCTGGATGTGAAGGTCGGCGACAAGGTGTTGTTCGGCAAATACTCCGGCACCGAGATCAAGCTCGATGGCAAGGAGTTTGTCGTGATGAGTGAAAGCGACATCATGGCGGTGTTGCAGTAACCCACCCCCAATCAATCATTTGGCCATCATTTAATTTAAGAGGATTTTAGTTATGCCAGCAAAAGACGTTAAATTCGGATACGACGCGCGCAGCCGCATGGCCAAGGGTGTAAACATCCTGGCCGACGCGGTGAAGGTGACCCTGGGGCCGCGCGGCCGCAATGTGGTGTTGGATTCGGCCTTCGGCGCTCCCACCGTGACCAAGGACGGCGTGTCGGTCGCCAAGGGCATCGAGCTCAAGGACAAATTTGAAAACATGGGCGCGCAGATGGTGAAAGAGGTCGCCTCCAAAACCTCCGACACCGCGGGCGACGGCACCACGACCGCCACCGTGCTGGCCCAGTCCATCCTCGCGGAAGGCCTGAAGGCGGTCGCCTCCGGCATGAACCCGATGGACCTGAAGCGCGGCATAGACAAGGCCGTGACCGCGGCGGTGGAGGAACTGAAGAAGCTCTCCAAGCCGTGCACCGATGACAAGGCGATCGCCCAGGTGGGCACCATCTCCGCCAACTCCGACAAGGCTATCGGCGACATCATCGCCGAGGCCATGCGCAAGGTGGGCAAGGAAGGCGTTATCACCGTGGAGGAAGGCTCCGGTCTGGAGAACGAGCTGGACGTGGTGGAAGGCATGCAGTTCGACCGCGGCTACCAGTCGCCGTATTTCGTCAACAATCAGCAGACCATGACCTGTGATCTGGACAATCCGCTGATACTCAACTACGACAAGAAGATTTCCAACATCCGAGAGATGATTCCGGTGCTGGAGGCGGTAGCCAAGTCGGGCCGTCCGCTGCTGATCATCGCCGAGGACGTGGAAGGCGAGGCGCTGGCGACCTTGGTGGTAAACAACCTGCGCGGCGTGGTGAAGTGCTGCGCGGTCAAGGCCCCCGGCTTCGGCGAGCGGCGCAAGGCGATGCAGGATGACATCGCGGTGCTCACCGGCGGCAAGATGATTGCCGAGGATATGGGCCTCAGCCTGGAGAAGGTGACGCTGTCTGATCTCGGCACCGCCAAGCGCGTGAGCGTCTCCAAGGAATACACCACCATCATTGATGGTGCGGGCAAGCACACGGACATCCAGGCGCGCGTCAAGATGATCCAGTCGCAGATCGAAGAAGCGACGTCCGACTACGACAAGGAAAAGCTGCAAGAGCGCGTGGCGAAACTGGCCGGCGGCGTGGCGGTGATCAAAGTCGGCGCCGGTTCCGAAATCGAAATGAAGGAAAAGAAGGCGCGCGTGGAAGATGCGTTGCACGCTACCCGCGCGGCGGTGGAAGAAGGCGTAGTGCCGGGCGGTGGCGTGGCCCTGGTGCGCGCGCGCAAGACCATCGGCAAGCTGAAGGGCGATAACGAAGACCAGAACGTCGGTATCTCCATCGCGCTGCGCGCCATGGAAGAGCCGCTGCGCCAGATCGTGCAGAACGCCGGCGCGGAAGGTTCCGTGGTGCTGAACAAGGTCGCGGAGGGCAGCGGCAACTTCGGCTACAACGCCGCCAACGGCGAGTACGGCGACATGATCCAGATGGGTATTCTCGATCCCACCAAGGTGACGCGCACTGCACTGCAAAACGCGGCTTCCGTGGCGGGCCTGATGATTACCACCGAGGCCATGGTGGCGGAACTGCCGAGCGACAAGCCGGAGCCCAAGGACATGGTTGATCCGGGCGGCATGATGTAAGCCACATAAACAACGGTTGCTCTTTATAAAGCCCTGTCTGTTTCCAGACAGGGCTTTTTTTTATCCAATCTTGGTAAGATGGCCGGATGCAAACCCTTGCCCAGCCGTTGAACAAACTCCCCGCTTTACTGCGCGAGACGCTGGAGCGCGACTGGAGCGCTTATCTGGAGTCCTGCGCGCGGCAACAGGTGGCCGCGCCCGCGCAGCCGGAACTGGTGATGGTGCTCAAGCGCGTGTTCGCGTGCAGCGAATTCGCCACGCGCACCTCTGTGCGCGAGCCCGCCCTGCTGCAGGATCTGATACAAAGCGGCGAATTACATGGCGTTTATTCCGCTACGCACTATCAAACGCAACTGCAAACCCGGATCAAAACGGTTCAGGATGAAGACGAATTGGGCGCGCGTTTGCGTCAATTCCGCCGGCGCGAGATGCTGCGCATCGCGCTCCGGGATTTGGCGGGATGGGCGGAGCTGGAGGAAACCTTGAGCGATTTGTCGCGCCTGGCCGGGGCGTGCGTGGACGGGGCGCTCGCCTGTCTGCATCACGTCCACTCCGGACGATACGGCGCGCCGGTCAATGATGCGGGCGCGCCGCAGGCGCTGGTGGTGCTGGGCATGGGCAAGCTCGGCGGAGGCGAACTTAATTTTTCCTCCGATATTGACCTCATCCTGTGCTATCCGGAAGACGGGAGCACGCGCGGCACGCGTTCCATCAGCAACGAAGAATATTTCACCCGTCTCGCGCAACGCCTGATTCACGCGCTCGACGCGCCGACCGAGGAAGGTTTCGTGTTCCGCGTGGACACGCGCCTGCGCCCGTTCGGCGAGAGCGGGCCGCTGGCGGCGAGCTTCGAGGCGATGGAAGAATACTACCAGACGCACGGGCGCGAATGGGAGCGTTATGCGCTCATCAAGGCGCGCGTGATCGCGGGCGATACCGCCGCGGGCGCGCGCCTGCTGAAAAATTTGCAGCCGTTCGTGTACCGCCGCTATCTGGATTTCGGCGCCTTCGAGTCGCTGCGTGAGATGAAGCGTCTCATCGCGCAGGAGGTGGCGCGCAAGAACCTCGGCGGCAACATCAAGCTGGGGCCGGGCGGCATACGCGAGGTGGAGTTTATCTGCCAGGCGCTGCAACTGGTGCGCGGCGGGCGCACGCCCGAACTGCGCGAGCCGTCCACGTTGCGCGTGCTGGAGCGGTTGCAGGCGCTTAAGGTTTTGCCCGGTTACGCCGTAACGGAATTGCGCGCGGCCTATATGTTCTTGCGCCGCGCGGAAAATCACCTGCAAGAACTCGCCGACGCGCAAACCCATACCCTGCCGCAGGATGATCTGGCGCGCGAGCGCCTGGCCTTTTCCCTGGGCTATGCGGATTGGGCGGCGTTTTCAGCGGCGCTGGACGAACAGCGCGCGCGCGTGCAAAACCATTTTGATCAGGTGTTTGCCGCGCCGCAGCTCGCCGCCGGGAAAGAGGCGCAACCCGCGCAGCGTCTCTGGAGCGGAGACATGGAGCCAGGCGAGGCGCTGGTCTGGTTGCGCGAGCAGGGCTATGCCGATGCCGCCGAAGCGCTGCGCCGCATCACGCTGCTGCGTGAGAGTTTTACCTGTCGCGCCTTGAGCGACGCCGGGCGCAAGCGTCTTGACCAGCTCATGCCGCTGCTGATTGACGCGCTGACGGTCCTGCCGCCGGATGGCGGGCGTGACGCCGCTCTGCCGCGCGCGCTCAACGTGATAGAAGCCATCGCGCGCCGCAGCACCTATATCGCGCTGCTGAGCGAGCATCCGCTTGCGCTGGCGCAACTCGCGCGGCTGTGCGCCGCCAGTCCGTGGGTCGCCTCCGAGCTGGCGCATCATCCGGTGCTGCTCGATGAGTTGCTCGACGCGCGCGCCCTGTATGAGCCGGTGCAGGCGGCTCAACTGCGAGAACAGTTGCACGCCCTGCTGGGCGGGATAGAGGAAACCGATATCGAGCAGCGTATGGACCGGTTGCGCCAGTTCAAGCGGGCACAGGTGCTGCATACCGCCGCGGCGGACATCGCCGGTAAGCTGGGCCCCGCGGCGGTGAGCGAGCAGTTGAGTATCCTCGCCGAGGTATCGCTCGATGCCGCGCTCGACATGGCCTGGGGCGAGACGGTGAAGAAGCACGCCCCGCCCGGAGAGGCGGATTTCGCCATCATCGGTTACGGCAAACTCGGTGCGCGTGAACTCAATTACGCCTCCGATCTGGATTTGATTTTTCTCTATGATTGCGCGCCGCAGGGCGCTATGGAAGACAGCGGCGCGTTTTTCGCGCGCCTGGCGCAGCGCGTGATCCGCATCCTCAACGCGCACACCGCGGCGGGCGTGCTGTACGAGGTGGACGTGCGCCTGCGCCCGGACGGGGCGTCGGGCCTGCTGGTGAGCGGCTGCGCAGCGTTCAGCGAGTATCAACGCGGTCGCGCCTGGACCTGGGAGCATCAGGCGCTGGTGCGCGCGCGCGTCGTGGCGCAGCGCGGCGGGAGGTTAACGCAGCGTTTTGACGCGCTGCGCGCGGAGGTGTTGAGCCGAAAGCGTGATGAAACGAATTTACGCACCGAGGTGCGCGACATGCGCGAACGCATGCGGCGTGAGCTCGGCAGCCGCGAGACCGGGCTGTTTGATCTGAAACAGGACGCGGGAGGCATCGCGGACATCGAGTTCATGACGCAATACGGGGTGTTGGCCTGGGCCCATGCCCATGCGGATTTACTGAACGAAAGATCGGTGACCGGTCTGCTGGAACTGTTTGCGCGGCACCATCTCATGGCGGAGTCTGATGCGCGGCGGCTGCGCGAGATTTACGACCATTACCGCCGCGAGATAAACCGCTGCGCCCTGCAGGAGCGCCCGCTGCGCGTCCCCGCCGCGCCGTTCGCCGCCGGGCGAGCCGAGGTGACGCGCCTGTGGCGGCAATGGCTTGAGCCTTCATGAATCAATTACTTGCGTTTTAATCGTCTCGCGGGTGTTTTCTTGAGCGGCTGCAGCAATTGGGCCAGGCTGCGGCACAGCGCATCGGGCAGTTTGTCCTGCGCCGCCAGCTCAAGCAGCGTATCCATGAGGGCGCGCGCGGCGGGAGAGGCCGCGTGGTAACGCCGCGCCATCTGGACTGCGGGTCTTTTCAAGGATGCCGCGTAACCGGCCCCCTCTTCGCGCACGTGATCCCCAGCTTCCCGTTCCGCTTCTCTGAATAATTCCGACAGGCGTACTCCCAGGACGTGTGCAATCGTTTCCAGCAGCGCGTGGCTGTATCCCTGCTTCCCGCGCTCCAGCCTGGACAGATTGGCCGGGTCCATGCCCACCGTATATGCCATGTCCGCCAATTTCAGGCCGCGAGTGAGCCTGAGACGGCGCAGGGTTGCTCCAAGATCGGCGCGCTCTACTTTCATGCGCCAGAATGTGCCACCTGGATGCGCCGAACGCAAAGCTCTACACGCAAAAACAGCTTGAATTAATTTGCGTAATACGCAAACATGATAGCCAAACGCGCCACCTCTAAATGATGGAGCATGATTAATGGCGACGGCGTCCAGCCGGGTGTTGGTTCTGGCGGTGATTATTCCGGAAATCTCCGCGTCTTACCGGGATGTTCTTACCGAGATCGTCAAGGGTATCGAGGCGCAGCCCGGCGCGCGTGTACAGCGCTTCCTGTTGCGCAATAACCTGCCGCGCCTGGCGAAGTGGCTGGAGGAACAAGAGGCTCAAGGCGCGGAGGCGGTCATCGCCTTGGGCTGGCGCAGCATCGCGGCGGCGCGCGGCTTGCGCACCACGTTGCCGGTGATTGCGGGCGCGGCGATATTAAATCCACACTGGCGGGCGGAGGGGCTGTCCGGCATTACCCTGCGCATAAACCCCAATTTTATGCTGCGCCGCCTGCGCCTGCTGGCGCCGGTCGTCCGCCAGGTGCACATGGTGCACGACACCGCGAGTCACGGCTGCCTTGTCGAGGAGGCGCAGGCGGCGGCTGCGCGCATGGGACTCGGCCTGTTCTCTTATCCCGTCTCGAACGCGCCCGGTGCGCGGGTACGCACCTATCAGGCGTTGCTCGATCAGGGTTTCACGCGGCACGACGCGGTTTGGCTGTGTGAGGAATGGGCGGACGGCGAACAAGACCTGATCCTGGCGATGTTGCTGGAAGCGGCATGGGACAGCGGCTTGGCGGTGTTTTCCGAGAACCCCGCTCATACCGGACGCGGAGCGTTGTTCGCCGTGTTGCCCGATTACACGCGCCTCGGCGGGCAATTGGCGCAAATGGCGCGGCTGCGCGTGAAATATAACGCCCCGCCCGCCATCATTCCGCTGCCCGATGCGGCGCTGTTGATCAATTTGCGCATGGCGCAACACCTGCGCGTCCCCGATGTATCCGCGTTTCAGACGGAGTTGCAGTCCGCGACGGGCGGGGTGGTGATACTCCCGTCTTAAATTTTCGTCCCAGTAAGGCTCCCAGGTTCACTGCCGCGCTTTTTACCTTAGAATAGGCATTTACTCGATGGCGCCTGGCCGGCGATATGGATTTTATGGAGAGTTTGCTATGACGATGGACGACCGCGACGGCGTCATCTGGTTTGACGGAAAAATGGTTCCCTGGCGCGAGGCCAGGGTGCACGTGCTCACCCACACCCTGCACTATGGCATGGGGGTATTCGAGGGCATTCGCGCCTATGAGTGCGAAAAGGGCACGGCGATATTCCGCCTCGATGCACACCTTGATCGCCTGTTCCGTTCCGCGCACATCCTCGGCATGACCATGCCGTATGACAAGGCCGCCCTTGCCGCTGCGACCTGCGCCGCGGTGCGCGACAACAAGCTGAAGTCGGCCTATATCCGGCCCATGTGCTTTTACGGCTCGGAGGGCATGGGCCTGCGCGCGGACAATCTTAAGGTGCACGCCATCGTTGCGGCCTGGACCTGGGGCTCGTATCTGGGCGCGGAGGGCATGGAGAAGGGCATCCGCATCAAGACCTCGTCGTTCACGCGCCATCACGTCAACATCACCATGTGCAAGGCCAAGGCCAACGGCAATTACATGAACTCGATGATGGCGCTGCGCGAGGCGCTGGCGTGCGGGGCGGACGAGGCGCTGCTGCTCGACGTGGACGGCTACGTGGCCGAAGGCAGCGGCGAGAATATCTTCATCGTGCGCGACGGCGTGATCTGCACGCCCGATTTGACCTCGGCGCTGGACGGCATCACGCGCGACACGATCTTCAAGCTCGCCGCCGGACTGGGCATCGAGGTGCGCGAAAAACGCATCACGCGCGACGAGGTGTATATCGCGGACGAGGCGTTTTTCACCGGCACCGCGGCCGAGGTGACGCCGATCCGCGAACTGGATGGAAGAAAAATCGGCAACGGCGGGCGCGGCCCCATCACCGAACGCCTGCAAAAACTCTACTTCGACCAGGTGCACGGGCGGAGCAAGGAGTATCCCGAATGGCTGACCTGGGTATAAGGATGCAGACCGTGACGCAGAACGTGGAAAAATCGTACTACCTGGAACCCAACGCGAAAAATCTCTATGAGGTGACGCGCGCCGATCTCCCCTTGCATTGCCCGATGGAGAGCATGAGCCTGTGGAACTCGCACCCGCGCGTGTACCTCGCCATCGAGGCCACCGGCAAGGCCAAGTGTCCGTATTGCGGCGCGGATTATGTGTTGAAGGGGTGATGCCCAAACCCATGCCCACCTGCTGGCTGCTGAGCGAAGACAAGGCGGGCATGGTGAATCAGTGTCTGGGTCTGGCCGAGGCGCTGGGGGTAGAGCCGGTGTGGAAGCGCATCGTACCGCGCGCGCCGTGGAAATATCTGCCGCCGCGTTTGTGGTTTGCGCCGCTTGCAGCGCCGGGCCCGGGCAGCGATGCGCTCACACCGCCCTGGCCGGATATCACCATCGGCTGCGGGCGTTACGCGGTGCGCCTCGCGCTCGCCATCAAGCGCGCCAGCGGCGGGCGCACCTTCGCCGTGCACATCCAGGATCCCAAGGTGGACGCGCGCCGTTTTGATCTCATCGTCGTCCCCGGACACGACCGCCTGCGCGGTGAGAACGTGATCGTCACCCGCGGCGCCCTGCACCGCGTTACGCAGGCGAGGCTGGACATGGAGGCGGCGCGTTTCGCGCCGCAGTTGCAACACCTGCCGCGCCCGCTGGTTACGGTGCTGGTGGGCGGGAGCAACCGGCGCTACAGGCTGGAGGCGGAAGAAGCGCGCGCGCTCGGCGCCCAGTTGGTGCAACTGGCGCAGGATTACCGGGCGGGTATTGCGCTCAGCGTGTCGCGCCGCACCAGTCCGGCGGTGATTGAAGCCTTGCGCCGCGCGCTGGCGGCGGCGCCCTCGGTGATCTGGGACGGCCACGGCGACAACCCGTATTTCGCCTGGCTGGCGCTGGCCGATTTCATTATCGTCACCTGCGATTCCGTTTCCATGGTGACCGAGGCCTGTTACACCGGCAAGCCGGTATATGTGGCGGAACTGCCGGGCGGCTCGCGCCGCTTCCATGCGTTTCACCAGGCGATGCGCGCGGCCGGTTACACGCGCCGCTTCGAGGGCAAACTGGATAAATGGCATTATGCGCCGCTCAGGGAAACCGCGAGCGTTGCCGCCGAGTTGCGCGCAAGGTTACAATCGCGCGCCACTCCTTGAATCGCAAGCCATGGCCCTTAATATTCAGACCTTCAGCAACGTGCAGGGTGGCAACGCCCTGTTCAAGGCGTTCGGCCACCCGCTCACCGCGGAGCGCGCGCACGCCTTCATCGCGCGCCTCGAAAACGCCGGTGCGCTGGCCATTTACGACCCGTTGAACCATTTTTCCACTTTCGCCGAGCTGTATGATGTCTCGGCGTGGAACGTGCGCGCGGCGTATGTGCAGCGCATCGAGGAGCTTGGCCGCAGCGTGCGCGGCGCGCCCGGCTGTTTGATTACCGAGGGGGTCAACGCGGAATGCGTCTGCCTGCTGGTGGCGGCCTTTGACAGCGTGCGCCTGGTGCAGCAGATCAGGCATCTCGTGCCTGACAAGGTGCAGATCGTCAGCTTCGACGAACTGCGCCTGCCCGACGCCATGCTGACCAATGCGCGACGCTATCTCGACCCGCTCAATTTCGCCACCAACCTTGCCCTGCTGCGCGACGCGGACGGCCAGCACACGCGCCTGGTCACCTGCAACTACTGGCACGGTCACGGCGCCGGCAATACCGCGCTGTGGCTGTGCCTGTTCGACGGGCACGGCAAGGTGCTGGCACAGTGGCAGGAGGCGCTGCCCGCGTCCGGCGCGAGCATCATTGTGGACAGCCGCGAGGTGCGCAAGCGCTTTGGATTGAAGGATTTCACCGGCACCCTGTTCGTGCACGCGCAGCACGTCGCGGGCCATGACATCGTGAAGTACGCGCTCGACACCTACGGCGATAACGCCACGCAACTCTCCTGCACCCACGACGCCAACGCCTGGCCGTCCGATCTGTATGCCGGCCTGCCCGCGCCGCAGCCTGATGAAACGGTGCTGCTGTGGATACAGAACAGCCACCCGCGCCCGATACCCGCGGGCGCGGTTGGCCTGAACATGATGGGTTCGCCGGACATCCGTCATTTGGATACGGAAATTCCCCCCTTCGGTACATACGCGCTCGACGTCGCGCGGCTGTTGCCCGATGCGCGCTGGCCGGAGCAGCTTGAGGTGCGGGCGGGAAAATATTTTGTGCGCCCGCGCTATGAAGTGGTGAAGCGCAGCGGCAGGCGGCGCATCGCCCACGTCAACGTGGAGCGCGATGACTTGAAGCCCGACCCGCAGTTGCCAAAGTTGGGGGCCATTCTGGGCAAAGGCTATCTCCTGCCCGCGCCGGTGCTGCCACCCGCTGAGTGGCGCAGCATTGTACAGCCGACGCCGATGTCCACCTGCCAGAACGAACTGCCGCTGGCCGCGAAAATCTACGACGCCTCCGGCGAGGAGATCGCCACCCATCGTTTCGGCAATCTGGCGCGGCGCGACAGCATCGCCTGGGACATCGGCGAATTTCTCGAAGCGCAACGCAAGACATTGAGCAGCGGTTACGGCCACGTCGAGCTGATATACGACTTCAGCGCGGGCACACTGGCCGACGGCTGGCTGCACGGCCTGTTCCGCTACGAACAGCGCGTGAGCGGTCATGCCGCCGAAACCAGCTTCGGCGCGCACATGTTCAACATGGCCGCGGTGTACAAGGGCGAGCCGCAGTCCTACACCGGCGCGCCGCCGGGCCTGAGCACGCGCCTGTTTCTGCGGCTGGGTCCCGCGCCGCTCGATACGATGTGCCACTTGATTTATCCCGCCTCCACCGCCTGGCACGCGCATTCTTCCACCCAGTTCATCCTGCATGACCGCTACGGCGCGGAAATCGCCCAACGCGAAGCCCGTATCCCGTGCAGCGGTTCGTTCTTGTGGCGTTACAGCGAGATGTTTGACGAGGCCGCGCGCCGCCGCGCGGGCGAGGGCGCCTATGTCATCGTGCGCGATCTCACCTGCCGCCTGTTCGGTTATCACGGCCTGCTGGGCGAGGCGGCGTTTTCGCTCGATCACATGTTCGGTTTTTAATCCCGCGCGTGAGTAAGGCGATCCCGGTGCAGAACGCGGCAGAGTGGCTGGACTGCCCGGTGTGCGGCGGAAAAAATTTCACTCCCCTGTTTGAAAAAAAGCAGGAACAGTTTGTGCGCTGCAACGGATGCGGGCTGGTGATGATTAACCCCAGGCCGCAGTACCGGCAAATCGCGCAGACCTATGAGTTCGGTTACAGCGAGCGCTACGTGGCTAAGGCCGAGAAAAAGCTGCGCCGCGCGCATCGGCGCGTGCGGCAAATGCGCAAGTACGTGGCGCGCGGGCGCTGGCTGGACATCGGCTGTTCGGCTGGCTTTGTGGCGAGCGCCGCGCAACAGGGTGGTTATGAGGCCTATGGCGCCGACGTGGACACCCCGGCCCTGGAATACGGCCGCCGCCATTTCGGCCTGCAGCATCTTTATCAGGGTTTTTTCGAGGACGTCCGGTTTCCGGACGGCCACTTCGACGTGATTACGCTTTATGAAGTCATTGAGCACGTGCCGGATTTGAACAAGACCGTGGCCGAACTGGCCCGCATCCTGTCGCCTGCCGGTGTGATGGAAATCTGGACGCCGGACGTGGGTCATTGGCGCAGGCCAGAACCGCTGGAAAATTGGGACGCGATACTGCCCTCCGAGCATCTTTACTATTTCAATTTCAAAACCCTGTCCCTGTTGTTGCGCAAGCACGGTTTCTGCGTGATAAAGAAACGTTTTAATATGAAGCCGGGGTTAAAAGTGTACGTGCGCCACGCCGGTGAATAAACGACTGACCGTGGTGCAAGTGCTTCCCGCGCTGGAGAGCGGCGGCGTGGAGCGCGGCACGCTGGAGGTGGCCGGTGAGCTGGTGCGGCGCGGTCATCGCGCGCTGGTGATTTCCGCGGGCGGACGCATGGTGGACGAACTGCGCGCCCTGGGCGCGGAGCACATCGCCTGGCCGATAGGAAAAAAATCACTGCTCACGCTGCGGCTCGTGCCGCGTTTGCGCGAACTGCTGATGGAACGGCAGGCGGACATTCTGCACGCGCGCTCGCGCCTGCCCGCCTGGATCGCGTATCTGGCCTGGCGCAGCATGAATCCGGCGACCCGCCCGCGCTTTGTCACCACCGTGCATGGCTTGTACTCGGTAAATCGTTACAGTGCCGTGATGATGCGCGGCGAATGCATCATCGCAGTGTCGGAGACAATACGGCGCTACATTCTGCAAAATTATCCGCGGGTAGAGTCGGACAAGATATGCCTGATATACCGCGGCGTGGACGCGCGTGAATTTCCCTATGGCCACCGTCCGAGCGAGTCGTGGTGGCGTGCATGGTATGAGCAGTACCCGCAATTGCGCGATAAATTCGTCATTACTCTGCCTGGGCGGTTGACGCGCTTAAAGGGTCATGCCGACTTCATCGAATTAATGACGCGCCTGAAGGATTACGACATTGCAGCACATGGCTTGATCGTAGGAGGGGTGGATGAGCACCGCAGAGCTTACGCCGAGGAGATCATTCGCCTGGCGCGGCAACGCGACTTGAACACCATCACGTTCACCGGGCAGCGCGCCGACATGCGTGAGATCTACGCCGCTTCCAATCTGGTGCTGTCTTTGTCGCAGCAGCCTGAATCATTCGGTCGCACCGTGCTCGAAGCTTTAAGCCTTGGCGTGCCGGTGATCGGCTACGCGCACGGCGGGGTAGGGGAGATACTGGAGGCCGTCTATCAGCAAGGGCTGATCCCGCCGGGCGATGTTGCGGCGCTGGAGCAGCGGGTGCTGGAATTCATGCGCCAACCTCCTCCGGTCCCGGAGACCCATCCCTTTTCTCTGCAAGCCATGCTGGATGCTACGATGGCGCTGTACCAGGACGCGGCGCTGAGCGCGCGTTAAGCCAATGCGCGTATTGATTATCCGCCTGGGCGCGCTGGGTGATGTCGCCATCGCCACGCCCTTCATCGAAAAGATACTGGAGTCCTATCCGGAGTCCGAGGTATGGCTGCTCACTGCCCCGCCTTATCGCGAACTATTTATCAATCAC
Organism: Gammaproteobacteria bacterium; assembly: GCA_003599485.1. GTDB lineage: Bacteria > Pseudomonadota > Gammaproteobacteria > SURF-13 > SURF-13 > SURF-13. The sequence continues at coordinate 15,924 of QZKM01000002.1, forward strand.
CCGCAGCTCAAGGTGCAGACTTTTCCCCGCAAAGGACTCAAGGCCATGTGCGCCGCGCTGGCCTGGGTGAACGCGCGGAAATTCGACGCCGTCTATGACCTGCAAGGCACGCTGCGCAGCCGGTTATTGGCCATCGCATCGCGCGCGCGGCTGTGCGCGGGACTGAATCGCGGCTTTCCCTATACCCATACTCCGCCGCCCCGGGGCGATGCGCGTCCGGATAACCATATTTTTGCCAGATTCAATGCCATTCTACAGTGCGCCGGACTGCCTGCGGCCGAGCCGCGCGTGATGCTTGTCACGGATGCGGCGGAGCGAGAGCATGTGCAGCGCTGGTTGCGGGAGAAAAGTCTGAGCGGACGACCTCTGGTGCTGATGCACACCGGGAGCAGCGCGCGCTGGGTAAGCAGGCGTTGGGAAGAGCGCCATTTTGCGGAATTGGCGCGCGCGCTGCATGAACGGGGGCTGCATGTGATCTGGGTGGGCGGCCCGGAAGAGCGCGAACTCAATGCGCGCCTGGCCGCGCATGGCGGAGTCAACGCGGCAGAGGCCTTTTCCGTGCTGGAACTGGTGGAGCTTGCCCGGCAGGCGCGCTTTGCCGTGACCAACGATTCCGGCCCGATGCATATCATCGCGGCGGCGGAGATACCCATTTATGCCTTGTTCGGCCCCACCGACTGGCGGCGCAGCCATGCGCTGGGGCAGGGGGGGCGCGTATTGACACACTCCGTGCCATGCAGTCCGTGTTATCTGCCGGTGTGTCCGCCGCAGCGCGAGCACCGCTGTTTGCGCGATCTCACGCCGCAGGCGGTGTTGCAGCGTTTAATCACAGATGGAATGTTATCCAATCAGTGACAGCGGATCACACTCGTCCGCCGGGCGCGCGCCGTCGCCTTCGATGAACAGCGTATGCCACACGGCGAATTGCAGCAGGCTCCACAGCGGTTGAGAGAAGTTTCCGCTGTGCTCCTGGGCCGCGAGCAAGCGCTGTACGGCCGCCGCGTCGCACCAGCGCCGGATGGCGGGATGCGCGGGAAGAACGCGCTGTAATCGCTGCAACCTTTCGCCGCGCAGCCAGTCGCGCACCGGCACGGTGAAGCCGCGTTTTCTGCTCCACAGGTGCTCTCCGGGGAAGAACCGCTCCGCCCAGTGTTTGAGAAACACCTTGCCGTTTTTCCCGCTGACCTTGAGGTGATCGGGCAGGCTGAGGCCGAATTCCACCACGCGGTGATCGAGAAACGGCACGCGTCCCTCCACGCCATGCGCCATCAGCATGCGGTCGGCCTTGACCAGTAAATCATTGGGCAGCCAGGTTTCCATGTCCACTTGTTGCATGCGTTGTAACGTGCTCCACTCACGCGGCGCGCTCTGCCAGGTTTCAATGAACGGTGTGCGCCAGCTCTGCATCGCCTGCGTCAACTCCGGGTTGAACAGCGCTTCATGCACCCTGGAAAAGACGCCGCGGGTGCGAAAGCCTCCGCTGCCGGGCGCGCGCAACTGGTAAAACAGGCGCTTGAGCAGTGGCGTGCGGTAACGTCCATAGCCGGCAAAGACTTCATCACCGCCCTCGCCGGTGAACACGACTTTCAAATCGCGCGCCGCGCGTTCCGCCAGCATCAGGGTGGGGAGGCTGGCGTAATCGCCCATCAACTCGTCCGCCGCCCACAGGCACAGCGGCAGGCGTTGCAATAAGGCGTTGCTGTCCAGTTGCAACGCGGTGTGCTCAGCGCCAAACTCGCGCGCGACCCGCGCGGCCACGGGCAGTTCGTTGTTGACGCTGGTTTCGGGAAAGCCCACCGAGTAGGTGCGCAGCGGTTCGCGCATGGCGCGGCTGAGCAGCGCGAGCAGGATGGAGGAATCCACTCCGCCAGACAGGAACAAGCCGAACGGCACATCTGAACGCATGTGTTCGCGCATGACATCGCTGATAAGCGCGTCAAACTGTTCCAGCGCCTGGGTCAGATTGAGTTGCGCGGGTTGTATCCGGGCGGGCGTCCAGTAGCGTTTGCGCAGCTCGACGCCCTGCGGGCCTAAGGCGATCATCTCGCCGGGCAGCACGCGCTCGATGCCTTGCAGCAAGGTGGCGGCGCCGCAGGTGAAATTGGTTTGCAGGTATTGCGCCAGGCCGACGGGATTGATTTCCGGCTTCACGCGCAACACCGCGAGCAGGGCCTTTATTTCGGAGGCAAACAGCCAGCCTTCAGGCTGCCGGGTAATGAACAGGGGTTTGATGCCGAGGCGGTCGCGCGCCAGAATCAGGCGCTGCTGGCGGGCGTCATACAGCGCAAAGGCAAACATGCCGTGCAGACGCCCGACGAAGTCCAGGCCATAGCGCGCGTAGGCGTGCAGGATGGTTTCGCAGTCGGAGTGGGTGGAGAATACGCAGCCTTGCTGTTCCAGTTCCTTGCGCAGTTCGATGTAGTTATAAATTTCGCCGTTGGCAATCAGGCACAGGGTCTTATCCGCGTTGCATAGCGGCTGCTGCCCGGTTTCGAGGTCTATGATCGAGAGGCGCGTGTGCGCCAGCCCGATGCGCCCGTCGCTATGCAGGCCGTGGCCGTCCGGCCCGCGATGGGCGAGAGACGCCGCCATGCATTGCAGGCGCGCGGGTTCCACGGCGTGGCCCGCGTGCAGGTATATGCCGGCGATGCCGCACATCAGCGCTCCCCCGCAAGACGTTGGTATAAATCAAGGTAGGCGTTGACGACGGCCTCCTTGCTGTAAGCGGTACGTATGTTTTGCAGGCCGCGCTCAATCAGCGCGCGTCGCGCGGCGTCGTCCTGCTCAAGTAAATGCAGAATATCCCGCGCGAGTCTTTCCGGTTGCGCGCAGAGCGTGAGCAGGCCGCTGGTTTCATGTTCGATTAATTCCTCCGCACCCAGGGTGCGCGTGGCGATGATCGGCGCGCCGTGCGCCCAGGCTTCCAGTATGACATTGCCAAGCGGTTCATGGCGCGCCGCCGAGACAAAGACGCTCGCCGACTGATAAAACGGCGAAAGATCATTCTGCCATCCCGTCCAGCGTGTGCGCGGCGTGATGCCGAGTTCATCGGCGCGTGTCCTGAGCGCACCGGCAAGCGGCCCGTCGCCGGCGATCAGCAGGTAAAGCGGCCGGTTGTGCACGGTTTGCGGCAGTGCGGTGAAGGCTTCCAGCAGGTCCGCAAAGCCTTTGTTCGGATGCAGCCTGCCCACCGAGAGCACGATGAGCGCCTCGTCCGGTATCCGCCAGTGCGCGCGCAGTGCGTGCAACTGTCCGGGCGCTGCCGGCGCGGGCGCGTCCACGAAGTTGCCGATATGAAACACCTTGCTGGCGGGAAGGCCGTTTTTAACCAGATAGTCGCAAATGCCGCGCGTATTCCCCACCCACGCATGGGCATGACGATAACCTTTGAGGTTGTAATATCCGCCAAGACGCGCAACGTGTACGGCGGCGGCGGGTTTGACATGCGTAAGCCGCGTAGCGCGCCCCATATAGGTTTGCACGATGGCGGGTCTATACGTTTCAACCAGGCGTTGAATGCGCCAGCGCGACCACAGGTCCCATACCCCATACATGGGAACAGGGGTTTGCGGGATCCCCGCGCCGAGCTGTTGCGCCACCTCGCTTCCCGGCGGGCTGACGGCGCGAACGGGATGGCCGCGCTCGTGCAGCGCGCCGACGAGACGCACGTAGAAGCGCTCCGCCCCGCCGGATTTTTTACTGCCGATGATGTGCAGCGTGTGTATCACGGTAAACCGTCCAGCAATGCGCGAAATGTTTGCGCCGCCTCATCCACGGAAATTTTTTGCGTGTCGCCGTCCGGCCGGTACACCCAGGCGGGATGCGGCCCCCACGGATGGTATTCCAGCGGCGGTCCCTGTCCGAATAAGGTCAGGGTCGCCGTGGCCATTGCGCCCGCGACGTGGCCCATGCCGGAGTCGTTGCCGGTGAAGGCGCGCGCGCGTTCGATGATTGCCGCTGCTTGCAGCAGGTCGGTCTTGCCGCTCAAATCCAGATAAGGCAGGGGCAGGTTTCCGGCGATGAGACGGTTACGCTCAATATCCTTGGCTCCGCCGAGCAGGATCACGGCGTCGAAATACTCCTTCACGCGCCATACCAATTCCTGGTAACACTGCGCAGGCCAAATCTTGGGTGGCCAGTTCGCGCCGGGACACAGGGCCAGCCAGCGTTTCCCTGGCAGAGCCTTGAGTTGCTCATCGGCAAAGGCACGGTGCCGCCCGGTGAGCCACACGCGCGCCGCGGGGATGTCCGGTCCGGTGAGCGGCGCGATCACGCTCATGTGCCGGTGCACGGCGTGTGGCCCTTGCGGCTGGCCCGCCGTCCATTTGGTCAAACGTTTTTTACCGCGCAGCAACCAGGCCAGGCCGTCGGTGCGCAAGTCAACAATCAGGTCGTAGCGCTTGCGCCGCAGTGTATGAAGCAGCGCAACAACCCCGCGCCAGCCTTCCGGCTTCACCTTGAGAAAAATCTCGCCGCGATACGGACAGTGTTCAAACAAAAAACCGGAGCGCGGATCAGCGACAATATCCACCATGGCTTGTGGATAACACTGGTGCAAGCGCTCCAGCACGGGCGTACTCAACACCGCATCGCCGATGTTGCTCAAGGTGATAAACAGGATGCCGCGCACTGTTCAGTCCGCTTTCCGGTACACATCCGGGCTGCCCGGCGGGCGCGTCTTGAAACGCCGGTGCACCCACAGGTATTGCTCCGGCGCGCGGCGTATCTGTTGTTCGATGAGCTGGTTGACGCGCAGGGTATCTTGAATGATGTCATCGCCGGGAAAGTTTTGCAGCGCGGGATAGAGCGTAAGCCGGTAGCCCTGTCCATGCGGAAGGCGCACCTGAAAAAACGGCACCACCGCTGCGCCGGAGAGGCGCGCCAAGCGCGAGGTGGAAGTGATGCTTGCGGCGGGCACGCCGAAGAAAGGCACGAAGACGCTGTGCTCCCTGCCGTAGTTCTGGTCCGGCGCGTACCACACCGGCAGCTCCATTTTTAAACTATTGAGCAAAGCGCGTACGTCGCCGCGTGGGATGGCCTGCTCGCAGCGCCGTTCGCGTGCGCGCCGCATCACGGCCTCGAACAGGGGGTTCTTGTGTTCGCGGTACATGGCGTGAAACAGCACGTGCATGGCGAGCAGATGGGCGCCGATCTCCAGCGTGGTGAAATGGCCGGAAAGCAGAATCACGCCCTTGCCAGCTTTCTGCGCCTGCTCCAAATGCTCCAGCCCCTCGATATGCGCGAGGCGGCGCAATTTTTTGTCAGGCGTCCACCAACTCATCGCGGCTTCCACGGCGCTCATGCCGAGCGAGTTGAAATGCCGGCGCAGCAGGTCCGCGCGCGCCGGCTCATCGAGATCGGGAAAGCACAAACGCAGATTGACCGCGGCGATATGCCGGCGCGCGGGCGAGGCGTGATACATGATACGGCCGAGGACGTTGCCGAGCGCGAACTGCGCGCGATAGGGCAACTGCGCGATGAGCCACATGACGCCAAGCAGCAGCCAGGTGGGCCAGAAACGCGGGGCGAGGAAACGCGCGCGCAGGAGTGAAGACCGGGTCTTGCGCTGAGCTTGCACAAAGCGGATTCTAACGTGCGCCGCGGCTTCAGCACAAATCCGCATAAATCAGAGTTTTCCCGGCCCTGTGGTATGATGGCGCGCATGACGATGCACGTTCCGTCCTTTAATCAGGCGCGCGTACTGGTGGTTGGCGATGTCATGCTGGATCGCTACTGGCAGGGCGAGGCCACGCGCATCTCGCCCGAGGCGCCGGTGCCCGTCGTGCGCGTGCGCCACAGCGAGGCGCGCCCCGGCGGCGCGGCCAACGTGGCGCTGAATGCCGCGGCGCTCGGCGCCAGGGTGACGCTGCTCGGCGTGACCGGCGCGGACGAAGAGGCCGATCTGTTGGTGCAGCAGCTCCAGGCCGCCTCGGTGGAGTGCGTATTCGAGCGCGTAGCGGGCCTGAAAACCATTACCAAGCTGCGCGTGCTGAGCCATCATCAGCAGCTCATCCGCCTCGATTTTGATGAGGCTGTGCAGGGGATGGCCACGCCTGATTTGTTGCGCACATTCAGCGAGCGGCTTGCCGGCGCCGATGCGGTGATTTTGTCGGACTACGGCAAAGGCGCCTTGAACGAGGCGCAGGTTTTGATCAAACAGGCGCGCGCACTGGGCAAGCCGGTGCTGGTGGACCCCAAGGGCCGGGATTTCACCAAGTACCGGGGCGCGACCCTGATCACGCCGAATCTTGCCGAGTTCGAGGCCGTAGCGGGTCACTGTCAGAATGATCGTGAACTGGAACGGCGCGGCGAGCGGTTGCGCCGCGATCTCGACCTGGATGCGCTGCTGGTGACGCGCGGCGAACACGGCATGAGTTTGTTGCGCGCGGGCCTGGAGACGCTGCACCTCCCCGCGCACGCGCGCGAGGTGTACGATGTCACCGGTGCGGGCGACACCGTCATCGCCATGCTCGGCGCGGCGCTGGCCGCGGGCGCGGAACTCGCCGACGCCGCGCGGCTCGCCAACCTGGCCGCCGGCATCGTGGTGGGCAAGCTTGGCGCGGCCACGGTGAGCGTGGCCGAATTGCAAGGCGCACTGCACGAAGCACAGCCTGTCACGCAGGGCGTACTGAGCGAGCCGCAGTTGCTCGACGCCGTGGCCCAGGCGCGCGCGCGCGGCGCGAAAGTCGTCATGACCAACGGCTGCTTCGACATCCTGCACGCCGGGCACGTGAGCTATCTGGAGCAGGCCAGAAAACTGGGTGACTGCCTCATCGTCGCGGTCAACGACGACGCCAGCGTGGCGCGCCTCAAGGACAACGGCGCGGCGGCGCGCCCTATCAACCCGCTTGCCCAGCGCATGCAGGTGCTGGCCGCGCTCAAATGCGTGGACTGGGTGGCGCCGTTTTCCGAAGACACGCCGCAGCGCCTCATCTGCCGCGTGCTGCCCGACATCCTGGTCAAGGGCGGCGACTACCGGCCGGAGCAGATCGCCGGGCATGAGTGCGTGATCGCGCACGGCGGGGAGGTGCGCATCCTGCCTTATATTCCCGGGCAATCCACCACGCGCATCATAGAGATGCTGCGTGCGGATCAGGCTTCGCAAAACGCATGATTATTGTCACCGGCGGGGCCGGCTTCATCGGCAGCAATCTGGTGCGCGCGTTGAACGAGCGCGGGCGCGGCGACATCCTGGTGGTGGATAATCTTAAAAACGGCGCAAAGTTCGCCAATCTCGCCGGCTGCGAAATCCTGGATTACCTGGACAAGGACGAATTCCTCGCGCGCATCCAGAACGGCCATGATTTCGGCGCGCGCGTCGAGGCCGTTTTCCATCAAGGCGCGTGCACCGTGACCACGGAGTGGGACGGACGCTACATGATGCAAAACAATTACGAATACTCCAAGCAACTTTTGCAATATTGCGTGTGCAAGGCCGTTCCTTTTATCTACGGTTCCAGCGCCTCGGTGTACGGCGCGGGCAAGGTGTTCAAGGAGGAGCGCCAATACGAGGCTCCGCTCAATGTGTACGGCTATTCCAAGTTTTTATTCGATCACTATGTGCGCCGCCTGCTGTCCAAGGCGCACAGCCAGATCGTGGGACTGCGCTATTTCAACGTGTACGGCCCGCATGAGACGCATAAGGGCCCGATGGCGAGCGTGATGCTGCATTTTTATGAGCAGCTCAAGAGTGCGGGCGCCGTCAAGCTGTTCAGCGGCAGCGGCGGTTATGCCGACGGCGAGCAGCGGCGCGATTTTGTCTACGTGGGCGATGCCGTGGCGGTGAATCTGTGGTTTTGGGAACAACGCGGCAGGCCGGGTATTTTCAATCTCGGCACCGGCGTGAGCCACAGCTTCAATGACGTGGCGCGCCTCATGGTGAAGGAACACGGTAAAGGCAAGATCGAATATATTCCCTTTCCGGAAAAGCTGCGCGGCAGTTATCAGCACTACACAGAGGCCGATCTCGCGCGTTTGCGCGCCGCCGGTTGCGCGCACCGCTTCGCCGCGCTCGAAGAAGGCGTGCGCGCCTACCTGGAGTGGTTAAAGCGCGCCCCCGTTCAGCCCGCTGGATGAGACGGCTTTATACGCTGCTGCTGTATCTGTTGATCCCGGCCGTGCTGTTGCGCCTCGCGTGGCGCGGTTTCCAATTGCCCGGTTATTGGCGGCGCATTCCGGAGCGCTTTGGTTTTATTACACCGCCTGTGCTCCCGGCGCAGGCATACACGGTATGGCTGCACGCCGTCTCGGTGGGGGAGGCGCAGGCCGCCGTGCCGCTGGTGCAAAAATTGATCGCGTACGATGCGCGCCTGCGCATCGTGCTCACCACCATGACGCCGACCGGCGCGGCGCACGTGCGCGACAAGCTGGGCGATGAAGTAACGCACTATTACGTTCCCTATGATTTGCCCGGCGCGGTGCGGCGCTTTTTACGCCGGGCGCAGCCGCGTGCAGCGATTATCATGGAAACCGAGCTGTGGCCCAATATTTTTCACTGCTGCGCCGCGCAGTCTATCCCGCTGGTGCTGGCCAATGCGCGCATGTCAGAGCGCTCGGCGCGGCGCTATGCCCGCGTGCGCAGCCTGATTTCAGAAACCTTACGCCGGGTCACGGCCATAGCGGCGCAGAGCGCGCCGGACGCGGAGCGCATCATGGGCCTGGGTGCGCCGCGCGAACGGGTGCGCGTCACCGGCAGCATCAAATTCGATATCAAACTCCCGGCCAGTCTGCGCGAGCAGGCCGCCGTGCTGCGCCGCAGTCTGGGAACAGAGCGCGCGCTGTGGATTGCAGCCAGCACGCATGAGGGAGAAGAAGATCTGATACTGGATGCCCACGCTGCGGTCAGGCAGGCGTTGCCGCACAGTTTGCTCATGCTGGTGCCGCGCCACCCGGAGCGCTTCGCCAGAGTTGCCGCGCTGTGCCGCAAGCGCGAATGGCGCACGCTGCTGCGCAGTGAGGGACACGCATGCGATGAACGCACCGATGTCTTCATCGGCGACAGCATGGGCGAATTGCCGTTGTTCTACGCCGCCTCCGACGTCGCCTTCGTCGGCGGCAGCCTGGTTGCGGTGGGCGGGCACAATCTGATCGAGCCCGCGGCGCTGGGTCTGCCGCTCATCACCGGGCCGCACATGTTTAATTTCACCGAGGTGAGCCGCATGCTGCGCGAGGCGGGGGCGGTGACGGAAGTAGCGAATGTGGCGGAACTCGCCACGGCGGTGGTGCGCTACTTGCAGGACGCCAACCTGCGTCACGCGGCGGGCGAGCGCGGGCGGCGCCTGGTGGAGCAGAACCGCGGCGCGCTGCAGAAATTAATCGAGCTGCTGGATTGCTATCTGCCGGGGCGCGCGTGAACGGCCGGGATTATGACGTTGTGATCGCCGGCGCGGGCATCGTGGGCGGCACGCTCGCCTGCGCGCTCGGAAATCAACCTTTACGCATCGCGCTGGTTGAAACCAAACCGCCCGTGCTGCACTGGCCGATCGGGGCGCGTGACCTCAGGGTGAGCGCGGTGACGCTCGGCTCGGCGCGCCTGTTCCAGGCGCTCGGCGTGTGGGATGACCTGTGCGCGCAAGGCGTCAGCCCGTTTTATGACATGCACGTGTGGGACGCCGCGGGACCGGGCGAGATACACTTCGACGCCGCCGGGATCGGGGAAGAGACGCTGGGCTATATCGTGGAGAACCGCTGTATCCAAGCAGCCTTGATGAGGCGGATAGAACAGTGCGCCAATGTAGTCTGGTGCTGTCCGGCCAGCGTAGAGGCGTTGGAGTTGGACGGAGATCACATTCTGCTCGGCGCCAAACAAAGTGAGCGATTGAAGACCCGTCTGGCGGTGGGGGCCGACGGCGCGGACTCCGCGCTGCGCAGACTGGCCGGCATCGGCGCGCAGGCGGAGGAGTACGGCGAATGCGCCGTGGTGGCCAACGTCAAGACCTCCCGCTCGCACCAGCGCACCGCCTGGCAGCGTTTCCTGCCCGGCGGGCCGCTGGCCTTCCTGCCGCTCCCGGATGAGCGCGAAAGTTCCATCGTGTGGACCATGCCCGCGGAGCGCGCGCAGAACCTGCTGGCGCTGGATGAGCCAGGTTTCATCGCCGAACTGCAAACTGCGCTCGGCGACAAAATACCGCGCCAAGGTTTGGGCCGCGTCGAAGCGGCCGGCCCGCGCGCCGGCTTTCCGCTGCGCCGGGTGCATGCGGAGAGCTATATCGCGCAGCGCCTGGCGTTGATCGGCGACGCCGCGCACACCGTGCACCCGCTCGCCGGGCAGGGCGTCAATCTGGGCCTCGGCGACGCCGCTGTGCTGGCCGAGACGCTGCTGCGGGCGCACGCCGAGGGGAAAGACATCGGCGCGCGTTCCGTGCTGCGCCGCTACGAGCGCGCGCGCAAGGGCGAGGTGCTGGCCATGATGGCGGCGCTGCAAGGTTTGCATCGCCTGTTCGGCAGTCAACACGCCTCACTGCGTTGGGCGCGCAATCTGGGGCTTGATATGACCGATGCCCTGACGCCGGTGAAAAATCTCATCATGCGCCACGCCGTGGGCGGCGGTTCACACCGTAGTGCGTGATGGTCTTGCAGCGTTAGCCCACACGGCGAGCGCGAGCAGCAGCGTCCACCAGACGAAGGAAGACCAGTAGTTGCCGTACAGCGCCAGATGCGTGTTCCACGGCGCGAGCGCCACCAGGACGACCAGCGCCCAGGGAAACAGCCCCTGGCGTTGGGTGGAAGGCAAGCGCCGTATCGCGCGCAGCGCAAGTGTGAAAAACAAGACCAATCCGGCGACGCCAATCAGCCCGGTTTCTGATGCGATCTCCAGCAGCAGCAGGTGCGGGTGAGTTGCGCCGCTCAGCCGCAGCGGATCATCCGGCGCGGCGTGTTCGGTATAGACGTAACGGAAGCCGCGCGGCCCGACGCCGTTGATCCAATGCGCCTGCGCCACCGACAGCGCGGTGCGCCAGATCGGCAGCCGCCCGGCGCTGGCCACGTTCATGTCCTCATAATCACCGCTCGAGCCTTGCAGCGTTTGCGCAAGGCGCGCCAGGAAGGAGGGCTGCTGCAGGGCCAGCAGCGCCGTGACTCCGACCGCTGCCGCTACCATCAGCGCCGCACGTAGGGCGAAGTAAGGGCGGCGCGCACGGGGGTTGAGGCGCCATAAGTAGAAGAGATAAATGCCGAGCGACAGGGCCAGCATGATCCAGGCCGCGCGGCTGGCGCTGAAAAACACCACCATGGGCAAGGGCGCGGCCGCCAGCCAGACGTGGCGGTATTGCCCGTAAAAACGGCGCAGGCCCTCAAAATAGACTGGTGCCGTCACCGCCAGCACCGTGCCCAGGGCCAGCTTGGAAAATACGCCGTTGAGGCGGATGCCGTCATAAGGCCGGCCGAACAAATCAAAGCCGGCGATCAGTTGGAACAGCGCGTCGGCGCAGAAAAATCCGATTACCCAGACCAGGCCCAGCCACAGGCGCTCGAAGGCCTGCGTCGCGCACAGAGTCTGTATGATAAAAATGCCCGCCAGCGGAAAGCGCAAAAAGCTCGCCGTGGTGCCGAGCGCGCGATTAAAATTCACCGCGTCGGGGAGCGACAGGACCATCGGCAGCCACAGACAGGCGAACAGCGCCAGCATCAGGCGCACGCCGGGATCGCCCAGCACGGCGCGCGGCGCGCGCATCAGGCGCATGAGGCCGATCAGCGCCATCACGCCGGTGGCGAGTTCAAATCCGCCCGTCGCGAGCAGCGGCAGAAAGGACAGCACCAGCAGCCAGGAGTAATTGGCCCGCCACCACGCTTTGTTCCACAGTGCGCTTATCATGCCTGGTCTGTGCGTGCGGCTCCGCCGCAAAGCGGCTATGATTGTAGATGGAGCGGTAAATGGCAAGCGTTCCCTTGAAACGCGACTGCGCGGGCCCTATCTGATTCGTTAAATAACGAGGATTTTTACCATGCGCATGGACAAACTCACCAGTAAATTCCAGATGGCGCTGGCCGAGGCGCAGTCTCTGGCGCTGGGGCGCGATCATCAATTCATCGAGCCCGCGCACCTGATGACCGCGCTGCTGGATCAGGAGGGCGGCAGCGTGCGCCATCTGCTCACCCAGGCCGACGTCAACGTCAACCGCCTGCGCTCGCAGCTCGGCGAGGCGCTGGACCGCCTGCCCAGGGTGGAGGGCGCGCCGGGCGAGGTGCACGTCTCCAACGATCTCGCGCGCCTGCTCAACGTCACCGACAAGCTGGCGCAGCAGCGCAAGGATCAATACATCTCCAGCGAATTGTTCGTGCTCGCCGCGCTGGAGGACAAGGGCGCACTGGGTGAGCTGCTGCGCAAGAGCGGCGCCAGCAAAAGTTTGCTGGAACAGGCGATTGAAAAAGTGCGCGGCGGCAAGAAGGTGGACGACCCCAACGCCGAGGAACAGCGCCAGGCGCTGGAGAAATACACCATTGATCTTACCGAGCGCGCCGAGCAGGGCAAGCTCGACCCGGTGATCGGGCGCGACGACGAAATCCGCCGCACCATCCAGGTATTGCAGCGCCGCACCAAGAACAATCCGGTGCTGATCGGCGAACCGGGCGTGGGCAAGACCGCCATCGTCGAGGGCCTGGCGCAGCGCATCGTCAACGGCGAGGTGCCGGAAGGCTTGAAGGACAAGCGCCTGCTTGCGCTGGACATGGGCGCGCTCATTGCCGGCGCCAAATTCCGCGGCGAATTCGAAGAGCGCCTGAAGGCGGTGCTGAACGACCTCGCCAGGCAGGAAGGGCGCATCATTTTATTCATAGACGAGCTGCACACCATGGTCGGCGCGGGCAAGGCCGAGGGCGCGATGGATGCCGGCAACATGTTGAAGCCGGCGCTGGCGCGCGGCGAATTACATTGTGTCGGCGCGACCACGCTGGACGAATACCGCAAATATATCGAAAAGGACGCCGCGCTGGAGCGCCGCTTCCAGAAGGTGCTGGTGGACGAGCCCACGGTGGAGGACACCATCGCCATCCTGCGCGGCCTGAAAGAGAAGTACGAAGTGCATCACGGCGTGGACATCACCGACCCGGCCATCGTCGCCGCAGCGACCCTGTCGCACCGCTACATTTCGGATCGCCAGTTGCCGGACAAGGCCATAGACCTGGTGGACGAAGCCGCCTCGCGCATCCGCATGGAGATAGACTCCAAGCCGGAGGAGATGGATAAACTGGACCGGCGCCTGATTCAGCTCAAGATCGAGCGTGAGGCGCTGAAAAAGGAAACCGACGAGGCGTCGAAAAAACGCATGGAAAACCTTCAGGCCGAGATCGCCAGGCTGGAGCGTGACTACTCCGAACTGGAGGAAATCTGGAAATCGGAAAAGGCCGCGCTGGCCGGTACCCAGCATATCAAAGAAGCCCTGGATCGGGCGCGCATCGAAATGGAAACCGCGCGCCGCGCCGGGGATCTGGCGCGCATGTCGGAATTGCAGTACGGGCGCATCCCGGAGTTGCAAAAGCAGTTGGATATGGCGGCCCAGGCCGAGATGCAGGAAAAGAAGCTGCTGCGCAATGCCGTTACGCAAGAGGAAATTGCCGAGGTGGTGTCGAAGTGGACCGGTATCCCGGTCTCCAAGATGCTGGAAGGCGAACGCGAGAAGCTGCTGCGCATGGAGGATGCCCTGCACGCGCGAGTGGTGGGGCAGGACGAGGCGGTCAAGGCGGTGTCCAGCGCCATCCGCCGTTCGCGCGCGGGCCTGTCCGATCCCCACCGCCCCAACGGATCGTTCTTGTTTCTTGGTCCCACCGGCGTCGGCAAGACTGAGCTGTGCAAGGCGCTGGCCGGATTTCTGTTCGACACCGACGACGCCATGGTGCGCATAGACATGTCCGAGTTCATGGAAAAGCACTCGGTGGCGCGGCTGATCGGCGCCCCGCCGGGCTACGTCGGCTACGAAGAGGGTGGTTACCTCACCGAGGCGGTGCGGCGCAAACCCTATTCCGTAATTTTGCTCGACGAGGTGGAAAAGGCCCACCCGGATGTGTTCAACGTGCTGCTGCAAGTGCTTGACGACGGGCGCCTCACCGACGGCCAGGGGCGCACCGTGGACTTCCGCAACACCGTGGTGGTGATGACCTCCAACCTCGGCTCGCAGGTGATACAGGATATGGCGGGTGAGGAAAATTACGCCCGGATGAAACGCGCCGTGCTGGACATCGTCAGTCAGCACTTCCGCCCCGAATTCATC
>QZKM01000044.1 GCA_003599485.1 Gammaproteobacteria bacterium
GAGCCGCTCACCGACCCGCTGCTCAGCGCGCTCGTTGCGCCCGCCGCGCCCGCTATACAGGAGCAGCGCCTGGCGCTGGTCAAAACCTGTTTACGGGTGAATCGTGAACACCTCATCCTGCCCTTCCCCGGTTATCGCGCGTTGGCGGACATCGCTGCGCTGATAATCGAGCGGCCGGAGTGCGCCGTTTATCTCTCGGACCAGTATTTCGCCGACATCGTCACCTGGTATCACCTGGTGTGGCTGGGCGAAACCGTGCGCCGCACCAATCAGAAGGTGCAACTGCTGATAGACAAGGGCTGCGGCTACACCCTGGAGGAGCGGCGCAGCCTGCTAGAAATCATTGCGGACCTGCTCGGCAGCGTTATCCCGCGCTATCGCGCATTGGCGGAGTGCGGCCAGGTGGAAATCTCCTTCACGCCCTACGCGCACCCGATCCTGCCGCTGCTGCTCGACTTCGAATCCGCGCATGAGAGCCTGCCCCACGCGCCGCTGCCTGAACCACGGCGTTATCCCGGCGGCGAAGAGCGGGCGCACTGGCACATCCGGCGCGGCTTGGAGACTTTCCGCGCGCACTTCGGCTTCGCGCCGCAAGGCTGCTGGCCCGCGGAGGGCGGCGTCAGCTCCGACGTGCTGCGCCTCCTGTCCCAATACGGGGTGTGCTGGGCGGCGAGCGGCGAGACGGTGCTCGCCAACAGCCTGAAAAAAAACGGCGCAAACATGGACAGCGCGCACAAAGACTGGCTCTACCGGCCTTATCAGATCAACGGCGTCAACTGTTTCTTCCGTGACGACGGCCTGTCCGATCTGATCGGGTTCACCTACGCCAAATGGCACGCCGATGACGCGGTGAACAACCTCATCTCCCACCTGCAAACCATCGCCGCCGCGCAACCCCGTCCGGACAAAATCGTCTCCATCATTCTGGACGGCGAAAACGCCTGGGAATACTACCCCTTTAACGGCTATTATTTTTTAACCGCCCTCTACCAGCGCCTGAGCGAGCACCCTCATATCAAGCTCACCACCTTCGGCG
Source organism: Gammaproteobacteria bacterium (assembly GCA_003599485.1). Classification (GTDB taxonomy): domain Bacteria; phylum Pseudomonadota; class Gammaproteobacteria; order SURF-13; family SURF-13; genus SURF-13. The sequence continues at coordinate 1,037 of QZKM01000044.1, forward strand.
ACTATCTGGAACAAACCGGCAGCGCGCCCGCGCCGCTTGACGCATTGACCGCCGGCAGTTGGGTGTACGGCACTTTTTCCACCTGGATCGGCAGCGCGGACAAAAACCGCGGCTGGGACATGCTGTGCGAGGCGAAAAAAGCCGCTGATCAGGCGCTCGCCGCGGGTAATTTAACCGAAGAACAGCGCGAGAAGATCATGGAGCAGCTTGCCCTATGCGAAGGCTCGGATTGGTTCTGGTGGTTTGGCGACTATAATCCCGGCGAAACGGTGAGCGACTTTGAACGCCTGTTCCGCCGCCACTTGACCAATCTGTATCACCTCATCGGCAAACCTGCGCCTGAGGAACTGGCTCAGGTGTTGAGCCGCGGCACGGGCGCGCCCGCGCACGGCGGCGTGATGCGCGCGCAGGCAGACGCGTGACTCCGGTCAACCCCGCTTCGGGTGCGCGCCATGCCGGCATACTGTTGCATCCTACCTCATTGCCTGGCGCGGGAGCGCACGGGGAGCTTGGCGCCGAGGCGCTGAGCTTTGTTGAATTTCTCGCCTCCTGCGGCGTCACGCTGTGGCAGACCCTGCCGCTCGGCCCCACCCATCAGGACGGATCACCTTACCAGTGCCTGTCGCTGTTCGCCGGCAATCCCCTGCTCATCAGCCTGGAGCGGCTCGCCGAACAGGGCTGGTTGAGCCCCGAAGCGCTGCGTGACAATGCCCGTCACTCGCAGAAGCAGCGGCGCGCATTGCTTATGCAGGCGCAGCAGAGCTTTTTCCGGCACGCCGCGGCTGAACGGCGCGCCGCCTATACCGCGTTCCGCACCGAACAGGCCCATTGGCTGGAGGACTACGCGCTGTATCGCGCGCTCAAACACTCCCATAACGAGCGCATCTGGACACAATGGCCGGCTAAATTGCGTGACCGTGATCCGGAGGCGCTGGAGGAGGCGCGCTCTGATCTGGAACCGCTCATCGAACACATTTACTTCGAGCAATTCATCTTTTCCGGGCAGTGGCAGGCCGTAAAGGGCGCGGCCAACGCGCGCGGCATCCGGCTGTTTGGCGACATGCCGATCTTTGTCGCGCACGACAGCGCCGACGTGTGGGCGCACCGCGCCGACTATGATCTCGATGCACAGGGCAATCCGCACGTGGTGGCGGGCGTGCCGCCGGATTATTTTTCCAGCACCGGCCAGCGCTGGGGTAATCCGCATTACCGCTGGGAGCGCATCGCCGCCGCCGGCTTCCGCTGCTGGATTGAACGTCTGCAGCGCCAATTGGAATTATTTGACCTGATACGCATAGATCACTTCCGCGGCTTCGAGGCTTACTGGGAAATACCCGCCGATCACCCCACCGCCATCAACGGGCGCTGGGTGCCGGCGCCGGGTGACGGACTGTTTCACGTCTTACAACAACACTTCGGCGCGCTGCCACTGGTGGCCGAGGACCTCGGATTGATTACGCCGGAAGTGCATGCCCTGCGCCACAAATACGGCCTGCCCGGCATGAAGGTGCTGCAATTTGCTTTTGACGGCAGCGCCAGGAACCCCTATCTGCCGCATCAGCATGAAACCCATTGCGTGGTCTACACCGGCACGCATGACAACGACACCACGCTCGGCTGGTTCCAAAACCTGCCGCCGGAACAGAAACAGTACGTGGACGACTATCTCGGCGCGCCCGGCGAACCCATGCCCTGGCCGCTGATCCGCGCGGCGCTGGCCTCAGTCGCATACCTGGCCGTGATCCCGATGCAGGACATCCTGATGCTTGGCAGCGAAGCGCGCATGAACACCCCCGGCACCCTCTCCGGCAACTGGCGCTGGCGCTTCAGCTGGGACCAGGTCACCCCGGAGATATCCGGGCGGATGCGGCGCCTCACACAACTGTATAATCGGAGTTGACCACCTGACGCGCCATACCCCTGCCACATGACAGCCTGCTTGCCTATCGCAGCGGTATACAACCGTTCACTGCGCCGCAAACCGGCGCCTTGCTGCTGGATTGCGCGCCCGTGCTGGAGGCGTCCATTGCCGAGATGTTTTCCATCCAGTATCGCATGCGTATAATCCCTCCAGGAGAACAGGCATGGACACGCTGCTTTATTTAAAGGCCTTGCTGCTGGGCATCATCGAGGGCTTGACCGAGTTCCTGCCCATCTCCAGCACCGGGCATTTAATCATTGCCGAAGACCTGCTCGGATTCAACGGCGGCAGCCCCAAAACCTTCACCATCGTTATTCAGCTTGGCGCGATACTCGCCGTATGCTGGCACTACCGCGCAAAACTGTTCAACCTGGCGCGTACTTTGCCCAGCGACAGCCGCTCGCAATGCTTTGCGCTGAACCTGTTGATCGCTTTTGCTCCCGCCGCCGCGCTGGGATGGCTGTTTCATAACACCATCAAGGAATATCTGTTCACTCCTCCTAACGTGGCCATCGCCCTGGTGCTGGGCGGATTGGTGATTTTATGGATAGAACGGCGTTACCACACCCCGCGCATAGAAAGCGTAGATCAAATGCATTGGACCGATGCCCTGAAGATAGGCCTGTGCCAGGCCGTGTCGCTGATCCCCGGCACGTCGCGCGCAGGGGCCACCATCATGGGTGGAATGTTTTTCGGCCTGTCGCGCCGCGCCGCCACCGAGTTTTCCTTCTTCCTCGCCATCCCCACCATGTTCGCGGCGACGCTGTATGACCTTTACAAAAATTGGGATGCACTGCACTCACAGGATATCTTTCTGATCGCGCTCGGCTTCGGCGCCGCCTTCATAAGCGCGTTGTTGGCGGTAAAGGCCTTGCTCGCCTTTGTCTCCAACCACAGCTTCAGGGTATTCGCGTACTACCGGATTATATTCGGCGCGCTGGTTTTTATTTATTTCTGGTGACGCCCTGCTCACCCTCGCCGATCACATCCACACCGGGCGGAGGAACAAAAGTAAACAAAGAGGCGTCCACGCTCGCCTCCCGGCGCACGTTGGAAAACCGGATGAGCGTGGTCTGGCCAAAGTTGTCGGTCAACTCCATGGCGCGCAACTCCTGTTCATCAAAACCCAGCCAGACGCGGGTGAAACCGGCGTCATCGGCCTTGGGCGTCAGTCCCACCCACTCCAAACCTTCCCATTCCTCTCCGCCGCGCACGCCCAACTCGGTGATGACGAAGTTTTCCTGCAGGGGGCGCTCGCCGCTCAACAGCACGGCGGGCGTCGTGCCCAGGGTGGTGTCCATCGCGCGCACCGTGACCTGCTCCAGGTCGGCGTCATAGAGCCAGAATTTTTTTCCGTCGGCGATGATGAGCTGGCGGTGCGGCGTTGCGTAATCCCAGCGGAATTTTCCGGGTCGTTGCAGAATCAGCGTACCGTGCATCTGCTTCAGCTCGCGGTTTCTTTCATCCACCAGGGTTTGCTGAAAGTCGGCCAGCACCGCATCACGGTTTTTAAAAAAACCATCCAGCCGCTCCAGGCCCTTGCCTGCATGCGCCAGCGCAGGAACCGCCAGCAGCAGGACAACCGCGGCGGCGCGCCACAGCTTCAAGCGCATCATCCGCCTCATCTATCTGGTGGAGGCGGCGCCAGCACCTCGCGCATGCCGTTTGATTGCAGCGGCCCCACCACCCCCGCGCGCTCCATCTCTTCGATCATGCGCGCGGCGCGGTTGTAGCCCACCTTCAGGCGGCGCTGGATGCCGGAAACCGAGGCGCGGCGCGTTTCCAGAATGATGCTGACCGCCTGGTCATAGAGTGGATCGCTTTCACCGTCAGCCGCCGCATCGCCATTAAAGGCATTCTGCTCTTCACCGGTATCGCGCAGCACTTCGTCCAGGTAGCTCGGCGCGCCGCTGCGCTTGAGGTGCGCCACGACCTGATGCACCTCCTGATCCGCGACAAAGGCTCCATGCACGCGCACCGGCACGCCGCCGCCTGGAGCGAGATAGAGCATGTCGCCGTGCCCGAGCAATTGTTCGGCCCCCATTTGATCGAGTATGGTGCGCGAATCCACGCGCGACGAGACCTGAAACGCGATACGCACCGGGATATTGGCCTTGATAAGACCGGTGATCACATCCACCGACGGACGTTGCGTGGCGAGGATCATGTGGATACCGGAGGCGCGCGCCTTCTGCGCCAGGCGCGTAATCAGGTCCTCGACCTTTTTACCGACCACCATCATCATGTCGGCCAGTTCGTCAATAATCACCACGATCAACGGCAGGGGCTGCAACAGCGGCGGCGTCACGCCCTCCTGTACCGGCTGCAATGGATCGCTGAGCGGCTGTTTGGCCTGCTCCGCCTCTTTTATCTTGCGATTAAGCCCGGCGATATTGCGCACGCCCAGCGCCGCCATCAACCTGTAGCGCCGGTCCATCTCCGCCACGCACCAGCGCAGCGCGTTGGCTGCCTCGCGCACGTCGGTCACCACCGGCGCCAGTAAATGCGGAATGCCTTCGTACACGGACAGCTCCAGCATCTTGGGATCTATCATGATAAGCCGCACCTCGCGCGCGGTGGCGTTGAACAAAATGCTGAGCAGCATGGCGTTGAGCGCCACCGACTTGCCGGAGCCGGTAGTGCCCGCCACCAGCAGGTGCGGCATCTTGGCCAGGTCCACCACCACCGGATGACCGGAGATGTCCTTGCCGAGCGCGAGCGCGAGCGGCGAATCCGTCTCCTCGTACTCCTTCGATTGCAGCGTTTCACTCAGGCGCACGATGGAGCGCTGTTCGTTGGGAATCTCCAAACCGATGACAGACTTGCCGGGTATCACGTCCACCACGCGCACGCTCATCACCGACAGGCTGCGCGCCAAATCCTTGGACAGGCTGCTGATCTGGCTCACCTTCACGCCCGCGGCGGGTTGTAACTCAAAGCGGGTGATCACCGGGCCGGGATGCACCGCCACCACCTGCGCCTCCACGCCGAAATCGGCCAGTTTCAGTTCCACCTGGCGCGACATGGCCTCCAATGCGGCCTCCGTCATCACATAGTGCTGCGGCTCAGCTGCATCCAGCAGCGACAAGGGGGGCAGCGCGCCTTCCGCCGGCTGTTCGAACAGCGGGACTTGGCGCTCCTTCTCGACGCGCACGCCCGTTTCCACCGGCTTGATGACCGGCTCGATACGCGGCGGGGCACGGCGCGCGGCCTTTTGCTTTTCAGCCTTTGCCGCCACCTCGCGCTCCAGGCGCAGGCGCCGGCCCAGCACATAATCATAAAAACCAAACGAGCGCACCGCGCGCAGGCCCCACTCCAGGCACAGTCGGCCCACATTATCCATCACCCAAAACCAGGACAGCCGGGTCAAGAGCGTAATGCCGATGAGAAACGCCGCCAGCAAAAACAGCGTGGCCCCCAGAAAGCTGAAGGCGGGCACCAGTCCTGCGGCGATGCCTTCGCCCAGTATGCCGCCCACGCCCTGCGGCAGCAGTGTGGCCGGGTCGGCAAAATGCATCGCCGCCAGCGCAGTGCCGCTCGACAACGCCAGCACAAAGCCGCCCGCGCGCAGGCCAAAGTGGCGCTGATCGGTGGTATATTCGCGGTATATCCACCATCCGGCGTAAGCGATGAGCGCCGGGAACAGATAGGCGAGATACCCGAACAGATAAAAGAAAATATCCGCCAGCCACGCCCCCACCACTCCGCCCTGATTCGCCACCCCCGCTCTCACACCGCTGTGCGACCAGGCCGAATCCGCCGCATCGAAAGTAATCAATGCCCAGAAAAAATAAAGCGCCAGCGCCCCGCACGCCAGCGCCCCGATTTCACGCAGCACACGCCCGGTGTAGCCGATGAGCAGCGTGGACCTGGTTTTTTTACGGGTGGCCTGGGACATCTAAAATTACAAACATAACCTCATGCCGGGAGTCTAAAACGGAATATCATCATCAAATGCGGCTTCCTGCGCGGCCTCAGGCTTGGAGGCCGTGGCAGGCGCGGACTCCGTCTTGGCGCGCGCCTTACCGCCCATGCTTGCCTCGCCGCCGCCCGCGCGGCTGCCCAGCATCTGCATTTCGTTGGCGATGATTTCGGTGGTGTAACGATCCTTGCCGGTTTCCTTGTCCTGCCATTTGCGCGTGCGTATGCTGCCTTCCACGTAAACCTGCGAACCCTTCTTGAGGTATTCGCCCACGATTTCCGCCAGGCGGTTGTAAAACACCACGTTGTGCCATTCGGTGCGTTCCTGCTGTTCGCCGGTGGTCTTGTCCTTCCACGATTCGCTGGTGGCGATGGTGACATTGGCCACCGCGCCCCCGCTTGGCATGTAACGCACTTCCGGGTCTTTGCCGAGATTGCCGATCAGTATGACTTTATTCACGCCTCTTGCCATGGTCCCCTCTCCTGTAGAAAAACATTATGCCTTGGATACCGCACATTCCAGCAGCACGCTGTCGTTGAGCACCTGCGTATCCACCTTAAGATAAGCCATGCCTTCTTCCGCCACCACTACGGCCTCGGCGACGCCCGGCACCGTGCGCAGACGTGCCGCCAGGTGCTGCGCCTCATCCGTGTCCACCTTGCCAACCCGGAGCTGGCGATTCTTCAAATAGGCGGGCGCAGGCATGTTAAACATGAATACCAGCCACACAGCCGCCATCAGCGCACAGAACAGAAATACCGCGGACAGGCCGCCGCTTTCATAGAGATACCCGCCCGCCACGCCGCCCAGAAATGCGCCGATGAATTGCGCGGTGGAAAAGGCCCCCATCGCGGTTCCGCGGTTCGCCGCCGGGGCGATCTTTGAAATCCAGGAAGGCAGCGTCGCCTCCAGCACGTTAAATCCGGTGAAAAATACAAACAGCAGCACGCCGATAACCCATGCGCTCTGATGGAAAACGCCCAAACCGGCCTCCGCCACGACCAGCAGCACAATCGCCGCCAGAAACACTTCCTTCATGCGGCGCTTTTTTTCCGCAACCAGCACAAACGGCACCATGACCGCCATGGCCAGCAACACCACTGGCAGATAGACGTGCCAGTGGCGCCCGGGAACCAGGCCGGCCACGTCGTTCAGCGCAAAAGGCAGCGCGACAAAGCTCGCGGTCAGCAGCAGGTGCAGAATCAGCACGCCGCCGTTGAGCCGCAGCAAGGCGGGATTGGACAGTACCGCCTTCATTTGTCCCGGTGCGGCCTCGGTCTCCCTGTGGAAGCGGCTCTCCACCGGCTGCGGCACGCCCAACCGGAGCAGGGCGATACCGCCCAGCGCCAGCACAGCGGTCAGCCAGAATATGCCCGGCACCCCGATCCAGTTATCCAGCACCGGGCCCATGACCAGAGCGAGGGCGAAGGACAGACCTATGGTGGTGCCGATGGCCGCCATCACCTTGGTGCGCTGCTCGTCGCGCGTGAGATCGGCGGCCAGCGCCATCACCGCGGCGGCAATCGCGCCGCTGCCCTGCAACGCGCGGCCGATAATCACCCCCGCGATGGAGTCGGACAACGCGGCCACCACACTGCCCAGCGCAAAAACCAGCAGGCCGCCGATAATCACCGGCTTGCGCCCGAAACGGTCGGACAGCATGCCGAAGGGGATTTGCAGCAGCGCCTGGGTCAGGCCGTACGCGCCTATCGCCAGCCCGATCAGGATCGGGGTCGCGCCCGCCAGATGCTCGCGCGCATACAGCGCGAACACCGGCAAAATGAGAAACAGCCCCAGCATGCGCAGCGCGTAAATCCCGGCCAGGGCCGCGGTAGCGCGCCGCTCGGCCGCGGTCATGCCGCTATCCTTGATATCCACTTTCCCAACACCCTCTCTTCACCGTATATTAGCAGGTTTGGCCTCCAGCCGGAACGTGACATGGATCGAATCAGGATACGCGGCGCGCGCACCCACAATCTGCAAAACATAGACCTCGACCTGCCGCGCGACAGGCTGATTGTCATCACCGGCCTGTCCGGCTCCGGCAAATCCTCGCTCGCCTTCGACACCATCTACGCCGAGGGCCAGCGCCGCTATGTCGAGTCGCTGTCCAGCTACGCGCGCCAATTCCTGTCCATGATGGAAAAGCCGGACGTGGACCACATCGAAGGCCTGTCGCCCGCGATTTCCATCGAGCAAAAATCCACCTCGCACAACCCGCGTTCCACGGTGGGCACCGTCACCGAAATTTACGACTACCTGCGCCTGCTGTTCGCGCGCGTCGGCGTGCCGCACTGTCCCGAGCATGACACGGCGCTGGAGGCGCAAACCATCAGCCAGATGGTGGATCAAATCCTCGCGTTGACCGAGGGCACGCCGCTCATGCTGCTCGCGCCGGTGATCGAAGACCGCAAGGGCGAGCATTTAAACGTGCTAAGTGAATTGCGCGGCCAAGGATTTTTACGCGCGCGCGTAGACGGAAAACTCATGGAGTTGAGCGAGGCCCCGGCGCTCGACCTGCGCAAGAAGCACACCATCGAAGTAGCGGTGGACCGCTTCAAGGCGCGCCCCGATCTGCGCCAGCGCCTGGCCGAATCGCTGGAAACAGCGTTGCGCTTGAGCCAGGGCATCGCACGCATCGCCTTTCTTGAGGACGAAACGCGCGCCGATCTGGTGTTTTCCGAGAAATTCGCCTGTCCCTTGTGCGGCTACAGCCTGAGCGAGCTCGAACCGCGCCTGTTTTCCTTCAACAACCCGGCCGGGGCCTGCCCCACTTGCGACGGCCTGGGCGTCAAACAGTTTTTCGACCCGGCCAAGGTAATCGCCCACCCGGAACTCAGCCTGCCGGAAGGCGCGATACGCGGCTGGGATAAGCGCAATGCGTATTACCATCACATGATTCAGGCGCTGGCCGAGCATTACAAGTTTGATCTGGATAAGCCATTCGCAAAACTGCCGAAGAAAATCCAGGACGTGGTGCTGTACGGCAGCGCCGGCGAGGAAATTGCCTTTTACTATTACAACGAGCGCGGCAAACCCGCCAAGCGCAAACATCCGTTTGAAGGCGTCCTCCACAACGCCGAACGGCGCTACCGCGAAACCGAATCCAACATGGTGCGCGAGGAACTGGCGAAATACCTCAGCGCCCGGCCCTGCCCGGAGTGCAGCGGCGCACGCCTGACCCTGGCCGCGCGCCATGTGTACGTCGCGGACAAAACACTGCCGCAGCTCACCGCCTTGCCGGTGGATCAGGCGCAGCAATTTTTTTCAGAGCTGACCCTGCCCGGCCGGCGTGGCGAAATCGCCGCCAAGATTCTGAAAGAGGTCAAGGAGCGGCTGGGATTTCTGGTCAACGTCGGCCTCGATTATCTCACCCTGGAGCGCAGCGCCGACAGCCTGTCTGGCGGCGAAGCGCAGCGCATACGCCTGGCGAGCCAGATCGGCGCGGGACTGGTGGGCGTGATGTACATCCTGGACGAACCTTCCATCGGCCTGCACCAGCGCGACAATCAGCGCCTGCTCAACACCCTCACCTACCTGCGCGACCTCGGCAACACCGTGATCGTGGTGGAGCACGACGAAGAAGCGATCCGCAGCGCCGACCACGTGGTAGACATCGGCCCCGGCGCGGGCGTGCACGGCGGGCGCATCGTCGCTCAGGGCACGCCGCAGGAAGTGATCGCCCACCCCGGCTCACTCACCGGCCAATATCTCTCCGGGCGCAGAACCATTCCACTGCCCGCGGGGCGCAAGCCAGTGGACGAAAAGCGCTGCCTGCACCTGCGCGGCGCAAGCGGCAATAACCTCAAAAACATTGACCTCACCCTCCCCGCCGGACTCATGACCTGCATCACCGGCGTATCCGGTTCCGGCAAATCCACGCTTATCAACGACACCTTGTATCATCTGATGGCGCGCGAACTGCACGACGCCAACGAAGAGCCCGCGCCGTATACGTCGGCGCACGGCCTGGAACTGTTCGACAAGGTGGTCAATATAGACCAAAGCCCCATCGGCCGCACCCCGCGCTCCAACCCGGCCACCTACACCGGCCTGTTCACGCCCATCCGCGAACTATTCTCCGCCACGCCGGAGGCGCGCTCACGCGGTTACAATCCGGGCCGCTTCAGCTTCAACGTCAAAGGCGGGCGCTGCGAGGCGTGCCAGGGCGACGGTCTGATCAAAGTGGAAATGCACTTTTTGCCCGACATCTACGTCGCCTGTGACGTGTGCAAAGGCAAACGCTACAACCGCGAAACCCTGGAAGTGCACTACAAACACAAAAACATTCACGAAATACTCGACATGACCGTGGAAGACGCACGCGCTTTCTTCGACCCCGTACCCGCCATCGCGCACAAACTGCAAATGCTGATGGAAGTCGGCCTCGGCTATATCAAGCTGGGCCAGAACGCGACCACTCTATCCGGCGGCGAAGCGCAGCGCGTCAAACTTGCACGCGAACTGTCCCGCCGCGACACCGGCAATACCATGTATATCCTCGACGAACCCACCACCGGCCTGCACTTCCACGACATCGAGCAGTTGCTGCGCGTGCTCCACCACCTGCGCGACCACGGCAACACCGTCGTCGTCATCGAACACAATCTGGACGTCATCAAAACCGCCGACTGGATCATAGACCTCGGCCCCGAAGGCGGCGCCAAAGGCGGCCAGATCATCGCCGCCGGTACGCCAGAACAGGTCTCCGCCCATCCCCATTCCTATACGGGTCAATATCTGAGGCCGGTATTAGAGTGTGTCTAACAGCCTCCTATTCAGACCATCTTTGATATAGACGGGAGGTGTATAATTTAGAGCGATCATCCTAAGGAGCTACATATGATCGTTGCTGACGTACAACCATTCGTGCAAGTCGCTGGAACGATAGTTGGCATATCAGGTGGCCTACTTGCTCTTTACAAGTATCTCTGTGACAAACGAGAGAAGGAATTGCGCGAGTGGCAGAAGGTGGTCATCTACAAGATATTTCGGCAGAACGAAACTAAGCCACTTGGCTTTACAGGTATCCTTGAAAAGTACCGAATTGAGGCGCAGGCATTTGTCGCTGTTGACTTGAAGAAGACCGAAATCAGCGAAGACGCCCTACGGAGGGTACTGCTTGAGTTGACAAGCTCGAATATTCTTAGTTTGAGGCCAAACGATTCCTTTCAGTTGCAAGTTGCTGAGGCAAAGCCAGACCCGATAGAAATGCTTAATCTCGTTAATCAAGAGCTCGTTCGTATAGTTGCACCAAATCCGTTCGTCTACACGATAGATGAAGTTGTAAAGGAAATGTCTCCGAAGGTCGGCATAGATATCCCTCTTCTGCGCAACTCATTAAAGCAATCCATTGCTCAAGGTCTCCTCGTCCTTGATGACAAGGATCGAATTGCATTCCCGAAATGATCTGCACGGTGGATTCAAGCCAAGTAGGGTGGGCACGCTGTTTGTGCCCACGCGCAATGAGAAGGTAAACAACAAAGCCGCTTAACCATGCCACGATACCGGCGCACGAACGCAGCGGGGGGCACTTATTTCTTCACCGTGGTCAGCTACCGCCGCCAGACAATATTATGCGACGAATCCGTCAGGACGATATTGCGTAATGCGATCAATCAAGTGCGGGGCCTGCGGCCATTCACCATTGACGCTTGGGTCTTATTACCGGATCATTTGCATTGCATCTGGACATTGCCTGAGGGTGACAGCGACTTTGCCACCCGCTGGAGCATAATTAAGCGCAAGGTCAGCCTGGCCTGCGCGAGCCAATACAAAGAGAAGAAGAGGGGTCAAGTTCATTGTATGACTATCTAAACTGAGCAATCTTGCAGTAATCTACATGATAATCATACAATGAACTTGACCCCTTTCATTTTTCCCAAATCGCTGCACAGCCCCGCTCCTACACCGGCCTGTACCTGCAACCCGTATTACAGCGTCACAGACCCGCCAATCCCAAGGCAATCTCTCAGAGATAAAATAGCCTAATGCGTGCAACACCAAGCAAGAATAATTTGTAGATCGTAGCAGAACTATGCATCATTTAGGCTGTCTCTTTACTGGCTGATTCTCAGCGGGATATTAGGCGAAAGTAAAGCAGATCAATGATCTAGCATTAAAATTAAGGAGGCATTACCGTGAGTTCAACCGGACTGTTTGTCAAATTTGTTTTTGGTATGCTGATTGGAATGCTTGTACTCAATGGTATCGTGCAAGCACAGGAAACACTGTATGTTTATGGCCCCGGCGGGCCTGCGCCCGCGACGAAGGAAGCAGCAGCTGCCTTCGAAAAAAGGACCGGCGTCAAGGTTGAAGTCACATCAGGCCCTACTCCGCAATGGATCGACAAAGCCAAAAAGGATGCAGATATAATCTATAGCGGTTCTGAGACAATGATGACCGATTTCGTCTTCGCCATGGAAGGTCTCATTTCGCATTTCGATGTACAACCTTTGTACTTAAGGCCTTTGTCAGTCCTGGTGCGTCCTAATAATCCTAAAAAATTTCGAGGATTTAAAGATCTTCTCAATCCAAATATTAAGATTCTCGTGGTGAATGGCGCCGGGCAAAATGGCGTATGGGAAGACATGGCGGGGCGTCAAGATGACATTGATACGGTAAGAACAATCCGTCGTAATATTGTTGCTTACGCCAAGAATAGCGCAGAAGCACGCCAGACATGGATAGACAAACCAGAAATAGATGTTTGGCTGATCTGGAATATCTGGCAAGTTTCCAATCCCGGCCTGGCCGAGGTCGTCAACATCGAGCCAGAGTATGCGATCTATCGAGACACCGGCGTGGTACTCACCACGCGGGGAAAAACAAAGGCCGCCGCGCGCCAGTTCATTGAGTTCCTATCCTCTCCTGATGGCGCACAGATCTTCCAAAAATGGGGCTGGGCCGCCTAAACAAACCACTTCAGCGGGTGCGGTAAGACCACGCTGCCATTTCAGGTGTTGGCAAGATTAAGGACAGGAGTAGTTATGACGACCAGAAGCAAAATCAGTGAGGGAATCACCAAGAAGGTAGTTCTCTGCTGCGCGATCCTGGGGCTGACGATTCAGCCAGGTGTTTCTCAGGAGATGGTTCAGCCAGGTGTTTCTCAGGATATTGAAGAGCGTATTCTCATCCCGATTTCTGTCCGGAAGGACATTCGAGTGGTCTTCCAGATCAAGGATGATGATTGGAAAAAAGGAATTGGCAAGGGACTGTACTACGTCGGAAAGCTCGTGGAGACCTATGATTCTATGGGTCTTGACCCGAAAGACAGATCAGTTCATGCTGTTTTCCACGATTCGGCTGGATACTGGATGCTGAAAGACAGTGTGTATAACAAAATCAAGGGAGTAAATACCGGTAATCCAAATAAGGAGCCTATACGAAAGCTTACCAAGCAGGGGGTCAGTATTGAACTCTGCGCTCAGACCATGAAGAGCCACGGATGGGTAGCTGACGATATTCTCCCCGATGTTAAGATAGTGGTGGGCGCCTATCCTAGGATTATCGACCTTCAAATGCAGGGTTACACATATATCAGATTCTGAAACCCGCGAGTAAGCCAAGCAGGGTGGGCACAAACGGCGTGCTCGCCCTACGGAAGTTTTCCGGTCAGACTGGAGAGAAATGCTACCAGGTATTTCACCTGTTCATCGGTGAGGTCTTGTTGCAGTTGCGTCTTGGCCATTACACGCACGGCTTCGTCCAGGGTAGGTACGGTGCCGGTGTGGAAGTAAGGCGCGGTGTGCGCGATGTTACGCAGCGTGGACACGCGAAACAGGCGTTTGTGGATGTCTTCTTTGGTGGCTTCATAATGCCCCAAATCGTCCGTAACCAGATTATATTTTTTGTCATACTCGCTGCCGGTATAATTTGGGAACAACTCGTAAAACCCCTCCCCCATCGGCACCGGCGGGCCGGAGAGGTTGATGCCGAAGTGGCAGGCGGAGCAGCCCACTTTCTGGAATTCCTCGAAACCGCGCCGCGCATTTTCCGATAAAGCCTTTTTATCGCCTTTCAGGTAACGGTCAAAGGCGCTGCCGGGCGTGATGAGGGTGCGTACATAGGCGGCGGTGGCCTGGGCGATGTGGTCCGCCGTCACCGAATGTTCCTTGCCGAAGACTTTGGCAAATTGCGCGCGGTATTTTTTGATGGCCGTGAAGCGTTCAATCAAGCCGGCTTCGTCCGCGTTGGCGAGTAGGGTTGGGTCGTACAGGTGATCCAGCACCGCCGCTTCCAGGCTCTGTGCGCGGCCATCCCAGAATTGCACGCTTTGAAACGCGGCGTTGAACACCGTGGGCGTGGACCGGCGCGGGGCTTTACCGAGTGCACCTACAGAACGTACCCGGCCGTCATCACCGCCGTTGTTTACATCGTGGCAGGTATTGCAGGAAATCGTACCGTTCACCGACAGGCGCGCGTCGAAATACAGTTGCTTGCCGAGGCGTATCTTCTCCGCCGTCTGAGGATTACCGGCGGGCACAGGTGCGACGGCGGGCAGCGGGGAGAATACTTCAAACGCCTGCACCCCCGGCGCGCAAAGCAGGCTTAATAGCAGAAAATAAGGCGTGATTGGTTTCATGCCGGATAACAAAAAGCCGGGTTGACCCGGCTTTTTGCAGCTTGGTTTCAGTATGAGATTACTCTTTGGCTTCTTTGGCGGCCTTGGGCTCAGGGCGATCCACCAGCTCCATGATCGCCATGGGCGCAGAGTCGCCGGGACGGAAGCCGCACTTCAGAATGCGCGTGTAACCGCCCGGACGCGCCTTGTAACGCGGGCCGATTTCGTTGAACAGCTTGGTGACCACCTCGCGGTCGCGCAGGCGCGCGAAGGCCAGACGGCGGCGCGACACGCTGTCGGTCTTGGCCAGGGTGATGAGCGGCTCCACCACGCGGCGCAGTTCCTTGGCCTTGGGCAGGGTGGTTCTGATCACCTCACGGGTTACCAGCGCGGCAGCCATGCTCTTGAACAAGGCCTTGCGGGCGCTGCTGTTGCGTGAGAGTTGCCGTCCACTATTGCGATGACGCATAACTAATTCCTTTCAAAAGAAGCAGGCTAGGCCGAAATCTTTTCCCGCTCGCGCAGATGCGGCGGCGGCCAGTTTTCCAGACGCATGCCCAGCGACAAGCCATGCGAGGCGAGCACGTCCTTGATTTCGGTCAGCGATTTCTTGCCCAGGTTGGGCGTCTTCAGCAGCTCTACCTCGCTACGCTGGATAAGATCGCCGATGTAATGAATATTCTCCGCCTTGAGGCAGTTGGTGGAGCGCACGGTAAGCTCCAGGTCGTCTATCGGACGCAACAGCACCGGGTCTATCTCCAGCGGCGCGGCTTGCGGCGCGGCAACTTCGCTGCTCTTCAACTCGACAAACATGCTCAACTGGTCTTCCAGGATGCTCGCGGCGCGGCGGATCGCTTCTTCCGGATCCACCGTGCCGTTGGTTTCGATATCCAGGATAAGCTTGTCGAGGTCGGTGCGCTGCTCGACGCGCGCGCTTTCCACGGCGTAGGTCACGCGCCGCACCGGGCTGTAGGAAGCATCCAGCTTCAGCTTGCCGATCTGACGGCCTTCCTCTTCGCCGACACGGCTGGTGACCGGCTGATAGCCGCGTCCGCGCTTGACGCGCAGCGTCATATTGAGTTCACCGGCCTTGGTCAGATTGGCAATTACATGGTCGGGATTCACGATCTCGACGTCATGAGTCAGGGTAATATCACGCGCCAGCACCGGGCCGGGGCCCTTCTTGCGCAGCGTCAACGTGGCCTCGTCGCCGCTGTGCATGCGGATGGCGAGCCCCTTGAGATTGAGCAGGATTTCCACCACGTCTTCCTGCACGCCTTCAAGGCTGGTGTATTCATGCAGCACGCCCTCGATCTGCGCCTCGACCACCGCGCAACCGGGCATGGAGGACAGCAAAATGCGCCGCAGCGCATTGCCCAGCGTGTGGCCAAAGCCGCGCTCCAGCGGTTCCAGAGTGACACGCGCGTGCTTGTCGTTAATGGCCTGTACCGATACCAGACGTGGCTTTAAAAATTCCGCAATTGAGCCTTGCATGTGAACCTCTCGCGTTCCTGAAACCACACTTTACATTTTTCGTCTCTGGAAAATCCATGGAGGATTTTCCGGAGTTCGGTCAACTATTTGGAGTACAGCTCAACAATGAGGTGTTCGTTAATCTCCGCCGGCAGATCGGAGCGCTCCGGCCTGGATTTGAACACACCCTGCATCTTGGTGACATCCACATCAATCCAGTCCGCGAACCCGCGCTGCTGCGCCATATCGAGCGCAGCCTGAATGCGCGGCTGCTTCCTGGCCCGCTCGGCGACCGCCACTACGTCGTTGGGGCGCACCTGGTAGGTCGGGATATTCATCTTTCTGCCGTTCACGGTAATGCCGTTGTGGCGCACCAGCTGGCGCGCCTCGGAGCGCGAGGCGGAAAAACCCATGCGGTACACCACGTTGTCCAGACGCCCTTCCAGCAACTGCAGCAGCGTCTCGCCGGTCGAACCCTTGCGCCGGTCGGCCTCTTCGTAATAGCGGCGGAACTGGCCCTCGAGCACGCCGTAAATCCTGCGCAGCTTCTGCTTGGCGCGCAACTGATGCGCGTAATCCGAGAGCCGGGTGCGCCGCTGGCCATGCTGGCCGGGCGGAAAGGCACGGCTTTCCACGGGGCACTTGCTGGAAAAACACTTTTCGCCCTTGAGGAACAGCTTCTCACCCTCACGGCGGCACAAACGACACTTGGGACCGGTATATTTAGCCAACTCTAACTCTCCATTAAACCCTGCGGCGCTTGGGCGGACGGCACCCGTTGTGCGGAATGGGCGTGATGTCGGTAATGCTGGTCACCTTGAAGCCCACCGAGTTCAGCGCACGCACCGCGTAATCGCGTCCCGGGCCGGGGCCGCGCACCAGCACCTCTACCGTCTTTACGCCGCATTCCTGCGCGGCCAGCGCGGCCTTCTCCGAGGCCACCTGGGCGGCAAACGGCGTGCTCTTGCGTGAGCCCTTGAACCCGCTGCTGCCCGCCGACGCCCAACTCAGCGCATTGCCCTGGCGGTCGGTGATGGTGATAATGGTGTTGTTGAACGAGGCATGGATATGCGCCACGCCGTCGGCCACGTTTTTCTTGACCTTCTTGCGCACGCGCTGTGTCGTTACCTTGGCCATCTCTGAATCTCCCTGCCCTTACTTCCTTACGGCCTTGCGCGGGCCTTTGCGCGTGCGTGCGTTGGTGCGCGTGCGCTGGCCGCGCACCGGCAGGCCGCGGCGGTGACGCTGGCCGCGGTAACAGCCCAAATCCATCAGACGCTTGATGCTCATGGATACCTCGCGGCGCAAATCGCCTTCCACCTTGAGCTTCGCCACCGCCGCGCGCAGCGCTTCAACCTGCGCGTCGTTCAGGTCTTTGACCCTGGTTTGCGGAGCAACGCCGCTCGCCTTGCAAATATCCAGTGCGCGGCTGCGCCCGATGCCATAGATGCTCGTCAGCGCAATCGCCGTGTGTTTCTGCACCGGAATGTTGATACCTGCTATGCGCGCCATTTAACTATTCTCCAGAGTACAAATCACTAGCCCTGCCGCTGCTTGTGACGCGCGTTCACGCACACCACGCGCACCACGCCGTTGCGGCGCAGCACCTTGCAGTTACGGCAGATTTTCTTTACTGAGGCACGTACTTTCATAATCATTCACTCCGCGTCAACGCAGCAGCCCGGGCATTTTGAGGTTGGCTTTCTTCATCAGGCTTTCGTACTGATGCGACATCAAATGCGCCTGTATCTGCGCCGTGAAGTCCATCACCACCACCACGATGATAAGCAGCGACGTGCCGCCGAAATAAAACGGCACGTTCCAGTACAGAATCAGAAACTCCGGCAACAGACACACCGCGGTGATGTAAATCGCGCCCGCCAGCGTCAAGCGCGTCATCACCGTGTCAATATAGTGCGCCGTGTGATCGCCGGGGCGGATGCCGGGGATGATCGCGCCGGACTTTTTCAGGTTGTCCGCGGTGTCCTTCGGGTTAAATACCAACGCTGTGTAGAAAAAACAAAAGAATATAATCAGCAGCGCGTAGGTCATCACGTACAGCGGCTGGCCGGGCGAGAACATGGTGACGATGTCCTGCAACCAGCCCATGCCCTCGGCGCTGCTGTACCAGCCTCCCAGCGTGGCCGGAAACAGAATCAGGCTGGAGGCGAAAATGGGCGGGATCACACCCGCCATGTTGATCTTGAGCGGCAGGTGGCTCGCCTGCCCGGCGAACATTTTGCGTCCCTGCTGGCGCTTGGCGTAATCCACGCGTATGCGGCGTTGGCCGCGCTCCATGAACACCACAAAATACGTCACCGCAATGGCCAGGGCAAACAGCACCAGCACGGTGAATACGTTCATTTCGCCCGTGCGCGCCAGTTCCAGAGTGCCGCCCAGCGCGGAAGGCAAGCCCGCCACGATGCCGGCGAAAATAATGATGGAGATGCCGTTGCCCACGCCGCGCTCGGTCACCTGCTCGCCGAGCCACATCAGAAACATCGTGCCCGTGACCAGCGTCAAGGTCGCGGTGAACATAAAGGTATAACCCGGATTCAACACCAGGGGCGAGCCGCCCGCGCTTTGCGTCTGCAAGGCGATTGCAATGCCGACGGCCTGAAACAGCGCCAGCACCAGCGTGCCGCGGCGCGTGTACTGGGTGATCTTGCGCCGGCCGGCCTCGCCTTCCTTCTTCAACTGCTCCAGCGATGGCACCACGCTGGACAACAGTTGCATGATGATCGAGGCCGAGATATACGGCATGATGCCGAGCGCGAACAGCGACAGCCGCTCCAAGGCGCCGCCGGAGAACATGTTGAACATGTCCACGATGGTGCCGCGTTGCTGTTCGAACAGGGTGGCAAGCACCACCGGGTCTATGCCCGGCACCGGGATGTGCGCGCCGATGCGGAACACGACCAGCGCGAGCAGCACAAACAGCAGGCGGCGCTTGAGCTCGGCCAACCCGCCGATACCGCTCAACGCCCCCGCCAGGGCTGAACGCGTCACGGCCATCAGTCCTGCACCTTGCCGCCCGCAGCCAGAATCGCGGCGCGTGCGCCCTTGGTCACGGCCACGCCGCTCAAGGTGACGGCCTTTTCCAGCTTGCCTTGCAGCACCACCTTGGCGCGCGTGGCGATCTGCGGCACCACCCCCGCGGCCTTGAGCGCGGCGAGGTCAATCTTGTCCGCCTTGACCCGCGCCAGCTCGTGCAGACGCACCTCTGCGGTATCCTGCGCGGTGAGCGAGGTGAAGCCCATCTTGGGCAGGCGGCGCTGGATCGGCATCTGGCCGCCTTCGAAGCCGACCTTGTGATAGCCGCCGGCGCGCGCGCGCTGGCCCTTGTGGCCGCGTCCGCAGGTTTTGCCGAGGCCGGAGCCGATGCCACGGCCAACACGCTTGGGCGTCTGTTTTTCGCCCGCCGCGGGCTTGAGAGTATTGAGGCGCATCAGGACACTTCCTCTACACGCACCATGTACGCCACCTTGTTCACCATACCGCGTATGGCGGGGGTGTCGTTCAGAATCACGCTTTGGTTGATGCGCTGCAGCCCGCCGAGCCCCTCCAGCGTGGCGCGGTGCCTGGGCAGCCGGCTGTAGCGGCTGCGCACCAGCGTCAGCTTTATTTTCCTGCCTGCGGTTTTTTTGCCCGCTGCCGTTTTAGCCGTCGCCATGATTACTCCAGAATTTCCTTGAGCGACTTGCCGCGCTTGGCCGCAATGTGCTGCGGGTCGTTCATCCCGCACAAGCCATTGATCGTGGCGCGCGCTACGTTTACCGGGTTGGTCGAACCCAGACACTTGGCGAGCACGTCGTGCACGCCCACCACATCGAAGATGGCGCGCATCGCGCCCCCGGCGATGACGCCGGTGCCGGCCGAGGCGGGCTGCATGAACACCTTGGTGGAACCGTGACGCGCCACGATGGAATGCTGCAATGTGCCGCCGTTCAGGTGTACCGCGCGCATGTTGCGGCGCGCGCTGTCCATGGCCTTCTGCACCGCGGCCTGCACTTCGCGCGCCTTGCCCTGGCCCATGCCGATCTTGCCCTTGCCGTCGCCCACCACGGTGAGCGCCGAGAAGCTGAACTGACGTCCGCCCTTGACCACCTTGGCCACGCGGTTCACCACGATCAATTTCTCGCGCAGTCCGTCGCCGCCGCCCTGTCCTTCAAAACCCGGTTGCATACCCTGTCCTTAAAACTCCAAACCGTTTTCACGCGCGGCGTCGGCCAGCGCCTTGACGCGCCCGTGATACCTGAACCCGGAGCGGTCGAACGCCACGCGCGCGATGCCCGCCGCCTTGGCGCGCTCGGCTATCGCCTTGCCCACCACCACTGCGGCCTGCACGTTGCCCGTGGCCTTGATCTCCTTCTTCAAAACCTTGTCCAGCGTGGATGCGGCGACCACGACCTTGGCGCCGCCCGGGGCGATCACCTGGGCGTAGATATGGCGCGGGGTGCGGTGCACGGTCAGCCGGTGTGCGCCCAGCTCCAGAATCCTGGCGCGGGCGCGGCGGGCGCGGCGTAAGCGCGATGTCTTCTTGTCCTGTATGGCCATGGTCGTTACTTCTTCTTGACTTCCTTGCGTACAATCACTTCGTCGCTGTACTTCACGCCCTTGCCCTTGTAAGGTTCCGGCGGACGGTAGCCGCGTATCTTGGCCGCCACGGCGCCGACCTGCTGCCGGTCCAGCCCCTTGACGACAATTTCGGTCTGGCTCGGCGTCTCAATGGTGATACCGGCCGGAATGGCGAAACTCACCGGATGAGAAAATCCCAGCGTGAGATTCAGCGCCTTGCCCTGCACCTGGGCGCGATAACCGACGCCGACCAGCTCCAGTTTTTTGCTGAATCCGCTGGTCACGCCGGTCACCATGTTGTTCACCAGGGCGCGCGCGGTACCGGCCTGCGCGTCCGCCTCTGGCTCGCGCGGAGCGAACTTGAGCACGCTGCTGTCGCGCGTGATCTCGACCTGCTCATGCACTTGCTGCGTAAGCGTGCCCTTGGGGCCCTTGATGCTGAGCTGTTGTCCGTTCAGCGTCACCTCCACACCGGCAGGCAGCACAACGGGTTTTCTGGCGACTCGTGACATGATCTATACCGTTAGCTGACGTAGCACAACACTTCCCCTCCGCAACCCGCCTTACGCGCCGCGCGGTCGCTCATCACGCCCTGCGCGGTGGAGATGATGGCGACGCCCAGACCGCCAATCACCTTCGGCAGTTCATGCTTGCCGCGGTAGCGGCGCAATCCGGGACGGCTTACCCGGTCCAGACGGGAAATGACCGGCTTGCCCATGTAATACCTGAGCTCAATGCTCAACGTGCGTTTGGCGCCGTCTTCGCGCAGCGCGTAATCCGTGATGTAACCTTCGTCTTTCAAGACCTGGGCAATGGCGGCCTTGATCCTGGAGCCGGGCATGGCGACCTCGGCCTTTCTCGCCGCATAGGCGTTGCGGATGCGCGTCAGCATGTCCGCGATGGGATCCGTCATGCTCATGGCGTCACCAGCTTGCCTTCACCAGGCCGGGGATGTCGCCGCGCATCGCCGCTTCGCGCAGCTTGTTGCGGCCGAGGCCGAACTTGCGGTAGTAGCCGCGCGGCCGGCCGGTGACGCGGCAGCGGCTGTGCAAACGGCACGGATTGGCGTCGCGCGGCAGCGCCTCAAGCCGGCGCCGTGCTTCCATGCGCTCGTCCTCGCCCGCTTTCATATCCAGCATTTTTGTCCTCAGCGCGGCGCGCTTGGCCGCGTATTTCTGCACCAGGCGCAGGCGCTTGGCCTGACGATGGACTACTGATTTTTTAGCCATAGCTTCCTCAAAAAAACCGTCAACCGCGCAGCGGGAAGCTGAACGCTTCCAGCAGGGCGCGCGCTTCTTCGTTGTTACGGGCGCTGGTGGTGATGGTAATATCCATGCCGCGCAGCGCGTCAATCTTGTCGTAATCAATCTCCGGGAAGATGATCTGTTCTTTCACGCCCAGGCTGTAATTGCCGCGCCCGTCGAACGAGCGCGGGTTCAAGCCGCGGAAATCGCGCACACGCGGCAGCGCCACGTTGATCAGGCGATCCAGGAACTCATACATGCGCGCGCGGCGCAGCGTCACCATGCAGCCCACCGGCAGGCCTTCGCGGATTTTGAATCCCGCGATGGACTTGCGCGAAATACGCACCTGCGGCTTCTGGCCGGCGATCCTGGCCAGGTCCGCCGCGGCGTGCTCCATCACCTTCTTGTCCGCCACCGCCTCGCCCACGCCCATGTTGAGCGTGATCTTGGTGATGCGCGGCACCTGCATCACGCTTTTGTAGCCGAACTTCTCCATGAGCTGTTTGGAAACCACCTTGCGGTAGTGCTCTTCAAGCCGGGCCACGGCGCGCTTCATTTGTCTATCACCTCGTTGTTGGACCTGAAGTAACGCACCTTGCGTCCGTCTTCCAGCACGCGCACGCCGGCCCGCTCGCCTTTCTTGCTCACCGGGTTATACAGCGCGACGTTGGAAACGTGCAGCGGCATTTCCTTTTCCACGATGCCGCCGCCGGCGCCGCGATTCGGGTTGGGCTTGGTGTGACGCTTTACCGTGTTAACATTCTCCACCACCACCCGCTGCCGGTCCGGCATCGCGCGCAACACGACGCCGCGCTTGCCCTTGTCCTTGCCGGACAGCACGATGACATCGTCACCTTTCCTGATCTTCTGCATAAGCCCGCCTGGTAAACGCACTTACAAAACTTCCGGCGCGAGTGAAATGATCTTCATGAACTGCTCGCCGCGCAGTTCGCGCGTCACCGGCCCGAAGATGCGCGTGCCGATAGGCTGCAACTGGTTATTGAGCAGTACCGCCGCGTTGGTGTCGAAGCGGATCAGCGAACCGTCGGGACGGCGCACGCCCTTGCGCGTGCGCACCACCACGGCGTCATACACCTCGCCCTTTTTCACCTTGCCGCGCGGCACCGCGTCCTTGATGCTCACCTTGATGACGTCGCCGATCCCGGCGTAGCGGCGCTTGGAACCGCCCAGCACCTTGATGCACATCAGGCGCCGCGCGCCGCTGTTATCGGCGACCTCCAAGCTGCTTTGCATCTGTATCATGGCGCTGCTCCAAGGTGCTGGTATAGGACCGGGAAAACTATGAATTTTAACATTTAATTCGGAAGCCCGCCAGATCAATCCGCCTTGGCGCGTTCAATGACCTGCACCAGACGCCAGGCCTTGGTCTTGGACAGCGGGCGGCATTGGGTAATGCTGACCAGATCACCCTCCTGGCACACATTGTCCTCGTCGTGCACGTGCAGTTTGCTGTGGCGCGTCAGGTATTTTTTGTACGCCGCATGCTGCACGCGGCGCTTGATAAGCACCGTCACGGTCTTGTCCATCTTGTTGCTCACCACGCGCCCGGTCAGGGTGCGCAGGGTTTTTCCGGTTTCGCTCATGACTCACCCGTCTTTTCGCGCAGCATGGTTTTAATGCGCGCGATGTTGCGCCGCGCCGCGCTCAGTTGATGCGGCTTACTCAGTTGCCCGCTGCCCTGCAGCATGCGCAGATTGAATTGTTCGCGCAACGACTCAACCAGTTCCTTGTTGAGATCAGCCACGCTTTTTTGCCTGAGTTCGCTCGCCTTCATCACATCACCGTGCGTACTACAAAACCTGTCTGTACCGGCAGCTTCGCCGCCGCCAGCTTGAACGCCTCGCGCGCGATATCTTCCGGCACGCCCTCGATTTCATACAGCATGCGGCCCGGCTGGATTTGCGCCACCCAGTATTCCACGCCGCCCTTACCGTTGCCCATGCGCACTTCCAGCGGCTTGCGGGTGATGGGCTTGTCCGGGAAGATGCGTATCCACACCCTGCCGCCGCGCTTCAGGTGGCGCGTCATGGCGCGGCGCGCGGCCTCGATCTGGCGCGCCGTGATACGGCCGCGATCCATGGCGCGCAGGCCGAACTCGCCGAAACTCACGCGGTTTCCGGTGTGGGCCAGGCCGCGGTTGCCGCCCTTCATCTGTTTGCGGAATTTGGTCTTCTTGGGTTGCAGCATGTTTACCTCTCCTTAACCGGCAGCGTGCAGCGTGTGCGCCACGCCCTCTTCCGCCGCCTCGGCGCCCTGTTCCGTCACGTCCATCACTTCGCCCTTGAATATCCACACCTTGACGCCGATCACCCCATAGGTGGTGCGCGCCTCGGCCAGGCCGTAGTCAATGTCGGCGCGCAGCGTATGCAGCGGCACGCGGCCCTCGCGGTACCATTCGCTGCGGGCGATTTCCGCGCCGTTCAGGCGCCCGGAAACGTTGATCTTGATGCCGAGCGCGCCCAGGCGCTGTGCGTTCTGCACCGCGCGCTTCATGGCGCGGCGGAACATGATGCGCCGCTCCATCTGCTGCGCCACGCTCTCCGCGACCAGATAGGCGTCCAGTTCCGGCTTGCGTATCTCTTCCACGTTGATGTGCACCGGAATGCCCATCATCCCTGAGATTTGCTTGCGCAGCACTTCGATGTCTTCACCCTTCTTGCCGATCACGATGCCGGGGCGCGCGGTGTGTATGGTGATGCGCGCGTTGCGCGCCGGACGCTCGATCTGGATGCGGCTCACCGAGGCTTGCGCGAGCTTGCTCTTGATGTATGCGCGAACCTTCAAATCGGTGTTCAAATAGTCGGCATAGTTTTTGGAATCGGCATACCAGGTGGAGTTCCAGTCGCGGATTACTCCAAGGCGCATTCCGGTCGGATTTACTTTATGTCCCATGATCGTTACTTCGCCTTGTCAGAAACGTAGATGGTGATGTGGCTGGTGCGTTTCAGGACGCGCGCCCCGCGCCCCTTGGCGCGCGCGTGCATGCGCTTGTACATCGGGCCGGAATCCACCATGACGCGCGCCACGCGCAACTCGTCAATGTCGGCGCCCCGGTTGTGCTCGGCGTTGGCAATCGCCGACTCCAGCACCTTCTGTATCACGCGCGCCGCCTTTTTGCGCGAGAAGCGCAAAATCTGCAACGCGCGTTCGACCGGCAGACCGCGAATCTGGTCCGCCACCAGCCGCCCTTTTTGCGGCGACAGGCGGGTAAATTTCAGTTTGGCCGTCGTTTCCATCATGCTGATCCGTTATGCCTTGGCCGGAGCGGCGGCGGGAGCGGGGGCGCCCGCGGCGGCAGCGGCCTTCTTGTCCGCGGCGCCATGGCCCTTGAAAATGCGCGTCGGGGCAAATTCACCCAGCTTGTGGCCCACCATGTTATCGGTAATCAAGACCGGCACATGCTGCTTGCCATTGTGCACCGCGATGGTGAGGCCGATCATGTCGGGCACCACCATTGAGCGGCGCGACCAGGTCTTGATCGGGCGCTTGCTGCTGGAGGCCAGCGTCGCCTCAACCTTCTTCACCAGATGGCTGTCCACAAACGGACCTTTCTTGACTGAACGTGCCACTCTTCAAATCCTCCGCTGTTACTTGCGCCGGCGCACGATCATGCCGTCGGTGCGCTTGCTGTTGCGCGTCTTGTAGCCCTTGGTCGGACGGCCCCACGGGCTCACCGGATGACGTCCGCCGGAGGTGCGGCCTTCGCCGCCGCCGTGCGGATGATCCACCGGATTCATCGCCACGCCGCGCACCGTCGGGCGTATGCCGCGCCAGCGCTTGGCGCCCGCTTTTCCGAAGGAGCGCAAATTGTGCTCTTCGTTGCCCACTTCGCCCAGGGTGGCGCGGCAGTCCACCGGCACCTTGCGCATCTCGCCGGAGCGCAGGCGCAGAATGGCGTGCGCGCCTTCGCGCGCGATGAATTGCACCGCGGCGCCGGCGCTGCGCGCAATCTGCGCGCCCTTGCCGGGCAGCATTTCCACGCAGTGCAGCGTGGTGCCGACCGGGATGTTGCGCAACGGCAGGCAGTTGCCCGGCTTGATCGGCGCCTGCGCGCCGGATATCAGGCGCGCGCCCGCGGCTATCCCTTTGGGCGCGATGATGTAGCGCCGTTCGCCATCCTTATACTTGAGCAGCGCGATGTGCGCGCTGCGGTTGGGATCATATTCAATATGCTCCACGCTCGCCTCGATGCCGTCCTTGTCGCGCTTGAAGTCAATCAGACGATAATGGCGCTTGTGTCCGCCGCCCTGATGTCGCGTGGTGACGCGCCCGTAATTGTTGCGCCCGGAGTGGCGGTTCTGCTTTTCCACCAGGCCGGGCCAGGGGTCGCCCTTGTGCAACCCCGGCGTGACTACCTTGACCACGCCGCGGCGGCCGGGTGAAGTCGGTTTTACCTTGTTCAGCGCCATGAGCCTATCCCTTGGCCGGCTGCATGCCGGTGAAATCTATATCCTGGCCGGGGGCGAGGCGCACATAGGCCTTCTTCCAGCCGGAGCGCGGCCCCTGGTAACGCGGCATGCGCCGGGTGCCGCCGCGCACGTTGACCACCGTGACGCCGCTCACCTGCACGTTAAACATCTTTTCCACCGCGTTCTTGATCTCGGGCTTGGTCGCGTCGCGCAGCACGCGGAACACGAACTGCTTGTTTTTCTCGGACAGCGAGGCGCTTTTTTCCGAGATATGCGGCGCCAGCAATACCTTCAATAAACGTTCTTCGCTCATGCCAGCACCTTTTCCAGATGGCGCAGCGCGCCCACCGTCATCACTACCTTGTCGAATCCGACCAGATTGACCGGGTCCACCGCCGCTGCCGGCGTTACGGCGAACTTCGGAAGGTTGCGCGCGGACAGCGCCAGCTTGTCATCCATCTGTTCGGTGACGATCAAGGCGCTGTTTAATTCCAACGCAGCCAGCTTGGCCGCCAGTTCCCTGGTCTTAATCTTGTCCTGCGCCAGGTCATTCACCAGCACCAGGCGTCCCGCG
This sequence comes from Gammaproteobacteria bacterium, assembly GCA_003599485.1. Classification (GTDB taxonomy): domain Bacteria; phylum Pseudomonadota; class Gammaproteobacteria; order SURF-13; family SURF-13; genus SURF-13. The sequence continues at coordinate 27,742 of QZKM01000044.1, forward strand.
CGCACCAGTTCGGACAGGATGGCGCGCATCGCGCCGCGGTACATCTTTTTGTTCACCTTTTTCGAATAATCCTGCGGCGCCGCGGCGAAAATCTTGCCACCCTTGCGCCACAGCGGGCTGCGGCTGGTGCCCGCGCGCGCCTGGCCGCTGCCCTTTTGATTCCAGGGCTTTTTGCCGCCGCCGCTCACCTCGCTGCGCGTCTTTTGCTTGTGCGTGCCCGCGCGGCCCGCCGCGCGATACGCGGTGACCACCTGGTGCACCAGGCTCTCGTTGTAGGGCGCGCCGAACAGCGCGTCGGATACCTCAACCTTCGCCGCCTTCTTGCCCGCGCCGGTGACTTGCAGTTCCATGATTACTTCGCTCCCTTCGCGGCCGGACGCACGATCACGTCGCCGCCTTCCGGGCCCGGCACGGCGCCGCGGATCAATAACAGATTGCGCTCCGCATCCACGCGCACGACCTGCAGATTCTGCGCGCTGCGGCGCACGTTGCCCAGATGACCGGACATCTTCTTGCCCTTGAACACGCGGCCCGGCGTCTGGCGCTGGCCGATGGAACCCGGCGCGCGGTGCGACAACGAGTTGCCGTGCGTGGCGTCGCCCATGGTGAAGTGGTGGCGCTTGATGGTTCCGGCGAATCCTTTGCCGAGGGTGGTGCCCGCGACATCCACGATCTGTCCCGGCTTGAAGATATCGGCCTTGATTTCCGCGCCGGCGGCGATCTCCGCGCCTTCGCCCTCGCCCAGGCGGAACTCCCACAAACCGCGGCCGGCGGCGGTATTGGCCTTGGCGTAGTGTCCCGCCGCGGCCTTGTTGACGCGCTGCGCGCGCCGCGTGCCGAGCGTAATCTGTATCGCGCGGTAGCCGTCGTTCTCGACGCTCTTTACCTGCGTGACGCGATTCGGCTCCACCTCAATCACGGTGACCGGCACGGAGACGCCCTCATCGGTGAAGATGCGTGTCATGCCCGCCTTGCGTCCAACCACTCCTAGTGCCATGTTGCGTTCTCGTCAGCTCAACTTGATTTGCACGTCCACACCGGCGGCCAGATCGAGCTTCATCAGCGCGTCTACCGTTTTGTCGGTGGGGTCCACAATGTCCATCAATCTTTTATGTGTGCGTATCTCGTACTGATCGCGCGCGTCCTTGTCCACGTGCGGCGAGGTGAGCACGGTGTAACGCTCCTTCTTGGAAGGCAGCGGGATCGGGCCGCGCACCTGCGCGCCGGTGCGGCGCGCCGTCTCCACGATCTCGCGCGCCGATTTGTCTATCAGCCGGTGATCGAAGGACTTCAGTCTGATCCGTATTTTCTGGTTAGCCATATAAACTCAGTTTCTAGGGAAAAGGGTAAAGGGCAAAGGGGAAGAAGAAAGTCTCTCCCTTTTCCCTTTATATCTTTTCCCTTTTCCCTGTCGTTATTCCAATATCTTCGCCACCACCCCCGCGCC
>QZKM01000007.1 GCA_003599485.1 Gammaproteobacteria bacterium
GCTCTTCCGATCTGTCACCGAAACGATGAGAGCTCTCTCCGGACTGCGCGCCCGCCTGATGCTGCTCGCCGCGCTGTCCATGCTGCCGGTGTTGGGTTTGGTCATGTACAGCGCCATAGAACAACGCGCCGCGGCCACGGTGGCAAGTTGGGAAAAAGCTCTGCACCTGACGCGCTTCGCCGCCGCCGAATACGCGCATCTGATTAACAACACCCGCCAGCTGCTCGCCGTTTTGGCGCGGCTGCCGGAGATGAGCGGTGCTCAACCCTCCCGCTGTCAGGCGCTGCTTGCGGATTTACAACGCAACCATCCCTATTACGCCAATCTTGGAGTGATAGACCCTCGCGGCGCAGTGGTGTGCAGCGCGCTCCCCCTGTCAGGGCCGGTGAATGCCGCCGACCGCGCCTATTTCCGCCGCGCGCTGGAACAACGCCAATTCGCCATCGGCGACTATCAGATCGGCCGCATCACGCGCAAGGCCACCGTCAATTTCGGCTATCCCGTCTTCGATGACAACGGCAACGTCCAGACGGTGGTGTTTACCGCACTGGATCTGAGTTGGCTCAGCCAACTGGCCGCCAAGGGTACGCTGCCGCCCGAAGCAACGCTGACGCTGTTCGATGGCAATGGCGCCGTCCTCGTGCGCCATCCCGATGCGGGGCAGTGGATCGGAAAAGTCGCGCCGGAACTGGCCTTGGCCGGGAAAGAACTGGCGCAAAAAAATGAGGTGACCGTAAAGGCGCCGGGACCGGGTAACCAGCCCCATCTCTACACCTTCAGCCGCCTGCATCCCGGAAACGGCGCTGGTAACATTATTCTCGCCATTGCCATCCCCGCGCACATCGCCCTGGCGCAGGTGAACCACGCGCTCACGCGCAACCTGACCTGGCTGGCGCTTGTGATGGGGCTGGCGTTTCTGGCCGCCTGGCGCGGCGGCGACGCCTTCATCCTGCGCCACGTGCGCGCGCTGACCGGCGCGGCCAGGCGTCTGGGCAGCGGCGATTTGAGCGCGCGCAGCGGCGGAGCGAAGGGCGCAGGGGAATTGCAACAACTCGCGGCCAGCTTTGATGAGATGGCCGAGGCGCTGGAGCGCTCCCAGCAAGAGCGTGCCCGGCAGCAGGAGCAGTTGAGCGAACTGAACCGCCTCTACGCCGTGCTGAGCGCCGTCAACCGCGCCATCATACGCATTCAGGATCAGCGGGGACTGCTGGAAGAGGCGTGCCAGATCGCCGTCACGCTGGGCCGCTTTCGCCTCGCCTGGATCGGTCTGCTCGACGAAGAGCAGGGTGTGTTCAAGCCCGTCGCCCGGCGCGGCCTCGCGCGGGACTGGCCGGACATCTTGCATATCACACTGCGCCGCGGCTCCGCCGGAGAGATTGATCCGGCCGGGGCCGCCTTGAGCGCGGGCCGTTATTTCATCAGCGGCGATATTGACCGCGACGCCCGGCTCACCCGCTGGCGCGGAGATGCCAAAAAATACGGTTTACGCTCCTACGCCGCCTTTCCCTTGAAGGCGGAAGGGCGCGTGATCGGCGTTTTCAATCTCTATGCCGGTGAAGCGGATTTTTTCGACGCCGCCGAGATCAACCTGTTGCAGGAACTCACGGATGATCTCAGTTACGCCCTCGATGCACGGGAAAGAGAAATCCGTCATCAGCAAACCCAGGAAAAGGTTGACTACCTCGCCCATCACGACGAGCTGACCGGCCTATCTAACCGCGACTTGTTTCTGCAACATATCGGGCATGTCCTCATTGACGCCGCAAAACAGCGCCGCCTGATGACGGTGCTCTGTCTTGATCTGGACAATTTCAAGCACGTCAACGACATGGTGGGGCATGAAGCCGGAAACACGCTGATCAAGCTGGTGGCCGGACGCCTCGCCGAAGGCATGCGCACCCAGGACCGGGTGGCGCGCCTGAGCGGCGACGAATTCGCCGTCGCCCTTACCGATCTCAAGGATGCCGATGCCGGCGCCCTGGTCGCACAAAAGATCATGAACCGTTTCGCCCAGCCGTTTCACCTGCACGGGCGTGAAATCTTCATCAGCCTGAGCGTCGGCATCGCCCTCTTTCCCCAGGACGGCGATGATCCCGAAGGGTTGCTCAAAAACGCCGAGACGGCCATGTATCAGGCGCGCAATCAAGGAGGAAATAATTATCAATACTACTCGGCGGAGATGCGCGCCCTCGCCGACGAGCGCATGACGCTGGGCAACGCGCTGCGCCACGCGCTGGAGCGCCGCGAGATCGGCCTGCATTACCAGGCGCAGATCGAGCTGGCCACGGGCAAGCTCACCGGCGCCGAGGCGCTGCTGCGCTGGCGGCATCCCGAACTGGGCGATATCCCGCCCAGCCGCTTCGTCCCGATCGCGGAACAAACCGGGCTGATCGAAACCCTGGGTGAGTGGGCGCTGCGCAGCGCCTGCGAGCAAATCCATGCCTGGCACAAGGCGGGGCTCACGCCGTTGCGCGTGGCGGTCAATCTCTCTGCGCGTCAGTTCTATCAGAAAAATCTGCTGGAAACCATCACCGCCATACTCAAAGACACGGGACTCGACCCGCGCTGGCTGGATCTGGAATTGACCGAAAGCATCGTCATGCAGCAGGTGGAGACGACCGTGAACATATTACGCGAACTCAAGGAGAGGGGAATGAGCATCTCCATTGACGACTTTGGCACGGGCTACAGCAGCCTGAGCTATCTCAAGAAATTCCCCGTGGATTTCATCAAGATTGACCGCTCCTTCATCAACGGCATCCCTTCCAGTTCCGATGACACCGCCTTGACCGCCACGATCATCGCCATGGCGCACAGTCTGGGGATCAGGGTGGTCGCCGAAGGCGTGGAAACGGAACAGCAGGCGGCCTTCCTGCGCGCGCATCAATGCGACGCCGCTCAGGGTTATTACTTCAGCGAACCCCTGCCCGCGGAAAAATTCGAACTGATGCTGAAACGCGAGACACAGGCGAAGAATCAGTGATCGTTTCCCAAATATGGAATCTTGCGCCGCAGTTCAAAAAAGCGGGACAGCATGGCCCCGCACTCATCCGACAGAATGCCGCCCGTGTGCTGGACACGGTGGTTTAACCTGCCGGAATCCGGAATGGTAAAAACGCTTATAACCGCCCCGGCCTTGGGGTCGGCGGCGCCGAACACCAGGCGTTTGACGCGCGCGTGCACCAGCGCGCCCGCGCACATCACGCACGGCTCCAGCGTGACGTAGAGCGTGGCGCCATTCAAGCGGTAGTTGCCGGTTTTCTCCGCGCCCGCGCGCAACGCCATGATCTCGGCGTGCGCGGTGGGATCGCATGCGGCGATGGGCCGGTTCCAGCCCTCGCCGATGAGTTCTCCATTCAGCACCAGCACCGCGCCGACCGGCACCTCGCCTTCGGCTTGCGCGCGTCCGGCGAGTTTCAGCGCGTGACGCATCCAGTCACTATCCGTCCTGAATTCCGGATTCTCAGCTTCAAGCGCCATACTTTTCTGCTTTCCTCATTCCCACTCAATGGTCGCTGGCGGCTTGCCGGATATGTCATACACCACCCGGCTCACGCCCGGCACTTCATTGATGATGCGGGTGGAGACCTTCTCCAGCATGTCGTAGGGAAGATGCGCCCAGTGCGCGGTCATGAAATCCACGGTCTCCACGGCGCGCAGGGCGATCACCGGCTCGTGACGGCGCGCGTCGCCCATCACGCCCACCGATTTCACCGGCAGAAACACCGCGAACGCCTGGCCTACCTTGTCGTACAAATCATGTTCACGCAGTTCTTCGATAAAAATAGCGTCCGCACGCCTTAGCGTATCCGCATATTCTTTTTTTATCTCGCCCAATATGCGCACGCCGAGACCGGGACCGGGGAAGGGGTGACGGTAAACCATCTCGTACGGCAGACCCAGCTCCACGCCGAGCTTGCGTACTTCGTCCTTGAACAACTCGCGCAGCGGCTCCAGCAATTTGAGCTTCATCTTTTCCGGCAGGGCGCCCACGTTATGGTGCGACTTGATCACGTGCGCCTTGCCGGTCTTGACGGCGGCGGACTCGATCACGTCAGGATAGATCGTCCCCTGCGCCAGCCATTTGATGTCCTTGAGTTTGGCGGCCTGCTCCTCAAACACATCAATGAACACCTGGCCGATGCATTTGCGCTTGTGTTCCGGATCGGTGATCCCTTTCAAGGCGTCCAGAAAACGCCGCTCGGCATCCACCTTGATGACCTTGACGCCCATGTGGGTGGCGAAGGTGGTCATGACCTGATCGGCTTCGCCGAGCCTGAGCAGGCCGTTGTCCACGAATACGCAAGTGAGTTGCTCTCCTATCGCCTTGTGCAGGAGGGCGGCCGCCACCGAGGAATCCACGCCGCCGGAAAGTCCCAGCACTACGCCGTCCTTCCCCGCCTGCTCTCGAATCTGCTCAATGCCGCCGCTGATGATGTTGCGCGCGGTCCATAACGGCTCCGCGCCGCAGACGTCGAGCACGAAGCGCTGCAGGATGCGCGCGCCCTGGCGCGTGTGCGTGACTTCAGGATGGAATTGCACGCCGTAAAAACGGCGCGCTTCATCCGCCATGCCCGCGATGGGCGAACTGTGCGAGGTGGCGATGAGCTTGAAACCGGGCGGCAAGCGTATCACGCGGTCGCCGTGGCTCATCCACACGTCGAGCAGGCCGTGGCCTTCTTCGTTGGTGCGGTCTTCGATGTCGCGCAACAGTTGCGAGTGTCCGCGCGCGCGCGCCTCGGCATAACCGAACTCGCGCTGCATGGCGCTTTCCACCTCCCCGCCGAGCTGCGCCGCCATGGTCTGCATGCCGTAGCAAATGCCCAGCACCGGCACGCCGAGTTCAAATACCTGTTGCGGCGCGCGCGGCGCGCCGGCGAGCGTCACCGATTCCGGACCGCCGGAAAGGATGACGCCCTTGGGTTGAAAAGCGCGCAGCGCGGCCCCGGAGAGGTCGTAAGGATGGATCTCGCAATACACGCCCGCCTCGCGCACGCGCCGCGCAATGAGCTGGGTGTACTGCGACCCGAAATCGAGAATCAGGATGCGCTGGGAGTGGATGTTCATAACGATAGGGCAAAGGGGAAAGGTTAAAGAGAAAGACACAGCATTATGTATCCCCTTTTCCCTTGTATCTTTTCCCTTTTCCCTGCTTTTAGTCTATCCGGTAATTCGGCGCTTCCTTGGTGATGGTCACGTCGTGCACGTGGCTTTCGCGCATCCCCGCCGCGCTGATGCGCACGAAGTGCGGCTTGGTGCGCATGGCGTCCATGGTATGGCAGCCGGTATAACCCATGCTGGCGCGCAAACCGCCCAGCAGTTGATGAATGATGGCCTGCACGCCGCCCTTGTACGGCACACGCCCCTCGATGCCTTCCGGCACCAGTTTTTCCGCCTGGCGCACGTCTTCCTGGAAGTAGCGCTCGCTTGCGCCGCGCCCCTGCGTCATGGCGCCGAGCGAGCCCATGCCGCGGTAGGATTTGTAGGATCGCCCTTGATACAGTTCAACTTCGCCCGGCGCTTCTTCGGTGCCCGCGAACAGACCGCCGATCATGACCGAGTGCGCGCCGGCCGCGACGGCCTTGGCGAGGTCGCCGGAGTAACGGACGCCGCCGTCGGAAATCAGTGGTACGCCGCTATTTTTAAGCGCCTCGGCCACGTCCAGAATCGCGCTCAACTGCGGCACGCCGACGCCGGTCACCACGCGCGTGGTGCAGATGGAGCCCGGTCCGATGCCGACCTTGACCGCGTCCGCGCCCGCCTCCACCAGCGCCAGCGCCGCCGCGCCGGTAGCCACGTTGCCGCCGACTACCTGCACTTCGGGATAACTCTTTTTCAGCCAGCGAACTTTATCGAGCACAAATTGCGAGTGGCCGTGGGCGGTGTCCACCACAATCACGTCCACGCCCGCGCCAATCAACGCGCTCACGCGTTCTTCGGTGTCCGCCCCGGTGCCCACCGCTGCACCCGCGCGCAAACGTCCCTGACTGTCCTTGCAGGCATACGGATTCTCCGTGGCCTTTTGGATATCCTTGAAGGTAATCAGGCCGCGTAAATGAAACTTGTCATTCACCACCAGCACCTTTTCGATGCGATGCTGGTGCAGCAGCTTCACCACTTCATCGCGGCTCGCGCCTTCGCGCACCGTCACCAGGCGCTCCCTGGGCGTCATGATGGATGAGACCGGTTTGTCATATTGCGTGACAAAACGCAGGTCGCGGCCGGTGACGATGCCCACCAGCTCTTCGCCTTCCACGACGGGCACGCCGGAAATGTTGCTGGCGCGGGTCAGGGCCAGCACTTCGCCGATACTGGTATGGGGGGAAACGGTGATCGGGTCGCGGATCATCCCGCTCTCGAATTTTTTCACCTGGCGCACCTGGCGCGCCTGCTCCTCCACCGACATGTTTTTGTGGATGAAACCAATGCCGCCTTCCTGCGCCAGGCTGATCGCCAGCCGCGCCTCGGTGACGGTGTCCATGGCGGCGGAGACCAGCGGAATGTTGAGTTTGATCTCGCGCGTGAGCGGTGTGGCAAGCTCCACCTGTTTGGGCAGCACCGTGGAGTGGGCAGGCACCAGCAGCACGTCGTCGAAGGTGAGGCCCTGGCTCCCAACACGCATGGCAGGTTTCCTGATAAGACTAATAAAACAAATAATTATAGTATTTCTCAGGCTTCAGGTAAATGACCCGTGCCTGGCAGGTTGTTGATAAAGGCCATCCATGTCCTTTATCAACCCGGCCGCTGGTGTGGAGGCATCCCGCCCGGCACAAAGCAAAAAGTGTGATTTTTTCTTTGCTCACAGGCTGTTTATCAACAGCCTGTGGAACTCCCGCCGCGCGCGCTGGGTTATCATTTACTCAGGAGTCACAAAGTAAGGCTATACTGTTTATAATGTGGCTCCTGAGTAACTACCCCCGCCCTGTCCCGCCCCCTGCACAAGGGACGGGGGACGCGGCGGGAAGAGTGGCCTTACTTACTGACTTAATTGAGTATCCGATGCAGGAGCCGCCCACCTCGAACGCCAGACAGCGCGACGTCTACAGCGTGTCGCGCCTCAACCGTGAGGCGCGCGCGCTGCTGGAAGGCGGCCTTCCCCTGCTGTGGGTGGAGGGCGAAATCTCCAACCTCGCCCGCCCCTCCTCCGGGCACCTGTATTTCACCCTGAAGGATGAGCAGGCTCAGGTGCGCTGCGCCCTGTTTCGCATGAACGCCCTGCGCCTGGGTTTCGCGCCGGAAAACGGCGCACAGGTGCTGGCGCGGGCGCGGGTGAGCCTGTATGAGGCGCGCGGAGAATTCCAGCTCATCGTGGAACACCTGGAGCCGGCCGGCGAGGGCGCGCTGCGCCGCGCCTTTGAACTGCTCAAGCAGCGTCTTGCAGCGGAAGGTTTGTTCGATGAAGCGCACAAAAAACCTTTACCCGCCCTGCCCAGGCAAATCGGCATCCTCACCTCGCCCACCGGGGCGGCGCTGCGCGATATTCTTACCACACTACGGCGGCGCTTTCCGGCGTTGCCGGTGCTGATCTACCCCATCCCGGTGCAAGGCGCGGGCGCGGCGCAGAAAATCGCCGCGATGCTGCGCACGGCCAATGCGCGCGCGGAGTGCGACGTGCTGGCGCTGGCGCGCGGCGGCGGTTCGCTGGAGGATTTGTGGGCGTTCAACGAAGAAGCGGTGGCGCGCGCCATTTATGCCAGCCCGATACCGGTGGTCACCGGCATCGGGCACGAAATTGATTTCACCATCGCCGACTTTGCCGCGGACCGGCGCGCACCCACACCCACTGCTGCGGCGGAGCTCATCAGCCCCGACCGCTCGGAATGGTTTGAACGTTTAACCCGGCTTGAAAACCGCATGTGGCAGGCCGCGCAGCGCCGCCTGGGACATCTGCAACAGGCGCTGCACAACCTGCAAAAACGCCTGCAACATCCGGGGCGGCGCCTGCGCGACCAGGCGCAGCGCCTGGACGGACTGGAGCAGCGGCTGCATCACGCGCGGCGCGTGGCGTTGCGCCACGCGCACGCGCGCTTGGCTGAACTGGCCGCGCGGCTCCACACCCAAACACCGCTGCACCGCCTGCGGCAGGCGCAATCGCAACTCGCCTATCACGGCCAGCGCCTGCGCGCCGCTGCCCAGCGCCTGGTGGAGCAGCGGCGCGCCGGATTGCAAACGCTCACGCGCGCGCTGGATGCAGTAAGCCCGCTCGCCACGCTGGCGCGCGGTTACGCCATCGTGCGCCTCGCGGCTGCCCCAAACGTGCTGCGCAATGCGCGCGACGCCGCGCCCGGTGATACAGTGCATGCGCGCCTGGCGCAGGGCAGTCTTATTTGCAAAGTGGAGCGCACACTGGGTGAATAAACTTTTACTCACATTCATTCTTCTCTGGCCACCGCTATCGAGCGCCGCCGCGTTGCCGCGCTCCGAACCCGTGCCGGGCGGCGTGGCGGCGATTCCTTTATCCGTTGGCGAGAGCAATCCCGCGCCCGCCGCCTATTACAACGGACAACGCGTGCTGGTGCTGCGAGACCAGGAACGCTGGCTGGCGCTGGTGGGAATTCCGCTCTCCACCAAGCCGGGCCGGCAAACGCTGCGCGTCAAGAGCGGAGCGAAAACCTTCACCCAGCGCTTCACCGTGCAAGCCAAGAGCTACCCCAGCCAGCATCTGACGATCACGGACAAACGCAAAGTGACGCCCTCCCGGGAAGACCTGCTTCGCATCGAGCGCGAAACCGGAGAGATCAACGCCGCACTGGCCACCTGGAGCGACACGCCGGACGTGGAGATGGACTTTATCCCGCCCGCCGGAGGGCCGCTCAGCAGCGCATTCGGGCTGCGGCGTTTTTTTAACGGCGAGGCGCGTAAGCCGCACAGCGGCCTCGACTTCGCCGCGCCTCTGGGTGCGCCGGTGGCCGCCCCCGCGCCGGGCACGGTGATCCGCGTGGGCGACTATTTTTTCAACGGCAACACGGTGTTTCTGAGTCACGGCCAGGGCCTGGTCACCTTATACAGCCATTTGAGCCGTATAGACGTGCGCAAGGGACAGCATGTGCAACGAGGCGAGACGCTCGGCGCGGTGGGGATGAGCGGACGCGCCACCGGAGCGCACCTGCACTGGGGGGTGAGCCTGAACGGCGCCCTGGTGGATCCCGCCTTGTTTTTACCTGAAACGGCACGTTAATTGCTAGAGCGTGTAAAGATATTGACTTTCCATGAATCTAGGCTATGTTATGGTGCTAAGGGTTCTCTGGCTTTTTCCGATAAACAATAAGGAAAACAATAACACCGCGATGAAGCGCCGCTATCCATTGATTCTGTTGACCCTGCTCGGCGCCATGTGGCTGGGCGGCTGCGCCAGCATCCAGCCGCAGCAGATGTATGAAGACGAGGAGCCGGTTTACCCCGATCCGCTGGAAGGGTTTAACCGCGCCATGTACTCCTTCAATGACGGCGTGGACAAGGTGCTCCTGCGCCCGGTTTCCACGGGCTACAAGGCCGTGGTGCCGCAGCCGGCGCGCACCGGCGTGTCCAACTTCTTCAACAATCTCGCTTACCCGATAGTCATTATCAACACCTTCCTGCAGGGCAAGTTCGCGCAGGGCGCGGAAGACTTGCAGCGCTTCATCTACAATTCCACTTTTGGCCTCGCCGGGCTGCTCGACGTTGCAACGCCGATGGGCCTGACCGCGCATAACGAAGACTTCGGGCAGACCCTGGGTTACTGGGGCGTGGGTGGAGGCGCGTATATCGTGCTGCCCCTGCTGGGGCCGAGCACGCTGCGCGATACCGTCGGCCTGATCCCGGACTACTACGCCGATGCGCTCTATCACTACGATGACGTCAGCACGCGCAACGCGCTCATCGCCTTGCGCGTGATAGACCGGCGCTCGCGCCTGCTGACCGCGAGCCGCATCGTGGACGACCAGCTTGATCCGTACGCCTTCGTGCGTGACGCCTATCTGCAACGGCGCGAAAGCCTGGTCAACGACCAGCCGCCGCAGAAGAAGGGCTCGCCGTTCGAGGAACAACCTAACAACAATAATTGAGGCTTGCGCGGACAACAACCGCGCTAACGCTTTTTTCTTTTCGCGCGTTGCGCGCGTCCCCTACCTGCAGTCTTTCCCTTGACACCCGGTTTACGCGCGCGCTTAATCACGTGGCGCGGCGTCGCCACGCCCGCCGTGCGCCTTTCATAGGGATTCCCGCTGCTGGTAAACTCCAGGCGCACCGGAGTTCCGGTCAATTTGAACGCCTGCGTGAAACAGCCCATCAGGTAACGCTGATACGCGGGCGGCGTCTGGCGCGCGGGCGGGTTGCCGTGGATCACGACGCGCGGCGGATGGTGGCCGCCCTGATGCGCGTAACGCAGCTTGATGCGCTGGCCGCGCACCAGGGGCGGTTGATAGCCCTGCACCGCCTGCTCCAATACGCGGGTCAATTTCGCCGTGGGCATATCCTTCGCCGCTGAGGCGTAACTCCGGTTGACGGAGTTCCACAGTTCCACCACACCGGCGCCGCGCAACGCGGAGATAAAATGCGTCCTGGCGAACTTCACAAACGGCAGCTTTCGCTCCAGTTCACGCTTGACCAGCGCGCGCTGACCGGCATTGGCGGCGTCCCACTTGTTCACCGCAATCACCAGGGCGCGACCCGCCTCGGCGATAAAGCCGGCGAGGTGCAGGTCCTGATCGCTGACGCCCTGCAGCGCATCCAGCACCAAGATCACCACCTGCGCCTCTTCGATGGCTTGCAGGGTTTTTAGCACGCTGAGCTTCTCGATGCCCTCGCCCACGCGCCCCTTGCGCCGCACGCCAGCGGTATCCACCAGCGTATAGCGCTTGCCCTTGCGTTGCAGCGGGACGTGAATGCTGTCGCGCGTGGTGCCGGGCTGGTCATACACCAGCACGCGCTCTTCGCCTAACAGACAATTCACCAGCGTGGACTTGCCCACGTTCGGCCGCCCGGCGAACGCGATTTTGATGCCGCGTTCTTCGTCCGGCGCGGCTTCTTCCGCTTCAGGCAAACGCGTGGCCGCATGCCGCATCAGCTCCGCGATGCCCGAGCCGTGCGCGGCGGCGATGAGCCATGGCTCTCCCAGCCCCAGCGCGTGAAACTCCGCGCCCGCCTGATGCGGCTCCAGCCCCTCACATTTGTTGACTACCAGAATGACCGGCTTACCGCTGCGGCGCAGGCGCAGTGCGATGTCCCGGTCATCCGCAGTCAATCCCGCGCGCGTGTCCACCACGAACAGGATCAGGTCGGATTCCTCCACCGCGCGCCAGGTCTGTTCCGCCGCCAGACTCTCGATCCCCTCCTGCTGCATCGCCAGCCCCCCGGTGTCTACCACCAGATAAGGCTTTTCTCCGGCGCGGCCTTCACCGTAGAGGCGGTCGCGCGTGAGACCGGGCACGTCCGCCACCAGCGCGTCACGCGTGCGCGTGAGCCGGTTGAACAAAGTGGACTTGCCGACGTTAGGCCGGCCTACGAGCGCAACGATGGGTTTCATAGAGACAGTTGCGAGTGGCTAGGGGCCAGTAGCGAGTGAAGACATGATTCTATCCTCGCTACTCGCCACTCGCTACTTGTCACTTGCTTAAGCGGAACGCCGCCAGCACGCCACCCTTGCCATTGACATAGAGGGTATCGGCGGAAACCACGGGCGTTGCAATGATGCCGTTGTCATCCACGCGCACGCGCGCGACGAAGCGGCCGTCGTCGCGCGCCATCCAGTGCAGATAGCCTTCAAAATCGCCCACGGCGATATACTCGCCCAGCGCCGCCGGCGCGCTGAGGGCGCGCGCGCGCAGCTTGTCCTGTTTCCACAGCGAGCGCCCGTCGCGCCGGTCCAGCGCGTATACCTGGCTTTGCGCGTCCGTCACGTAGACATAGCGCTCATCCACCGCGATACCGGCGTGCGAGGAAAGGTCGCGCGCCCACAGCAATTGACCGCTGTCCGCCTGCACCGCGGCGATGCGCCCCTGGAAACTCGCCGCGTACACCACGCCGTCGTATTCCTGCGGATCGCCGCTGATATCCACCAGGCGCTCCAGTTCTGTGCGTCCGCGCGGCTCGGCAATCGCCGTCTCCCACAGCAGCTTGCCTTCCTGCAGCGAGACCGCCGCCAGCTTGCCGTTGGCGAAACCGGCGATCACCTTGTCGCCCACGATGAGCGGGGCGCTGGTAGAGCGCAGGGTGAGCGCGGGGGCCGCGCTGTCGTATACCCAGATACGGCTGCCGTCGCCGGCGTTCAGGCCGAACAGCCGTCCGTCCACGCAGCGCACTACGACGATGCCTTGCGCCACGCGCGGCGGAGACAATACTTCGCTCGATACGCGCACGCGCCACGTCACGCCGCCTTTAATCTCGTCGAGCGCGAGCACCTCGGCTTCATTGGTGCCCACCAGCGCCACTCCCGCGCCACTCCCCACGCCTCCGGCGATCAATACCTTGGTGTCCGTCTCCCACAGGCGTTGCCCGCGCGCGGCGTCAAACGCGCTTACCCGGCCATCGCGCGCGGCGGCGAACAGCTTGCCGTCTGCTAGTGCGGGCGTGAGCTTTACATAATACTTGTCCGCGCCTGAACCGCTGCGGCCGGCCCACAGGGTCTTTACGTTAAGCGTGGCTTGCAGCGCCGGCAACGGCGCGGGAGGTTCGGCGTTGCTTTTGCCGGCGAAATAATCCGTAACCTTGGCGCAACCCGCCAGCACAACCAAGGCGCTGAGAATGAGCAAATGCTTCACGGGGCGGCGCCTAAATCATCCAGCTTCATCTGCAACAGGGCCTTTTGTCCGCTCTCCGGTGAAAGCAGAGCCAGGGCGCGCTGATAACTGGCGCGCGCCGCAGCGGGCCGGTTCATGGCAAGATGAATATCGCCACGCAGTTCTTCATATTGCGCAGCAAAGGCGTCGCCTTTGACGGGCTCAATCAGTTTGAGGGCGGCACTTTTTTCATCCCGCTCCAGCATCACGTGCGCCAGACGCAAGCGCGCAATGTGCTCAAGCTCCGGCTGATCGGCGTTATCCAGCGCCCACTGCAGGTGTCGCCGGGCGGCAGAGGCATCACCCTGCTCCACCTTGATTTTGGCCTGAGCCAGGGCGGCGAGGACCGCGTAAGGCGTGCGCGCATACTGTTCCTGAATGCGCGCGGCGCGTTGCAGCGCGGCGTCCTGGTCGTCCTGCTCCAGTTCCTCGATCAGTTGCCGGTACTCCACCGAGGCGGCTTCGGTCTGGGTTTTATCGTAGTCGCGCCAGGCCCACACGGCAAACACCAGGGCGAGGCCGATCACCACCCCGGCGCTGGCCGCCTTGCCGTTTTCCTTCCACCATTTTTTTATGGCCTCAATCTGCTGCTGTTCCGTTTCGTACAGTTCCATAAAATATTTCCCCTGAAATTATGGTGCACTCCTGGCCGCCGCGCCCTGCGCGGCGCGCGCCTCGGCCTCGGCAATGCCCTGCCGGATCACCCTTACCCCTTCCACGTCATCCGGTATCAGCTTTTCCAGACGGCGCCAGATGGTCACGGCGCTTTGATAATCCCCGCCCTGAAACGCCACCATGCCGGTAAACCACAGGGCCTTGGGATGACTGGGATTGAGTTGCAGGGTTTTTTTGAACAGTTCTACCGGTTGCTGCGTGATACGCTGCTCAGGGTGGCTGAGCACGATAGACTCGGCATAGTCGGCCAATACATCGGCGTTATCGCCCACCAGCGGCAACACCCTGGCGTAGGCGTCGCGCGCGTCCGGGTAGCGTTGCATCACACTGTACGAGCGCGCCAGCATCAGCCAGCCTTCGCCATCGGCGGGATTTTCCTTAAGCCGCTGCTCCAGACGCTGCACCATCATCTCGGGTGAAAACCCTTCTGGCGCCGCGCCCGCCTGCGCCGGGTGGTTTTCGCGCACATGATCCAGTTGCAGATACAACGCCGTGCTGAGCACGGGCACGGCCAGCGCCACCGCCACGGCGGTCATGCGCCCGCTCCGCCCGCCCGGTCGCGCGGCGCGTATTTCCCCGGGGCCGGTAGCATCCTCCAGCAGCTTGCGTTGCAAATCACGCGCCGCCTGCTCAAACTGATCCCGGCTGAGATTGCCCGCCGCCAGATCATTCTCCAGCTCGGTGAGCTGATCCCGGTAAATTCCGGCGTTCAGCGCGTCGCGCTCCACCGTCGCCTGTTGCTCACGCCGCAGCAGCGGCGGCAATAAAAAAGCCAGCGCGATGACCAGCATCAGCGCGGCCACAAACCAGAATGCGCTCATCCCCTGCCCTCGTTTTCAGTTCCGCGCAGCAGCGCAGCCAGTTTCTCCCGTTCGCCGCTCGACAGCGGCGCGTCGCTCACGCGCTTGCGGCGGCGCGCCATGTACGCCATGAGCAGTCCGCCGCCCAGCGCCATGAGCACGAACGGCCCGAACCACAGCGCCACGGTGGTGGACTTTAACGGCGGGCGGAAGCGCACGAAGTCGCCGTAGCGCGCCGTCAGGTAATCCATGATCTCACGGTCGCTCTTGCCCTGCTCCAGCATGGCGCGCACCTGGTTGCGCAAATCCCTGGCCAGATCCGCGTGTGAATCGGCGATGCTTTCATTCTGGCACACCAGGCAGCGTAGCTCGGAGGTGAGCGCCCGGTAACGCGCCTCCAGTTGATCGTCTTGCGCCGTGGGCACAGCGGCCCGGAGGGAAAATGCGCACAGCAACAGGCAGACGGCGAGAACGCTTTTCATCCTTGCAGCTTCCTGATCAGCGGCAACACGGTGTTTTTCAGACAGTCCTCGGTAAGCGGGCCGATCACCTTGTAGCGGATCACGCCTTCACGGTCTATGACGTACGTCTCCGGCACGCCGTATACGCCGTAATCTATGCCCACGCCGCCCTGTTCATCGAACGCGCTCGCCACGTAGGGATTGCCGAGGCCGTTGAGCCAGCGCAAGGCGTCCTCGCGCGTATCCTTGTAGTTGAGACCGTAGATCGGCACCTGCCCGCTCCGGGCCAGCTCCACCAGCAACGGGTGCTCTTCACGGCACGCGGCGCACCACGAGGCCCACACGTTGAGCAGGGTGACTTGTCCCAGTAAATCCTTGCGCGCGATTTGCCCAGCGGGATCGTGCAACAACGGCAGGGTGAATTCCGGCGCGGGCTTGTCAATCAACGGCGAGGGCACCTCGCGCGGATTGAGATAAAGCCCAGCCCACAGCAACACCACCAATGAAATGAATATCCCCAGCGGAATGAGATAGCGCGCCTTCATACCGCTTATCCCCGCGCCAATGCGGGCTGCGCGGCATAATGCGGCGCGCGGCGCGTGGCCAGACGATAACGCCGGTCGCTCGCGGCCAGCAGGCCGCCGAAGAACATCATCAGCGGCCCCATCCAGATCCATTGCACGAACGGCTTGTAATACAGGCGCAGGCTCCAGGCCTCGCCGCTCACCGGCTCGCCCAGCGCAACGTACAGGTGGCGCAGGAACCCCGCGTCTATGTCCGCCTCGGTGGTGGGATTGCGCTGCACCAGGTACACGCGCTTCTGCGGGCGCATCACCACGATCTCCTTGCCATTCCTGCTCACGTTCACCACGCCCTCCTTGGCCTGATAGTTGGGGCCGGTGACATCATGCACGCCGTCGAACCTGAACGTGTAGCCGCTCATCTCCACGCTCTGACCCGGCTCCATGCGCTGCTCTTTCTCCTGGCTGTATCCGCCGGAGATGCACACACCGAGCGCGAACGCCGCCACACCAAGGTGCGCGAACAACATGCCGTAGTAACCGCGCGGAATAGCAGCCAGCCCGCGCGTCAAACCGGAGAGGCCATTGCGCCCGGCCACGTCCCACAGGTTTTTGAGGCTGGAAGTGATGATCCACAGCGCCATGAACAATCCTAGGCTGATCATGGGCGACCACTTGCCGAGCACCACCGGCAACAACAGCGCGGTGACCACGCTCACCGCCAGCGCCCAGCGCAGGCGCACCACCAGTTCCGGCACGCTCGCCTGCTTCCAGCGCGCGATGGGGCCGACGCCCATGAGAAAGATCACGGGCGTCATGAGCGGTATGAAGATAGAGTTGAAATACGGCGGACCGACGGAGATTTTTCCCAGTCCCAGCGCGTCCACAATCAACGGATACAGGGTGCCGAGCAACACGCTGGCCGAGGCCACCGCCAGCAGCACGTTGTTGCCGAGCAGCATCGCTTCGCGCGACACCAGCGCGAAATCGCCGCCCAGCCCGACGCGCGGCGCGCGCCAGGCATAAAGCGCGAGCGAAATGCCCACCACCACGCCGAGGAAGAGCAGAATAAACAGGCCGCGTTCGGGATCGGTGGCGAAGGCGTGCACCGAGGTGAGCACGCCGGAGCGCACCAGGAAGGTGCCGAGCAGCGAGAGCGAGAACGCGAGTATCGCCAGCAGCACGGTCCAGCTCTTGAAGCCGCCTCGCTTTTCCGTCACCGCGAGCGAGTGAATCAGCGCGGTGCCCATGAGCCAGGGCATGAACGAGGCGTTTTCCACCGGATCCCAGAACCACCAGCCGCCCCAGCCCAGCTCGTAATAGGCCCACCAGCTGCCGAGCGCGATGCCGACGGTGAGAAACATCCACGCCACCGTAGTCCACGGACGCGACCAGCGCGCCCAGGCGGCATCCAGCTTGCCGCCCAGCAGCGCCGCGATAGCGAAGCTGAACGCGACCGAAAATCCGACGTAACCCATGTACAGCATGGGCGGGTGCGCGATGAGGCCGAAGTCCTGCAGCAGCGGGTTGAGCTCGCGTCCTTCAACCGCGGCGGGCAGCAGGCGCTCGAACGGATTCGAGGTGAGCAGCATGAATAACAGAAAGCCGACGCTGATGAACCCCATCACACCCAGCACGCGGGCCACGAAATCCTGCGGCAGACTGCGGCTGAAGAACGACACCGCCACCATCCAGCCGCTGAGGGTGAACGCCCACAGCAGCAGCGAGCCTTCGTGCGCGCCCCACACCGCGGTGACACGGTAATACCACGGCATGGCGGAGTTGGAGTTGCTCGCCACGTACAACAGGGAGAAATCATTGACGGCGAAGGCCTGCGTCAGGCAGGCGAACGCCACCAGCAGAAACACGAACTGCGCGCGCGCCGCGGGCCGCGCCACCGCCATCCAGGACGGGAGGCCGCGCGCCGCGCCCGCGAGGGGCAGGATGGTCTGCACCAGGGCGACGCCAAGCGCAATGATAAGCGCGAAATGGCCGATCTCGGCTATCATTTGTTTAATCCTCCCTGCATCAATGTGCCGCTGAATTGCGGCGTCTGGCCGCCCGCCTGCTTGAGCGCCTCCGCCACTTCCGGCGGCATGTAGTTTTCATCGTGCTTGGCCAGCACCTCGTCGGCCATGAACACGCCCTCGTTATTGAGCCTGCCCTGCGCCACCACGCCCTGTCCTTCGCGGAACAGGTCGGGCAGGATGCCCTTGTACACCACCGGCACGCTTTTCACGTTGTCCGTCACCATGAAATGCACGGTCAGGCCGTCGTCCTCGCGCTTGACGCTGCCCTGCTCCACCAGGCCGCCCAGGCGCAGGTTGCGCTCGTGCGCCTTCTCCACCGTGGCGAGCTGGCTGGGGCCGTAGAAAAACACCATGTTGCCGCGAAACGCATTCAACGTGAGCGCGGCGGCGGCGCCCACGCCGAGCAGAATCAGGGACACGAACACCAGACGTCGGCGGTGCCGCGGAGTCATACCAGGCTCCGGTTGCGTTGCGCGGCGCGCAGTATGGCGCGTAACGCCTTGCGTTGTTGCTGCCGCGCCAAGATCACGTTCAGACTCAACACCACCAGCGTAACGCCGTAGGCGCCCCAGACATAAAGGGCGTAGCCGTCCATGTGAAAAAATTCAGCGATATTCATTTGCGCTCCCAATCACACTCTTGCCAACCAGCGCCTGCGCCAGCTCCTGCACCCAGGCATTGTTGCGTTCACGCTCCAGCACTTCGGCGCGCGTGCGCATTAAAAGTATCACGACGTAAAGCAGCTTGAAGCCGAGCGCCATGATGAGCAGCGGCCACAACATGCTGGGATGGATGGTGGACATGCCCACCCCCAGGCTCTGCGGCTGGTGCAGGGTGTTCCACCACTGCACCGAATAATAGATGATGGGCACGTTGACCGCGCCCACGATGGCGAGCACGGCCGAGGCGCGCGCCGCCAGGCGCCGGTCTTCAAAAGCGGATTGCAGGGCGATATAGCCGAGGTAAAGAAACAGCAGAATCAGTTCCGAGGTCAGACGCGCGTCCCACTCCCACCACGTGCCCCACATCGGCTTGCCCCACAGCGAGCCGGTGACCAGGGTGATGAAGGTGAATGACGCGCCGATGGGCGCGGACACCGCGGCCACGATGTCGGCGAGCTTGATGTTCCAGATGAGCCCAATGGCGGCGGAGGCGGCCATCAACAGGTAAATGAACATCGAATTCCATGCGCTCGGCACGTGGATGTACATGATGCGCACGGTTTCGCGCTGCTGATAATCGGCCGGCGAGGCGAACAGGCCGAGATACAGGCCAATCACAATCAGCAGCGCGGTCGCGCCGGCTACCCAGGGCAGTATCTTGCCGGACACGTTGTAAAAATATTTCGGCGAACCGAATTTATGTATCCAGAGCCACATGGCGTTATTCCACGCTGATACGCAACGCCGCGCCCGCCGCCCACGGCGCCAGCGTCACGGCGAAGGCCAGCAGCGCGCCGAGGATGGAGAGTTGCGCGCCGACGGAAAGGCCCATCGCCGCGCTGTCCACCGCGCCCGCGCCCATGATGAGCACCGGGATATACAACGGCAGCACCAGCAGTGACAGCAGCACGCCGCCGCGGCGCAGGCCCACGGTGAGCGCCACGCCGATGGCGCCGATCAGACTCAACACCGGGGCGCCGAGCGCAAGCGTTATCAACAAAACCAGTATCGCCTCGCCGGGCAGGTGCAGCCACAGCGCCAGCAGCGGCGCAAGCAGCAGCAAGGGCAGTCCGGACAACAGCCAGTGCGTGAGCGCCTTGGCCAATACGATGATGAATACAGGCTGGGGAATGAGCAGCAGCTGTTCCAGTGAGCCGTCTTCAAAGTCGGAATGGAACATGGCCTCCAGCGACAGCATCGCGGACAGCAGCGCTGCGACCCACAGCACGCCCGGCGCGAGCTTTTGCAGCAGATTCGGTTCCGGGCCCAGTCCCAGCGGGAACAGCGTCACCACGATGACGAAAAACACCAGGGGATTGAGCGCCTGCGCGCGGCGGCGCAGCGCCAGCAGCAGATCGCGCCGTATCAGCGCGCCCAGCGTGGACATGATTCCCGGCCTCTCGCTCATCAATACAACTCCAGACGGATTATATTCACCTCGGTCACGCGCACCTCATGGTGCGTGCTCACCAGCGCCATGCCGCCGCGCGCCAGGTGCCGCTCCAGCATTTTCTCCACCAGCATGACACCGTCCGTGTCGAGGGCGGTAAAGGGTTCATCCAGCACCCACAGGCGCGCTTCGGCCGTCAGCAACCGAGCCAGGGCCACGCGGCGGCGCTGGCCGGCGGACAAGATGCGCGCCGGCGCGTCTTCAAATCCGGCCAGTCCCACCTCATACAGCGCTTCCTCCGGAGTGACGCCCGATTTCACGCCGGCCAGCGCACATGCGATCTGCAAATTTTCACAGGGCGAGAGATCGCCCTTCACGCCGTGGTTGTGGCCGAGATACATCAGCTCCGCACAGTAACGCTCGCGCGAGCGGCCGACTTCTTCACCGCGCCAGCGCACCACGCCGGCGCTCGGCTGCGCCAGTCCGCATAAAATACGCAGCAGGCTGGTCTTGCCACTCCCGTTAGGCCCCTCCACCAGCATTAGGTTCCCGGCGCCCAGACTGACGTTCAGCCCGCTGAACAACAGCCGGTCGCCGCGTTCGCAGGCCAGATTTTCCGCCGTCAGCGCGGGCTGTCCTTCGCCGCCCGCAACGAGCGAATCGTATTCACGCGGAGATTGACGCACGGACGCTCCCATCGGGTTCACACGCGCCGGGTGCGCGGCGTTTCGGCTCACGGAAATCCAAAGTAGACCAAGCCCAGGCTCATGAAGACAAACCGGTAAAATTTTAACACAAAAGTTACATTTACATCTTAAAAAACTGTATCCTATTTGCTTACTAAACAAGCGGGTTTTCCTTGAATTTCAACCCCCTTTATCAGGAAACGCCAATGAAACGTAACACCTTGAGCCTCGGCCTGGCGGCCGGTCTAATAGTAAGCAGCCTCTCCCTCCAAGCGGCCCAGGAGTCATCCGGGGATAAAGCCGCCACCTCGCAGTGGCAGCACTATACCACCCGCTCCAAGGTAATGAGCATCACCTTTGAAGATCACTACCTGTGGCTGGGCCTTTCCCCCAGCGCCGTGTTCCCCAAGGGCGGGGTGATCCGCCATGACCTTAATACCGTCAAGGATTTTGAATTGTTCAATCCCGAAAACACGCGCGGCGGCCTGATGAGCGAAGGGGTATACAAGATCGCCATAGACAAGGACGGCAACAGGTGGTTCGCCACCTACGGCGGGGGGTTGTCCAAATTCGACGGCAAGCAGTGGACCAATTATACCTCGGAAGGCTTTGGGCCGCCGCAGCCGCACGCCTGGCGCTCCTACCCGGAGGGCGCGGGACTCGGCGACATGTGGGTCTACGACATCGCCTTCGATAAACAGGGTACGCTGTGGGCCGCGACCTGGAAGGGCGCAAGCCGGATGAACGGCGACGGCAGCTTCAAGACCTACGCCACGCGCGACGGCCTGGCGGACAAATGGGTGTATGCGCTCGGCATAGACGGCGCGGGAGTGTACTGGTTCGGCACCGAAGGCGGCGTGTCGCGTTACGACGGCAGGCGCTGGACAAACTACACTCACAAGAACGGCCTCGGCGCCGACATCCAGGAGGCCATTCCCGGCAATCCGCACCACGGTCAGCCTGCGCATCACGCCGATCCCAGGAAGAGCAACCTGGCGAGCAATCCCAACTACGTGATGTCGCTGGCGATAGATGCGAACGACAACAAGTGGTTCGGCACCTGGGGCAGCGGCCTGTCGCGCTTCGACGGCAAGACATGGAAGACCTACACCACCAGGGACGGGCTGGCCGGCAACTTCGTCTTCGCCCTCAAGGTGGACCAGGAGGGCGTTCTCTGGGCCGGCACCAACGGCGGCGTTTCGTATTTCGACGGCAAGGTGTGGAAAAGCTACACGCGCAAGGACGGCCTGATGGACGACTTTGTGTACTCCATCGGCGTGGACAAAGACAACAATAAATGGTTCGGCACCCGCATCGGCGTAAGCAAGCTGAAGCAGGGCTGAACGGCGCCCCGGAAGACAGGGGCGCCGTGCGCCGGCTATTTGCGCGGCATCATCGGTGAACCGCCCTGCATCGGCGGATGATTGGGCGGCATCATCATGCCGTCCTCATCGCCGCCTTGCGGCAGGTCTTCCGGGTTGTGCGGATGCTTCTTCCCCGAATAGGCCTCGATGAAGGCGCCAATGCGCTTTTCATCATAATCCTTGAGCGTCTCGATGCGCTGCCAGGCGGTGAGCGCGATCTTGCTGTCCATGAGCGGATACGGCGCGACGATCACCTGGCCATACTTGTCCACCAGCGCTTCGAGTTTCTTGACCAGCTCCTCGCAACCCTGCGGACAGTTGTATTGCGCCAGCACCGCGCCGTTGATGAGGTTGCTCACCTGCACCTCGGGCGGAATGGGCAGTTTGTGCACGCCCGGTTCCGCGGTGTAGCGCGTATGATGGCCTGAGGTGGGCGGATTGGAGTTGTACGGAGGATGCTCGTCCAGCGGCGAGTCCACGTGGGCCGTGCCGAGGCTCGCCACCGCGAGACCTGGCCCCGTGTTCTTGGCCTTCTCCGTCTTGGGCGGCTTGCTGTGCGGCTTGAGCACGCCGCCCAGCGCCGCCAGCCTGAATTTCTCCGGCGAGAGGTTCTGATCCAGCTTCACGTCGCTGATAACGACGTCACCCAGCTTTTCACCGTCCAGATAGCGCGTCATCTCCGTGAGAAAGTAGCGCCCGCCGCGTTCGTGATAATGCAGTTTGGTCTCCGCCAGCCCCTGGAAGCCCTGCCCCTCTTTATGTGGACTCCTGGAGCGCGTCACCGGGTATTGCTCCACCAGATCCAGCGGCAACCCGGTTTGCGCGTCCACCCACAGTTGCGAGACAAACTCGCCGCGCTGTTTGGCGCCGATGGCGTAGAACGTATGGCTCTGTTCCTTGACGGTGCGCACGATGTCCACGGCGATGCCGTTGCGCAAGAACGGGCTGCCGGGGACGTCGCCGGCCAGCTGGCGCACAACCTCCTCCACGCTGAGGCCGGGCGCGGTATAGAGCACGTGCAGCAGCTCCTGGCGCGGCGTGCTGTTGAAACGCCCGTCCTTGGTAATGGTGATGACCCGCCCGCCCTGCGCCAAACGCACCCGCCCTTCCGGCGTCTCCTGGCGCACGGAATCCGGCAACCGTATCTGTGTCTTTACCGGCGTAATCACATCTTTTTGCTGCTCAAGCTTTTTGGCAATCTCTTTTTTCGCGGTTTCTTCGTCCACGTTCTTCTTCTTGGCCTGCTTTTCCAGCTCCGCTTTCAGCGCTTCTATATCCGTCATTTTCTGGGTCAGGGTCTCGGTAAAGGCCGCGTCCTTGAACGGCGTGAGCTTGGCTTGCATCCCGGCGATAATCTGTTCAAGCTGGCGGCGCGCCTTGGTTTTCTTCGCCAACGCCGCGCGCTGCGCGGCGCTCACCTGGCGTAGCGTGAACGCCCACGGCTCGTCGCCCACGGCAAAACTCTTTTTTTCCTGCAGGCTATCGGGATCAAAGGCGACCAGGCGCTTGCCAAGCTGGTCCAGCACGTAGAGCAGACCGTCCGGTCCCATCTCGGCGTCTACAAAGCCGCCGCGCAGGCGGACGCTGTTCTGCGCCTTGATCTTCGGCCAAGGGCGTTCCTTGAAATCGGTGTCCAGGGTGAATATCTCGCTTTCGTCCGACTGTTTGGCCCAGGTGATCACGATCATCTGTTTGCCTTTTTTATTGAACACGATGTCGCGCGGGCTGTACGCCAGGCTGATGCGCCGCCCGTCGCCCAGGCTGTTGATGATGGCAATATCACGGTCATCGTAGTTGGCGGTGAGCAAAAACTCGCCCGTCGGGTCCACCACCAGCCGCGCCGGGCTGGCGCCCGCCGGGGTGAAGGCGGAGTAAGCCTTGGGGTCATCGAGCTTGAGCGTCAACACGTCGGTAAACGCGCGCCGTCCGGTCTTGCTGACCGGGTCGTACTGGCCCTTGACCAGCATGCCCTCCCACAGCGCCATGTCATAAACCATGCGGTCCTCGCTGTCGCGCTGCTCGACCGGCTTGAAGGTCTTGGCGTCAATCGCCTGCAGTTGCGCCGCCGGCCAGGACTGAGTCCACAGCCGCTTGCCCTTGGGGTCGTACACCGACGGGCCGCGCACCGGCAGCACGGCGTCAATGTTGTTGCTGGCGAGGTCCACCACCGCGGAGGTTTCGGAATACCAGTTTTGCACAATCATCTTTTTGCCGTCCGGCGATTTCACCAGGCGCCACGGCCCGGCCCCGGTATAGAGCTTGTTCAGCGTCTCGCCGCTGGCCGTATCCAGCAATTGCACGTTATTGTTGCCCGCGTTCGCCACATAGGCGATCACGCCCGGCTGGGCCGCAAAGGCGGAGGCGCTGAACAGGGACAAGATTAAAAGGCCGCGAGACCAAGAGACGCGTGAGATCACTGATAGACTCCTAAACAAATGGCAAGTGACGAGTGGCTAGTTGCGAGAATAACAACAAATGTGACCGATTTTGTTTTTCCTCGCTACTGGCCACTCGCTACTCAATTACTGTTTTTAAGAAATAAAGAGGGGAGGCTATGCCTCCCCTCTCACAATCAACTGCAGTACATCCGTTACATTATTTTGAACCCGAAGGTGTACTCGCCTCCAGACGCAGGACCCGTCTTCAGCGTGTTGCCCGCAGCATCCCTGATGGTCGAACCATTGCGGCTCGGCGCGATGTGGATGATGTTGGTGCTCGCCGACAGGAAGGTCTGCCCCGTGGTGGTATACGGGAACAGCGCCCAGGTGGTGTCGTCTATCTGGCTCAGCAGCGCGGATACGCTGTTGCCGCGGCTGTCGGTCAGATAGAAGGTGTTGGCGTCCACACCTGTCACCGGTTCGGTGAAGCTCACCTTCACAATACGCGCCGGATCCACGTTCTGCTCGCCCACGCCTTCTGAGGCGTAGTTACCGGTCGCGCCGCCGTAAGGCGACGGTGACCAGTGACGGTTGGCCGGAATCGGCGCCGTCATGTTGGTCTGGCCGGCGAGCTTGGAGTTGTTGATGATCACCTCCGGCTGCACGTTGTCCGTGGTGCCGGTCACCTGGATCGCCGTGCTCCTGGCGATCACCGGCACCGGCGGCGCGCCTTCCACCGCCACCGGGTCGAACAGCAGCGCCGTGCGCAACTGCGTCTCACCCGTGGCGCCGGCCTTGCCGATGCGGTCACAGGGACCCTTCAGCACGCACGGCTCCAGCGTGGGGCTGCCGCCCGGGAAGCCTTCGTTGGCGTCCACGTCATCGGTGTTGGCCAGGTTGCCCAGGAATTTCTTGGCCACGATGGCCTCGAAGCTCTGGTAGTACACCACCGTGGACACCGAGATCGGGCCGACGATGGTCGAAGGCACCACCACCGAGTAGCGGCTGGACATATTGGCTGTGGCGATATCCGTCGTGCCGGCCTTGCGCATCGGTCCCAGACGGGTGTCCTTCAGGAAGGAGTCATCGAAGAAGTCGCCGTCGCCGTCCACGTCGGTGTAACGCGGGATGCCCGTGGGGTTGTTGCGGTCAATCACCACGCCGTTGGCGTCTGTCGGCATGCCGGCCGCATTGGTCACGATATTGACCGGTGTGGCGTAGGGCAGGTCCAGAGTCGGGCACAGGCCGTCCTTGGTCGCCAGGGCGCGCATGGTGAAGGCGTAGGGGTCAATCGAGCCCTCCGGGAACTTCCAGCCGGCGCAGGTGGGATAGGCCGGATCGGTCGTTTCCGCAGCAGTGGTAAGGTAGCCTACGCCCAGCGAGCGGCGGTCGCCGTTGGCGGCGTCCTGAATCATCAGCTCCACGTCGTCACTGATATCCGCGGTGTTCCTGGTGTCGAACGCACGCACCGCCACCCAGGCCGCACGCCCCTCCGGAAATCCGGTGGGGAAGTTGTGGCCGGAGCCTTCGTTACGCACCACGATGTTGAGCGCAGCCAGTGTTTCCGTGCTGGGCTTGGACACCGAGGCCGGGGCCGAGAAGCTCATGGTGAGCGCGTTGCGCAGACGATCCCAGGCGAAGCGCTCGTGCTGGGTCGCAACTACAGTAGACGATCCGGCGTTGTCGAAGCGCGCGTTGCTGAAGCGGCTGGTCTTGTCCGCCGAGGTGAAGCTGGTCTCCAGCAACTCCGGATAGGGCTGCACTACACCGCTGCTGTTCACGTCGGCGCCGATCATCTTGGTGATGTAGGCATTGCCGCCCACGAAGTGGTGCGAGTAGGCCGGCGTGCGGGTGATGCGGTCACACGTCACTCCGGTATGCGGCGCATCCGGAATCACGTCGGCGCCGCTGACGGTGTACAGCGTCAACGCCGTGCCCGCCTCGCCGAAGTCCTGCTGCATGTGGCAGGTCTGGCAGTCGCGCTTGTAGTTGGGATCGTAATAGGCATTGCCTGGACGGTCCGCGTAGCGGCTGTTCTGATACTCCGTGTAGGTGCGCTCAATCGGGAAACCGCCCACCCACTTGCCGGCGTCGTTCTTGATCGTAGCCGGGTTGGTCACGTCGTGACAGGCGGCGCAGAACTCGGCGCGCTCGAACTTCACCTGGTAGAAGGTGTCGTGCCTGCCGGGCGGATTGGCCTGCTGGAAGTAATAGGTCCGGGTCACGCCGCCGCCGGAGAACACGTCACTGACGTAGGTGTCCACCGTGGTGGAGAAGTTGTTCCAGGACAGGGGCCCGAAACGCTCCGGCTGGGCCAGGGCGTGCGGGGACAACTGGAACGCGCCCGCGCCGATGGCGTAGCCGAGGTTGCGCGAGGCGGCGTCCGGCGCCGTGAGCATGTCCTGCTGGGTCGTGGTCAGGCCATTGGCCGCATCCCAGCGCGCCGCGCTCTTGGTGGCCGGGAAGTAATCGGTGCCGGTCTTGTTATAGATATGGTAAGGCGTGTAACGGCTGCCCACCGCCGTGTGGCAAACCTCGCACACGATACCGGCCTTGCCGCTGTTGCTGTTCACCGCGCGCGCGCCGTCCAGGCGTTCGCCGAACGATTCCTTCACGGTATGGCCGGTGAACGGATCGGTGGCGGTGGCGGCGCCGGTGGCGGTCGGGTCAAAGGTGGGGCTGATCGCGCCATGCTCTTGGCCGGACGGGCTGTCCAGGTTGACCGACACCGTGGCGTCCACGTAGTTGGTCGGCATGTGGCAGCGCGAGCAGAAGTCATCCATCAGCGAGCCGGAGCCGCTGTAGGTCGCCGTGGATGACCCCATGTTGAAGGTGGAGGTGTCGTTGGCGTTGGCGAACGGGTTGATGCGATACACCTTGCCGGTGGCGGGATCGGTGGTGCAGTCGTAGGCCTGCGTGCCGTCCGGGGCCGTGCCGCCATAGGCGGTTACCGCATCCTTGACGTCCTTGCAGCCGTCGGTGGAGGTGAGCCGCGCCACCAGCAAAAAGGCGCCGCGCCAGCCCGGATCGCGCCAGGCGTTGGCCATCATGGAGCCGTTCCACTGATCGTACAGACCGGTATGACAGCCGGAGCAACTGCCGGTCTCGTTCGCTGTGGTCCACAAATTTTCAAACGGCGCATTTTGCGTCTGGCCGCCGCCCGCCAAAGTCTCAGAATACACATATGGCGCGGGTTCCGGTATGCGGTTGGTCAGGATATCGCCTTCGCCGTGCCGCGCCATGGCCGATGGCGTGTACCAGCCCGCCATCACCGCGCACGCCACGAGCAGCGCGTGAAGCAGTACTCCCTTGTTCTTTATCATGTTTTTCTCCTGGAGAAAAATTAAAAATGTAAAGCCCCTTATAAATACACTTCTGCTGCCTAAATCTGCGCAGACGGTAGCATTACATATATATGACAATTCCCCTGCAATAACTAAACAGGTGTATTTTTACACTATATTTACATTTAAATAACTCTTTTTAGCTATCCTGATGCGCAAACAGATTGGAATACGGCAGATATGGGGTAAATCATTCCCTCGGCGTGCTTATTCCTTCTCCGTCCGCGCCGGGCTTGCCGGACTGCAAGTGCAGGATCATCTCCACCCGGTTCTTCACCCCCATTTTGCGGTAGATGTGCTGAATGTGCACCTTGACGGTTTCCACCGAGATACTGAGCGCCCGCGCCAGTTCGGCGCTGCGCAGGCCGCGCGCGAGCATCTCCACGATCTCCTGCTCGCGCCGGGTCAACAGATAGGCCGCCGCTGGCCTGGCATCCGGTTCGCGCACCTCGGCCGCGGTCAAAAAGGGCGAGGCGAGCGGGTTAACATGCTGCGCGTAGTGTTTGATGATGCGGGTCAGTTCGTGCCGGTCCACGTCCTTCAAAATACAGCCCACCGCGCCCGCCTCCAGGCCGATGGCCACGTGCGGGTTGTCCTGGTCTTCGGCCAGAATCAGGACGCGCGTGTCCGGGCTGCATCCCAGCAGCATGCGTAGGGTGTTGGCGGCGCTCAGTTTCGGCAGTTGCGCGTCGAGCAGCACGATGTGCGGTTTCTTTTCCAGCGCCAGTGTAAACGCCTCATGGCCGTCGGCGGCCTCGCCCACCACGCGCAGATCGGGGTCCTGTCTCAACATGGTGGCCAGGCTCTGCCGCACCAGCCGTTGATGATCCACGATGAGTATGCGTATCAGCATGTTCGTCCTCCGTCAGCGCCGCGCG
This sequence comes from Gammaproteobacteria bacterium, assembly GCA_003599485.1. Classification (GTDB taxonomy): domain Bacteria; phylum Pseudomonadota; class Gammaproteobacteria; order SURF-13; family SURF-13; genus SURF-13. The sequence continues at coordinate 27,945 of QZKM01000007.1, forward strand.
AGATAAGACAGCACCGGGTCGGCAAGATCGGGGAAAAAGGGACGCGCCTCGGAAATCGTGCTCCATCCGCCCAGAAAGCACTGGTTGAACTGCACGTGCAGCCGGATCAGGCCGAGATACACTTCGCGTTGCGCCCGGACACGTTGATCGGTGTTGTCTGAGCTGGCTCCGCGCGCAACAAGCTCGTCCTTGATTGCGCTGAATGCGGCGCTACGATTCTCCACGCGCTGCTCTGCGCAGGCCCGCATCAGGCGCGCGGAGCTTGCCGCATCGTCACCCGCCTCTTCGGCAAACTGGGAGAGAAATCCGGCGCGTTCAAAATCATTCTGCAACATGGCGGCGCGGTACAACCCACTTATCGCCTGCCGGTGCATGGCCGGGTCGCCCAGCAGTTGCGCAAAACCCTGCTCGGCGCGCGCCCACTGCCTGTTCTGGGCCGCCTGGATCGCCTGATTATAAACTGCGCGCAAACGTCCAATTTCGTAATACTGCACGCGGGTCTGGAAATTTTCCGGCGCCTCGAACGGGTACGCGCGGTAAGCGGCAAACAGCCGGCGCAGGGCGGGCGCATCGCGCTCGCGCAGGGCGATTTCAGCCAGGCGTCCGTGAGCGTACGCCTGGGCTTGCGCCATCTGCATGGCTTCTTTATAGAGAGGCAGGGCCTGGCGGTATTTATTTTCCGCAAACAGCGCCTCGGCCTGCTGCAGGGCCGGAATACCCGGAATCACCCCCAGCTCAAACGCCGCCGCGCCAGGCGCGGCAACACACAGACTTAAACCCGCCGGGAGCACGGCAGCTGCGCGGGCCAAGGATTGTATGAAGCTCATCACCACCGTCGTCACCCCCTGCTGCCAGCTGCTGCCAGGATTGTTTGAATTTATAATAATCGAGACACGGCAAGCGTAAAACTATAACTTACATTACACTATTTTTACAGTGGCGTGACCTCACAAAAACTTTAACAAGCGCTCACCCATTAAGAGCAAGTCTAAATCTGAAAATCAGGGTTAATTCATGTCACCCCTGCTCTTTAAATTTAGGGAACCTCTGAATTAATTCGTCATTCCGGGCCCCCGCCTACGCGGGGGCAGGCTCTGCGCAGCGGAGACCCGGAATCCAGTGCCTACATTTCAGCGGCT
>QZKM01000037.1 GCA_003599485.1 Gammaproteobacteria bacterium
CGTGCCGTTTATAGGCGCTCAGCAGTTCGCGCAGTTCCGCGCGTGAGGAGGCGATGCAGGACAGGTGCGGCGCGGCGCTTAAACCCGCGCGCTGAATCTCCAGCACGGTTTCAAACGTACGGTCGCGGGTGCTGCCACCCGCGCCGAAGGTGACCGAGAAAAAACGCGGGTTTAGCCTGGCGAGTTCCGCGCGCGTTTCACGCAGTTTGACGGCGGCGTCTTCGTTTTTGGGCGGGAAGAATTCGAAGCTGAAGACGCGTTCGTGTTGTTTTTGGGAAAGCATGAAAGTCAGGGGAAAGGGTAAAGGGAAAAGGGGAAAGGGGGAAAGACGCAAGAAAAACTATAAATATTATTCATTATCTCCGCCCTTTCCCCTTGTATCTTTCCCCTGTGTTTTTAGTACCGATAATGTTCCGGCTTATACGGGCCGGCGATGGAGATGCCTAAATATTCCGCCTGCTTCGGGGTCAGCTCGGTGAGTCTGGCGCCGAGCTTTTTCAGGTGCAGGCGCGCGACCTTTTCGTCCAGGGTTTTCGGCAGCACGTACACTTTGCGCTCGTATTTTTTGTGGTTTTGCCACAGTTCGATCTGCGCCATCACCTGGTTGGTGAAGGAATTGGACATCACGAAACTGGGATGACCCGTGCCGCAGCCCAGGTTCACCAGACGCCCTTCGGCGAGCACGATGAGACGTTTGCCGCCGGGGAAGATCACGTGATCCACCTGCGGTTTAATGTTCTCCCATTGGTATTGGCGCAACGAGGCGATGTCAATCTCGGAGTCGAAGTGGCCGATGTTACACACGATGGCGTTGTTCTTCATGCGCTGCATGTGCTCCAGGGTGATGACATTAATGTTGCCTGTGGCGGTGACGAAGATGTCGCCTAGCTCGGCTGCGTCGTCCATACGCACCACGCGGTAGCCTTCCATCGCGGCCTGCAGGGCGCAGATCGGATCAATTTCGGTGATCCACACCGTGGCGCCCAGGCCGCGCAGGGATTGCGCGCAGCCCTTGCCCACGTCGCCGTAACCCAGTACCACGCAGATTTTGCCGGCGATCATCACGTCGGTGGCGCGCTTGATGCCGTCCACCAGCGATTCGCGGCAACCGTAGAGGTTATCGAACTTGGATTTGGTGACCGAGTCATTGACGTTGATGGCGGGGACTTTGAGCGTGCCCGCCTTCATCATTTCATACAAGCGATGCACGCCGGTGGTGGTCTCCTCGGACAGGCCGCGCACATCATCGAGCAGGCCTGGGTATTGTTCGTGCATGACCTTGGTGAGGTCGCCGCCGTCGTCAAGAACCATGTTGGGGCGCCAGCCGTTCGGCCCGAAGATAGTCTGGTCTATGCACCACCAGAATTCTTCTTCGCTTTCGCCCTTCCAGGCGAACGTGGGGATGCCGCTTGCCGCCATCGCCGCCGCCGCGTGATCCTGGGTGGAAAAGATGTTGCACGACGACCAGCGCAGTTCGGCGCCGAGCGCGGTCAGGGTTTCCATCAGCACCGCGGTCTGGATGGTCATGTGCAAACAGCCCGCGATGCGCGCGCCCTTGAGCGGTTTCTGCGCCGCGTATTCCTCGCGGATCACCATCAGGCCGGGCATTTCGGTTTCGGCGATGGCGATCTCCTTGCGTCCCCAGGATGCGAGCGCGATGTCGGCGACCTTGTAGTCGGGGGTGAGATTTTTTACCGGTTGGCTGCTCATTGATTTTTTCCTTACGCTTAAGCAGCTTTGAGGCCGGCGGCGTCACGCAACACGGCGGCCCTGTCGGTGCGTTCCCAGCTGAATTCAGGCTCTTCGCGCCCGAAGTGGCCGTAGGCGGCGGTTTGCCGGTAGATCGGACGCAGCAGGTCGAGCATTTTAATCAGTCCACGCGGGCGCAGATCGAAGTGCGCGCGCACCAGTTGTTCGATGCGCTCGTCGCTCACCTTGCCGGTGCCGAAGGTCTGCACGCTGATCGAGGTGGGTTCGGCCACGCCTATCGCATAAGACACTTGTATCTCGCAGCGCTCGGCCAGGCCCGCGGCGACGATGTTCTTCGCCACGTAGCGCCCGGCGTAGGCCGCCGAGCGGTCCACCTTGGACGGGTCCTTGCCGGAGAACGCGCCACCGCCGTGGCGCGCCATGCCGCCGTAAGTGTCCACGATGATCTTGCGCCCGGTAAGCCCGCAGTCGCCCACCGGCCCCCCGATCACGAAGCGCCCGGTGGGGTTGATGAAGTAGCGCGTGGTTTTGCTGAGCCACTCCCTGGGCAGCACCGGCTTGATGATCTCCTCCATCACCGCTTCTTGCAGCTTGTCATACGCGACGTCCGCGCTGTGCTGTGTGGACAGCACCACCGTCTCGATGCCCACCGGCTTGTGATTCACATAGCGAAAGCTGATCTGGCTTTTGGCGTCGGGACGCAGCCAGGGCAGTTTGCCGCTTTTGCGCACCTCGGCCTGGCGTTTGACCAGACGGTGCGCGTAGGTGATGGGCGCAGGCATGAGCACGTCGGTTTCATTGCTGGCGTAGCCGAACATCAGGCCCTGGTCGCCCGCGCCTTGTTCCTCCTCCTTGCTCCGGTCCACGCCTTGGGCGATGTCGGCGGACTGCTTGCCTATGGCGGTGAGTACCGCGCACGACTGCCAGTCAAAGCCCATGTCCGAACTGTTGTAGCCGATCTCCTTGATGGTCTGGCGCGCCACGGCGGACATGTCCACCACGGCCTTGGTGGTGATCTCGCCGGCGATGACCGCCATGCCGGTGGCGACCAGGGTCTCGCACGCCACGCGCGCGCGCGGGTCCTGGGCGAGGATCGCGTCCAGGATGGCGTCCGAAATCTGATCGGCCATCTTGTCGGGGTGGCCTTCGGAGACCGACTCCGAGGTAAACAGATAGTTATTGCTCATGCACTTTCCTCATGCGCCTGGCTCAGGCGGATTATTCAAAACACATTAGTTTAACGCGTCCCGGATTATTTTCCACGACTAAATGACCTCAAGGCGGCCCCGCGTGTAAAATGGGGTGTAACAAAATCAGGCGGATTTTTTGGTTAGCGGCTGACCGGCTGCTGTTCGAGAGAGAAAGATTTATGGTGCGCATGGAAACCCCTGTGTGTGAATTCGGCAAGCCCGCGCCGGACTTTGCCCTGCCCGGCGTGGACGGCAGGCTCTGGACCCTAGAGCAATGCCGCGGGCCGAATGGGCTGCTGGTGATGTTCATTTGCAATCATTGCCCTTACGTCAAGGCGGTGCGCGAGCGCATCGTGCGCGACGCCGCGGAACTGCTGGACTACGGCGTGAACAGCGTCGCCATCATGTCCAACGACCCGGCCGATTATCCCGAAGATTCGTTCGAGAACATGCAAAAAGCCGCTGCGGAGTACGGTTTCCCGTTTCCCTATTTATGGGATGAGACCCAGGACGTCGCCCGGGCCTACGGCGCGGTGTGCACGCCGGACTTCTTCGGCTACAACGCCAGGCTGGAACTGCAATACCGCGGCCGCCTGGACGAGAGCCGCAAGGAAGCGGCCCCGCCCGGCGCGCGCCGCGATCTGTTCGAGGCCATGAAACAGGTCGCCCTCACCGGCCAGGGCCCGCGCGAGCAGATACCCAGCATGGGCTGTTCCATCAAGTGGCGGCAAATAAGCGGCACAGGGACGCTGTCCCGGTGAGTGCAGGCCGCGCCGCCCATGGTGGCGCGGCCCATATTTTACTGTACAGGCGTTCACAAGCCTTGTTCGCCTATTGCTGAAAGGCGGCGGGTAGGCGAAAATACCCGTTTTGACCAAGCTGACTTTATTTAGAGAAGCAGCGCAGGGCGCACACCCCCTACATGCGACACCGGATGGTGAGCCTCCGGGTGGCGCGGCGGTTTTGAGTCCCAAAATTAAGGTGTTGCGGGAGTGAGCCGGCCTCCACGATTTTATTTTTGTTAAGGGCAGTGAAATGAAAAAACCGATCGTACTGGGCATCGTCGGCGACTCCGCCGCGGGCAAGACTACCATCACCAAGGGCATCGCGCAGGTATTGGGCGAGGATCGCGTCACCACCATCTGCACCGATGATTACCATAAATACAATCGCAAGGACCGGGCGCGCATGGGGATTACCGCGCTGCACCCGGATTGCAATTATCTGGACATCATCGAACAGCACCTGAGGTTGCTCAAAGACGGTCAGCCGATACTCAAGCCGCACTATAACCACTCCACCGGCGACTTCGACCCGCCCAACTACGTCGAGGCCAGGGAGTTCATCATCGTCGAGGGGCTGCTCGGTTATTCCACCAAGGCGATGCGCGACTGCTACGATGTGAAGCTGTATCTCGCGCCGCCGGAAGAACTGCGCTTTCAGTGGAAAATGAAGCGCGACACCCTCAAGCGCGGCCACACCGCGGAGGACGTGCGCAAGGAGATGAAGGCGCGCGAGCCGGATTCCGAGGCCTTTATCCGCCCGCAACGCAAATGGGCGGATATCGTCATCAGTTTTTATCCCCCTCCGGAACATAAGGAAGAGACCGGCGGCCATCTGAACGCCTCCATCGTGCTGCGTCCCACGCTGCCCACGCATCCCGATTTGTCCGAGGTGCTGGAGGAGGGCGGCAACGGTATTCGCCTGGTGCTGGATCGTGACATGGACTTGCCGGTGGACCGGCTGGAAATCTCCGGCGCGATTTCGGACAAAAAGGCCAAGCAGCTGGAAGACTTGCTGTGGAGCTATATCCCCGGCGAGCATCACCATCTGCGCAGCGGCGACATCGGCGCCATCACCGGCACCACCGGCGAGACGCTGAAGTCGCATCCGCTTGCGCTCACGCAGCTGCTCATCGCCTACCATCTGTTGACTGCCGCCTCCGGCGTCATTAAGTAGGGCCGCATTCATTCAGCCAGGCGCGGCGCAGGTCTATTCCGCTGCACCGGGCGACAGTTTTCGTTTTTGAAATTTAGGAGAAACACATGCCTTCCCGTAGAGAGTTAGCCAACGCCATCCGCGTGCTCAGCATGGACGCGGTGGAGAAGGCCAAGTCCGGCCACCCCGGCATGCCCATGGGCATGGCCGACATCGCCGAAGTGTTGTGGAATGATTTCCTGCGGCACAACCCGGCCAACCCCAAATGGGCCGACCGCGACCGCTTTATCCTCTCCAACGGTCACGGCTCCATGCTGCACTACACGCTGCTGCACCTCGCCGGCTACGACCTGCCCATGGACGAGATCAAGCGCTTCCGCCAGATGCACTCCAAGACGCCTGGGCATCCCGAATACGGTTATACGCCCGGCATCGAGACCACCACCGGGCCTCTGGGTCAGGGCGTCACCAACGCGGTGGGCATGGCGCTGGCGGAAAAGCTGCTCGCCGGCCAGTTTAACCGGGACGGCCATCACGTCATAGATCACTACACCTACGTGTTCCTCGGCGACGGCTGTCTGATGGAAGGCATCTCGCACGAGGCCTGCTCGCTCGCCGGCACCTGGGGCCTCGGCAAGCTGATCGCGTTCTATGACGACAACGGCATCTCGATAGACGGCCACGTCGAGGGCTGGTTCACCGACGACACCCCGAAGCGCTTCGAGGCCTACGGCTGGCACGTGGTGCCCGGCGTGGACGGCCACAACGCCGATGCCATCAAGAAGGCGATACAAGAGGCGCGTTCGGTGAACGACAAGCCTTCGCTCATCTGCTGCAAGACCGTGATCGGTTTCGGCGCGCCCAATCTGTGCGGCAGCCATGACTGTCACGGCGCGGCGCTGGGCGAAAAGGAAGTCGCCGCCACGCGCGAGAACCTGGGCTGGAAACACGAGCCGTTCGTGATCCCCGATGAGTATTACAAGGGCTTTGACGCGCGCGCCAGGGGCGCCAAGGCGGAAGCCGACTGGAACCAGCGCTTTGCCGCCTATAAGAAGGCGTATCCCGATCTGGCCGCGGAGCTGGAGCGCAGGCTGAAGGGCGAGCTGCCCCCGGACTGGGCGCAAAAGGCGGACGAGTTCATCAAGGCGGTGGACGCCAAGGGCGAGACCATCGCCACGCGCAAGGCGTCGCAGAACGCGATCAACGGCTACGCTCCGCTGCTACCGGAACTGCTGGGCGGCTCGGCGGATCTGGCGGGATCGAACCTGACCATGTGGAAGGGCTCCAAGCCGGTCAGCAACACCGTGTCCGACGGCAACTACGTTTACTACGGCGTGCGCGAGTTCGGCATGTCGGCCATCATGAACGGCATCGCGCTGCACGGCGGTCTTATCCCATACGGCGGCACGTTCCTGATCTTCTCCGAATACGCGCGCAACGCGTTGCGCATGGCGGCGCTGATGCAACAGCGCGTGCTGTTCGTGTTCACCCATGATTCGATTGGTCTCGGCGAAGACGGCCCCACCCACCAGCCGGTGGAACAGACCGCGACCCTGCGCCTGATTCCCAACATGCAGGTGTGGCGTCCGTGCGACGCGGTGGAGTCCGCCGTGGCGTGGAAGTGCGCCATAGAGCGCAGGGACGGGCCGTCCAGCCTGATCTTCTCGCGCCAGAATCTGCCGCATCAGAAACGCGACGAGCGGCAGATCTCCGCCATCGCGAGCGGCGGTTACGTGCTGCTGGAGTGCGAGTACCCGGTGCAGGCGATCATCATCGCCACCGGTTCCGAGGTCGCGCTCGCCGCCGCCGCCGCCCAGGAATTGAACGACAACGGGTTCCGCGTGCGCGTGGTGTCCATGCCGTGCACGCAGTTGTTCGACGCGCAGGACGAGGCCTACCGTGAATCGGTGCTGCCCAGGGCGGTCAAGGCGCGCGTGGTGGTCGAGGCGGGCGTGACCGACGGCTGGGCCAAATACACCGGATTCGAAGGCAAGGTCATCGGCCTCAACCGCTTCGGCGAATCCGCCCCGGCGGGCGAGCTGTTCAAGCACTTTGGCTTCACCGCCGAGAAGGTGATGGAAGCGGTGACGGATTTGCTTTGACGCGAAAAGATTTCAGTAACTTTTGGAGATGAAACATGGCAATTAAAGTGGCAATCAACGGCTACGGCCGCATTGGACGCAACGTGTTGCGCGCGGTGTATGAAGGCAGGCGCAACAAGGACATCCAGATCGTGGCGGTGAACGACCTCGGCAACGCCGAAACCAACGCGCACCTGACTCAATACGACACGGTGCACGGCAAGTTTCCCGGCACGGTGAGCGTGGAAGGGAACCACATGATCGTGAACGGCGACAAGATACGCGTGTGCGCCGAACGCGATCCGTCCAGGCTGCCGTGGGGCGATCTGGGCGTGGACGTGGTGCACGAGTGCACCGGCATCTTCACCAGCAAGGACAAGGCCGGCGCGCATCTCAAGGCGGGCGCCAAAAAGGTGATTATCTCCGCACCCGGCACCGAGGTGGACGCGACCATCGTCTATGGCGTGAACCACAAGACCTTGAAGGCTTCACACACCGTGATTTCCAACGGCTCCTGCACCACCAACTGCCTGGCGCCGCTGGTCGCGCCGCTGCATAAAAAGATCGGCATCGTGCACGGCCTGATGACCACGATACACAGCTACACCAACGATCAGGTGCTGACCGACGTGTATCACAGCGACCTGCGCCGCGCGCGCTCCGCGACCATGTCGCAGATTCCCACCAAGACCGGCGCGGCGGCGGCCATCGGCCTGGTGTTGCCGGAACTGGACGGCAAGCTGGACGGCTTCGCGGTGCGCGTGCCGACCATCAACGTGTCGCTGGTGGACTTGAGTTTCACGGCGGCGCGCGAGACCAGCAAGGATGAAATCAACGCCATCCTGAAGGAAGCGGCGAACGGCGAACTGAAGGGTGTGCTGAATTACAACGACAAACCGCTGGTGTCCGTGGACTTCAACCATGACCCGGCCTCCAGCACCTACGACGCCACGCTGACCAAGGTTGTGGACGGCAAGCTGGTCAAGGTGCTCGCCTGGTACGACAACGAGTGGGGCTTCTCCAACCGCATGCTCGACACCACCGTGGCGTTGATGAATGCGAAATAAAAAATGTCCATCATAAGATTAGAAGAGTTGCGCAATCTCACCGGCATGCGCGTGCTGATCCGGTGTGATCTCAACGTGCCGATGAAAAACGGCAAGATCACCGACGAGACGCGCATTTACGCCAGCGTGCCCACCATCGAGTACGCGATGACGGTGGGCGCCAAGGTGATGGTGATGTCGCACCTGGGGCGTCCGGAGGAAGGCGTATACGACGAGAAATACTCGCTCGCGCCCATCGCCGGGCAGCTCTCCAATCATCTCTACAGGGAGGTGCGTCTGGTCAAGGACTGGCTGAACGGCGTGGAGGTCGCCAACGGCGAAGTGGTGCTGCTGGAGAACGTGCGTTTCAACAAGGGTGAAGAGGACAACGACGACGCGCTGGCGAAAAAAATGGCCGCGTTGTGCGACGTGTTCGTGATGGACGCGTTCGGCACCGCGCACCGCGCCCAGGCTTCCACCCACGGAGTGGCGAAGTACGCGCCGGTCGCCTGCGCGGGGCCCTTGCTGTGGAAGGAGATCAAGGCCCTGCACACGGCGCTGAAAGACCCGGCGCGCCCGATGGTGGCGATCGTCGGTGGCTCCAAGGTGTCCTCCAAGCTCACGGTGCTGGAGTCCCTGTCCGACGTGGTGGATCAATTGATCGTGGGCGGCGGCATCGCCAACACCTTCATCGCCGCGGCGGGCTATAATGTAGGCAAGTCACTGCACGAGCCGGACTTGATCCCGGTCGCCAAACGCCTGTCAGAAAAGGCCAAGTCACGCGGCGCCGAGATACCCGTGCCGGTGGACGTGGTATGCGCCAGGGAATTTTCCGAAACCGCCAAGGGTACATTGAAAGACGTGGACAAGGTCGCGCCCGACGACATGATCATGGACATCGGCCCGAAGACCGCGGCCAACTTGGTCGAGATGCTGAAGAAGGCCAAAACCATCGTGTGGAACGGCCCGGTGGGCGTGTTCGAGTTCGACGAATTCAACGCCGGCACCGAAACACTTGCGCGCGCCATTGCGGCCAGTCCCGCGTTCTCGCTCGCGGGCGGCGGCGACACGCTCGCGGCCATCTCCAAATATGGCATCGAGAACATGATTACCTACATCTCCACCGGCGGCGGCGCGTTCCTGGAATTCCTGGAAGGCAAGACCTTGCCCGCGGTGGCGATACTGGAACAGCGTGGAAAACAGCTCAACGAATCGCGGAAACAGTGAGCGGCTGTGAGACAGTGACGAGTAGCGAGTGGCTGGTAGCTGGAAAAAACAAGCCTTCCTCGCCACCAGCTACTAGCCACTCGCTACTGCAGTTATGCTAAGACGCACTAAAATTGTCGCCACTCTCGGCCCCGCCACCGATGACCCGAAGGTGCTGGATCGGATGATCGAGGCGGGCGTGGATGTGGTGCGCGTCAATTTCTCCCACGGCGAGACTGAACAGCAGCGCCTGCGCGCCGAGACGGTGCTGAACCGCGCGCGCGCCTACGGCAGGCAGATCGGCGTGCTGGCCGATCTGCAAGGCCCGAAGATCCGCATCGAGCGCTTCAAGCAAGGCAAGATCACGCTGCAGGAGGGAGATAAATTCACCCTCGATGCGCGCTGCAAACCGGATGAGGGCACGCAAGAGCGGGTCGGCATCGCCTACAAGGAGCTGGTAGGCGACGTGCGCCGAGGCGACAACCTGCTGCTCGATGACGGACGCATCGTGCTGTGGGTGGAGCAGGTGGAAGGCGCGGAGATACGTTGCCGCGTGGTGGTGGGTGGGGAGCTGTCCAATAACAAGGGCATCAATCGCCAGGGCGGAGGCTTGAGCGCGCCCGCGCTCACCGACAAGGATCGCGCCGACATCAAGACCGCTGCGGCGATGCAGGCCGATTACCTGGCGGTGTCCTTCCCGCGCAATGCCGAAGATGTTCACGAAGCGCGCCGTCTGTTCCACGCCGCGGGCGGCGCGGGCGGCATCGTGGCCAAGATCGAGCGCGCCGAGGCGCTGAATTGTCTCGAAGAAATCATCGAGGCGAGCGACGCGGTGATGATCGCGCGCGGCGATCTCGGCGTGGAGATCGGCGACGCCGCGCTGCCGCCGGTGCAGAAGCGCATCATACAGCTTGCGCGCACCCTGAACCGGGTGGTCATCACCGCCACGCAGATGATGGAGAGCATGATCGAAAGCCCCATTCCGACGCGCGCCGAGGTGTTCGACGTGGCCAACGCGGTGCTGGACGGCACCGACGCGGTGATGCTGTCCGCCGAGACTGCGACCGGAAAATATCCTGACAAGGCCGTGGCGGCGATGGATCGCATCTGCCGCGAGGCGGAGAAGCAGCGCGTGACGCGCGTCTCCGATCACCGCATTGACACCGTATTCAAGCGCATAGACGAGGCCGTCGCCATGGCCACCATGTACACCGCCAACCACCTGGGGGTGAAGGCCATCATCGCGCTCACCGAGTCCGGCTCCACGCCGCTGTGGATGTCGCGCATCAGTTCCGGCATTCCCATCTACGCGCTCACCAGGCACGCCGAGACGCGGCGCAAGGTGACACTGTACCGCGGCGTGTATCCGGTAAGTTTCGATATTCCCAGCACCAATCACGCCGAGGTCAACAAGGAGGCGGTGGACGAGCTGGTGCGGCGCGGCGCGGTGCGTGACGGCGACTTGCTCATCATCACCAAGGGCGATCTCATGGGCATGCACGGCGGCACCAACGCGATGAAAATCGTGCGCGTCGGGGACATGGTAGCGCCTTAGTGATGCAGAAGCCCATCCTGTGCTTCACTACCTAAATGCCGCATAACGCTATAAAATAAGCCAACCAGAACATCTACACAGCCTTGAAAGGAGGTACACCATGCCCTTGATTTCCATGCGTCAATTACTCGACCATGCCGCCGAGCACGGCTACGGCGTACCCGCCTACAACGTCAATAACATGGAGCAGATGCACGCCATCATGCAGGCCGCCGACGCGGTGAATGCACCGGTCATCATGCAGGCCTCGGCGGGCGCGCGCTCCTACGCCGGCGAACCGTTCCTGCGCCATCTGATGTGGGCGGCGGTGGAGATGTATCCGCACATTCCCATCGTCATGCACCAGGATCACGGCGCCTCGCCCGCGGTGTGCATACGCTCCATCCAGAGCGGCTTCACCTCGGTGATGATGGACGGCTCGCTGAAAGAAGACATGAAGACCCCGGCTTCGTACGAGTACAACGCCGAGGTCACGCGCAAGGTGGTGGAAATCGCGCACGCCTGCGGCGTGTCGGTGGAGGGCGAGCTGGGCTGCTTGGGTTCGCTGGAGAGCGGCAAGATGGGCGAGGAAGACGGTCACGGCAGCGACGAAACGCTCGACCACTCCATGCTGCTCACCGATCCGGAAGAGGCCGCGCAGTTCGTCGCCGACACCAAGGTCGACAGTCTGGCCATCGCCATCGGCACCAGCCACGGCGCGTACAAGTTCACCCGTCCGCCGACCGGCGACATCCTCGCCATCGAACGCATCAAGGAAATCCACGCGCGCATCCCGGACACGCATTTGGTGATGCACGGATCGAGCTCGGTGCCGCAGGATTGGCTGGAGATCATCAACAAATACGGCGGCGAAATCCGCGAGACCTACGGCGTGCCGGTGGAAGAGATTCAGCAAGGCATCAAGCACGGCGTGCGTAAGGTCAACATCGACACCGACCTGCGCCTGGCCGCCACCGGCGCGATGCGCAGGGCGATGGCGGAAGACCCGTCGGAATTCGATCCGCGCAAATTCTTCAAGGCTTCTACCAAGGCCATGATGGAGATATGCAAGCTACGCTACGAGGCCTTCGGTTGCGCCGGCCAGGCGGCCAAGATCAAGCCGGTCAATCTGGAAACCATGGTGAAGAAATACGCCAAGGGTGAGTTGGATCCGCGTATCACGGCGGGCAAGGCGAAGGCGGCTTCAGGCCAGCGCTGATTTTCATCCAGCCGACTTGAATATAAACCCCGTGAAGATATCTTCACGGGGTTTGTTTTTTGTTGTGGTTGCGTGATTTACTGTGGCGGAGGAGGGGGCAACACGGCAAAGGCTGGATCGTTGTCCCGGCCCTGGGCGAGGATCATGCCGTAGATGAAGGCGGGCGCGGCGGTGCCTTTGCGGCCGTTGATGACGACCAGCGGCGTGCCGGTAAAGTCGTGTTTGTTGGCCGATTCGATATCTTCCTGCAGGATGCGTCCGGTTTCGGGAGAGTTGACGCAGGTCTCAAGCGATTTACGCCTGGCTGTATCACCGCCCGCGCTGATTTGCCAGACGCGTTCAATACTCAGGCTGTCCTGCTGCGCGAACATCGCGCCGCGCACGCGCGCGAGCTCCGGCGTGCCGCGCAGGCAGATTTGCACCCTGGCGGCGAGGCAACTGATGCCGCCGCCGTCACGCAGTGCATAGCGGTTGCATTGTGTGTCGAGCGGGTAGTGGCGCGACTCCTGGGTCCACGAACCCGGCTGGGTGATGCGCCGTATCTCCTCCAGCGCCTGCTCCATGTTTTTGCAATGCGGACAGCGGATGTCGGTCCACTCGACGAGGTGTACCGGCGCAAGCGCCGGTCCGAAGCTTACGCGTTTCGGGTCCGGCATGCCTGGAACGGGTTTGGACTTGCGGTACATATCAAGCGAGAAGCTGACAGCCTCCTGCACGCCCGGGGGCAATGAGGCAAGAAATTGTTCCAGCGGCGGTCCTTGCGTCACCGGCGCCGACGGCGCCGGGGCGCCGGTTTCCTGCGTCACGGTGGAGAGCGCCGCCGTGGCCAGGTCTTTAACCGGCGTGCGCAGGCCGGGATAAATGAGCGCCGCCAGGGTGACGGCGAGCACGCCGCCGGTGAGCAGCGCGGGCTGCGCCCAACGCGTGCCGTCCGGTTTCAACTTGAAGAAGGCGAGCCAGGCCGAGCCCCAGACCAGAGCATAAAACACAATACAGGTGGGGCAGAACACCTTGATCGCCGCGCTGTAACCGAGCAACAGCAAGGCGATAAGCGCGCCCGCGCCGGTGATGAGGCGCAGCGCCTGGATAATATCCGCCGCGGGTTGTGTCTGGCGCGCGCGCTGCCAGAGCAGCCCGGAGAGAATCAGCGCAACCACGCTCCATGCCACGCCCCAGCCTGCGACGGGGATGCCGGTGTAGCGATGCACGCTTTCGCTCAAGGCTGAGTTCCAGACCCCGGCGCAGTTGAGCGTGGCGCTGATGGTGCACAGCGGCGCGCTCCCGCCGCTGCGCAGGGCGGCCAGTTCGACCCACTGATACAGCGTCACGGCGAGCGCGGCCAGGCTGAGCGCGGTCAGCGTAATGGCATAGCGTTTAACGGGGGAGGTCGCGGAAGCGGGGTTCATCATATTGTATGAGTCCGGTAATACTTAAGCCGACACTCTAGCAGAGTCCTATAATACGGAACAAGACCTTTATCTGACAGACTGAAATGAAAGGGAAGCCGGGATGTTAGCAGGGACGGTGCTGGCGGCGCTGGCCACGTACGTGCTGATGCTGATTGCGTTTCGTTACGCCAGACGGCGCGCGCTGCACGTGCCGGTGATGATTGCGGTGATGCTGTTTGACCTTGCCATGCCGTTCTATCTGTATCTCAGCAAGGACTGGCACCGGCGCTTGATTGTGGAGGGCGAGCTCACCTCGTTTCTGCTGTGGACGCATTTTCTGCTGCTGGCCATGCTGTACACCGTGTATGCGATGCAGATCAAAACCGCGTTGCGCCTGCTGCGCCGGGATGACAGCGCGCGCGCCGAGCACCACGCGCAGGGCCAGGCCGTTCTGCTGGTACGCGCCTTTGTGATCTTCACCGGCGCGCTGCTGGTGGAAGTGCCGCAGCCCGCGGCTTGAAAACTGGCGCAGTGCAGGGCCTCCGGATTATAATGATTTCAAATACCGGCTGCGCCGGAAGCAGTGAGCCAGCGGGCGCCTGTGCCTGAGTCTGTTAATCAGGCTTGACATGGATTTAGACATAGTCTAAATTAGGACACACACCGCCCTTGAGGCGGCTCCCATCAACTTCTTAAAATTGCGAGGTATGTGCTATGCAACTCAAAGGCAGCAAAACCCATGACAATCTGAAGTACGCCTTTGCGGGCGAATCCCAGGCCAACCGCCGTTATCTGTACTTCGCCGCCAAGGCGGACGTGGAAGGCTACAATGACGTGTCCGCCGTATTCCGCTCCACCGCGGAAGGCGAGACCGGTCACGCGCACGGCCACCTGGAATATATGGAGGCCTGCGGTGATCCGGCCACCGATCTTCCCATCGGCTCCACTTCCAATAATTTGAAGGCTGCCATCGCCGGTGAGACGCACGAGTACACCGACATGTATCCGGGCATGGCGAAGACCGCGCGCGATGAAGGCTTCAGCGAAATCGCCGACTGGTTCGAAACCCTGGCCAAGGCCGAACGCTCGCACGCCAACCGCTTCCAGAAGGCGCTGGATACGCTGGGCAAGTAAGCTGTAATCACAGCGGGGCTGGGAAACCGGCCCCTGTTTTTTTCCTGCGCAGTGTAGCGAGTGTAATTACTGGAGCTATATGTCCGCATCCACAGAAGGGCAACGCGAAGGCAGTCTGGAGACGCCCACCCGTCACGCCCTGGATTGGAAAAACCCCGAATTCTACAACGAAGGCTCGCTCTTTAAAGAACTGGAGCGGGTGTTCGACATCTGTCACGGTTGCCGGCGCTGTTTCAGCCTGTGCCACTCGTTCCCCACCCTGTTTGAGGCCATAGACGACGCTCCCACCATGGAGCTCGACAGCGTGGACAAAAAAGTCTACTGGGAGGTGGTGGATCACTGTTATCTGTGCGACATGTGCTTCATGACCAAGTGCCCGTACGTCCCGCCGCACCCGTGGAACGTGGACTTTCCGCACCTCATGCTGCGCGCCAAGGCGGTGAAATTCCAGAAAGGTGAAGTAAAGACGCGCGACAAGATACTCACCAGCACCGATGCCGTGGGCAAGCTGGCCGGTATTCCGGTGGTGGTGCAGATGGTCAACGCCGCGAACAAAAACAAAACGGCGCGCAAGATGCTGGACCAGGCGCTGGGCGTGCATCCCGATGCGTTTGTGCCGGAGTACCACAGCGACACGCTGCGCAAGCGCGAGCATGCGCGCAAGACGGGCGAAACCCGAATCGGCGCCGCGCCCGGCGCCGGCACGCGCGGCAAGGTGGCGCTGTTCGCCACCTGCTACGGCAACTACAATGAACCGCAGTTGGGCCAGGACCTGATCGCCATCTTCGAGCACAACGGCATACCGGTGCGCCTTGCGGAACAGGAGCGGTGCTGCGGCATGCCCAAGCTGGAGCTGGGCGATCTTGAAGCCGTGGAGCGCGCCAGGGAGGCCAATATCCCGGCGCTGGCGCAATTGGTGGACGAAGGCTGGGATATCGTCGCGCCGGTACCGTCCTGCGTGCTCATGTTCAAACAGGAACTGCCGCTCATGTTTCCCGGTGACGCAGAGGTGCAGAAGGTGAAAAACGCCATCTACGACCCGTTTGAATACCTGATGCTGCGCCACAAGGACGGCAAGCTGAAAACCGGTTTCAAGCACTCGCTGGGCAAGATTTCCTATCATGTCGCCTGTCATCTGCGGGTGCAGAACATCGGCATGAAGACGCGCGACGTGTTGCAGCTTGTGCCCGATACCCAGGTGGAGCCGATCGAGCGCTGCTCCGGGCACGACGGCACCTACGCGGTGAAGAGCGAGTTTCACGAGGTGGCGATGAAGATCGGTAAACCGGTGGTGGAGCGCATCGCCAAAGGCGGCGCGGATCATTACACCAGCGACTGCCCCATCGCCGGACATCATCTGGAAGAGGGCCTCGCCGGCGGCAAGCCGCCGCTGCATCCGCTCACCCTGTTACGCAAAGCCTACGGAATTTGAGCACGCCATGTCCAACGAAGGTTATCACGAGCCATATGAGAAATTGAGCGACGCCACGCGCGACATGCACCGCGCCATCATTTCCCTGATGGAGGAACTGGAGGCGGTGGACTGGTACAACCAGCGCGTGGACGCCTGCAAGGACGCCGAACTGCGCGCCATCCTGGCGCACAACCGCGACGAGGAAAAGGAACACGCGGCCATGGTGCTGGAGTGGATACGCCGCCGCGACCCCGCGTTCGACAAGGAGCTGCGCGACTATCTGTTCACCGGCAAGCCCATCGTGGCGCTGGAAGAAAAACACAAGGGCTGACCCCATGCAGAAACTGACCCGTTCCGATCTCTACTCCCTGGAGCAATACGCCAAGCTGCGCAATGAGTTTCGCGCCAAGGTGATGGAGCACAAAAAACACCGGCGCGTGGACGTCGGCCCGCACGCCTCACTGTTTTTTGAAGACCGTCTCACCATGCATTACCAGGTGCAGGAAATGCTGCGCGCCGAGCGCATCTTCGAGGAGGAAGGTATACAAGAAGAACTGGAGGCGTATAACCCGCTGATACCGGACGGCGGCAACTGGAAGGCGACCCTCATGGTTCAATATGACGACGTGGACGAGCGGCGCGAGGCGCTGGCCGGGATGATCGGCATCGAGGACCGCGTGTGGATCAAGGTGGACGGTTATGATCACGTGTTCGCCATCGCCGACGAAGACCTGGAGCGCGAGACGGAGGAGAAGACCTCGTCGGTGCACTTTCTGCGCTTTGAACTGACCCCGCCGATGATCGCCGCGGTAAAAAATGGCGCCAGTATCGGTATCGGCATCGCGCACCCGGCCTATGATTATGAAATTTCTCCCATCCCGGACGACGTGCGCGCCGCGCTGGCGCGCGACCTGGATTAGACCGTGTTCCGCGCGCGCGTAACCGCCGGCGCGCTGCTGTATGCCTTTGTAATCGTCATGGCCTGGGCGGACAGGGAAGACCCGCTGCGCGGCGATGCCGAGGAAGAGGGCGTGCGCTGGCAGGAGCAGGAAAAGCCGCTGCCCGCCTACCCGCAGGACGCCGACCTGATCGAAATCAAACCCGACGGCTCGCGCGGCCCGCATCAGTATCGTCTCGATATCAAGTCGCTCAGCGCCCATCCCGACGGCGTGGTGACCTACACCGTGATCGTGCAATCGGAAAGCGGCGCGCAAAATGTATTGTTTGAGGGTATCCGCTGCGCCAGCAAGGAGTACAAGACCTATGCGGTGGGCGCGGCGCAGCAGCAGTTGCAGCCCGTCAGGCAGGCAAGCTGGCGCAAAATTTTCAACAAAGATCCGATCCGCCACCGCATCGAGCTGTACACTTATTATGTGTGCGACGCCAATCAGTTTGCCCTGCCGCCCAAGAGCATCATTGAACGTCTACGGCATCCCGGTAGAATACCCTCACCTTACAACTCCGACAGGTAGTTCATGTCCCGCGCCTATGACGCCTCCGCAATAGAAGTCCTGAGCGGCCTGGAGCCGGTGCGCCGCCGTCCCGGCATGTACACCGAGACCGAGCGCCCGAATCACCTGGCGCAGGAGGTCATAGACAACAGCGTGGACGAGGCGCTGGGCGGCTACGTCAAACACATCGCGGTCACGCTGCACAAGGACGGATCGCTCTCCGTCGCCGACGACGGACGCGGCATGCCGGTGGATATCCACCCGGAAGAAAAACTGCCGGGCGTGGAACTGATTCTCACCCGTCTGCACGCGGGCGGAAAATTCTCGCGCCAGACTTATCGCTATTCCGGCGGTTTGCACGGCGTGGGCGTGTCGGTGGTGAACGCGCTGTCAAAAAAACTTGAGGTATGGGTGCGGCGCGGCGGGAGGGAATATCACATGGCCTTCGCCTCCGGCGAGAAGGCGTCCAAACTCAAGGAAACCGGCGCGGTGGCGAAGAACGTCACCGGCACCACGGTGCGCTTCTGGCCGGATGAAAAATTCTTCGACTCCAGCAAATTTTCCGTTCCGCGCCTGAAGCACCTGCTGCGCGCCAAGGCCGTGCTGTGCAGCGGTCTCAAGCTGAGCTTTACCGACGAGGCGGGCGGCGAGAGTGAAAGCTGGCATTACGAAGACGGCATCAAAAGTTATTTGAGCGAGACGCTCAAGGGCTCCACTGTCGTACCCGATGAACCCTATACCGGCAGCCTTACGGGCAACAACGAGGCGGTGGACTGGGCCGTGACCTGGCTGCCGGAAGAAGGCGATCTCATCACGGAAAGCTACGTCAATCTGATTCCCACCGCGCAGGGCGGCACGCACGTCAACGGCTTCCGCAGCGGGTTGACTGAGGCGCTGCGCGAGTTCTGCGAATTCAGAAATCTGCTGCCGCGCGGCGTGAAGCTCGCGCCGGAAGACGTGTGGGAACGCTGCGCCTACGTGCTGTCGGTAAAATTGCTGGAGCCACAATTCACCGGCCAGACCAAGGAGCGCCTCACATCGCGCGAGTGCGCGGCGTTCGTGGGCGGCGTGGTGAAGGACAGCTTCAGTCTGTGGCTCAATCAGCACGTGGCAGCGGGCGAGACCGTGGCGAGAATCGCCATCGCCATCGCCGAGCGGCGGTTGCGCGCGGCCAAGGCCGTGGTGCGCAAAAAAATCTCCGGCGGCCCGGCGTTGCCCGGCAAGCTCGCCGATTGTGTTTCGCAGGATCCGGCGCGCACCGAATTGTTTCTGGTGGAAGGCGACTCGGCGGGCGGCTCCGCCAAGCAGGCGCGTGACCGCGACTATCAGGCGATACTGCCGCTGCGCGGCAAGATACTCAATACCTGGGAGGTGACGTCGGCGCAAGTGCTCGCCTCGCAAGAGGTGCACGACATCGCGGTGGCGCTGGGTGTAGACCCCGGCTCGGCGGACTTAAGCGGCCTGCGTTACGGCAAGGTGTGCATCTTGTCCGACGCCGACTCCGACGGCGCCCACATCGCCACCCTGCTGTGCGCACTGTTTCTGCGCCATTTTCAGCCGCTGGTGGCGGCGGGCCACGTGCACGTCGCCATGCCGCCGCTGTACCGCATAGACGCGGGCAAGGAGGTGTTTTACGCGCTGGATGAGGCGGAAAAACAGGGCGTGCTGGACCGCATCGCGGCGGAAAACATCAAGGGCAAGGTGAATATCCAGCGCTTCAAGGGATTGGGTGAGATGAATCCGCAGCAGTTGCGCGAGACCACCATCGCGCCGGAGACGCGCCGGCTGGTGAGGCTCACGCTGGACGCGAAGAATCAGGCCGCCGCGCTGCTGGACATGCTGCTCGCCAAAAAACGCGCCGCCGACCGGCGCGAGTGGCTGGAGCAAAAAGGCAATCTCGCCGAGGTATAGGCGGCGCTTCATACCGGGCTGGTGCACTGCAATCGGGCGGCGAGGCCTAATTGCGGATTTACGGGTGGACCCGGATAGTTTAAACTTAGCTAAGCTTAGCTAATACGAGGTTGCCATGGGAAAGGTCAACATCCACGACGCCAAAACCCGCCTCTCGCGCCTGGTGGACGAAGCCGCGATGGGCGAGGAAATCATCATCGCCAAGTCCGGTAAACCCGTCGCCAGATTGGTGCCGATAAAGCCAGCGGCCGTGCCACGCCGCAAGGGACTGCTCAAGAACAAGATCAAGATTCATCCGGATTTCTACCGGCCTTTGCCGGAACAGGTGCTCGCCGCCTTTGAGGGAAGGATGCCGAAATGAGAGTGCTGCTCGACACGCATGTCCTGCTGTGGTGGTTGAAGGCCGACAAACGGCTGTCTAAGGAAGCCGAGGCGATCATCAAGGACCCCAGCAACGCAATCTTCGTCAGCGCGGCTTCTGTCTGGGAGATCGCCATCAAGGCCGCGTTGGGGCAGATTGAGGTGGACCCGGCGGCGGTTACAGAAGCGATTGCGCCGAGCGGATTCACGGAACTGCCCGTTACAGGGAAACACGCGGCAGAGATATCGAAACTCCCTCCACATCATCGAGATCCCTTTGACCGGATGCTGGTGGCCCAGAGTTTGCTGGAGCCGATGCGGTTGTTAACATCAGATCGAACATTGGCGCAATACGGAGAAATGGTGTTGCTGGTATGAAACCAGCAGGCGAATATCTTTCGGCTTCAAGGGGCTCGCGGAGCTTGACTTAGTGGACATCAAACCTATCAAGACAAAAGCTGACTACAAAGCGGCTCTTAAGGAAATCGAGTCCGTCATGACGGCCAAGGCGAATACGCCGAAAGAGGGGCGCCTGGGGATTTTGGTGACGCTGGTCGAGTCCTACGCGAAAAAACACTTTCCGCTCGATCTTCCTGATCCGGTTGAGACGATCAAGCTCCATATGGACCAGATGGGCCTGACTCCCAAGGACCTGGAACCGGCCTTTAGCCGGTTGAACCGGGTCTACGAGGTGCTGAGTTACAAGCAGCCCTTGACGCTGAAAATGATCTGGCACCTGCACAGCATACTGGGTATTCCAGCCGAGAGCCTTATTAAGCAGCCTGAAAAATTCCACGCTGTATGAAGTTACAGAAGTCTGTAAAGCCGAATTTACTCGGCTTCATGCGAGTGGAATTCGCGCCCACCCTGCTCAGGCATCCCACCTAGCCGGATGTAATGCCAGGTTGTCTCAGCCAGCCTGATCTTAAATATCCTCAGTTACAGAAGCTAGGACCCATGCCGATATAAGATAGAGTCCCTGATACAGGTATAGAAGTCGTTACGGTATTGGTGGTGGCATCAATGACTGTTACCCTGCCTGTGCCGGGACTGCCACCACTTGCTGTATAAACACGGCTACCAGAAGGATTTGTGGCAATACTGCGCAGAACACCACCTATAGGGCCTATAGGCACTGTCGTTACTACTGAGTTATTGGAAGTATCGATCACCGAAACAGTACTATTTCCTTCATTTGCGACATAAAGGCGCGTGCCATCTGTGTTAATTGCGATCGCAAAAGGGTAAGACATCCCGGCTATGGTTGCTGTGACAATATTAGTTGTGGTATCGATTACCGTCACATTGTGGTCATGGGTTGTTACATAGGCCATTGTACCAGCAGAGTTAAGCACGATACTCAATGGACTTTCTCCAACGGGGATCTTGGTTATCAGTGCATTAGTCGCTGTATCGATGACCGATACAAAACCACCCCGTATAATGCCATTGACAATAGCTCTGCTTGTTACATACAGCCGCGTACCGGAGGAGTTTATTGCGATGGCATGGGAATCTTTGCCGTAGGGGGGATTGGGACCCCATACACTTATTTGGGTAATGAGGCCAAGAGTATCAGCATTGAATACTGCTACACTACCTTGGCCCAACACAGCATAGACGTGCATGCCATTTGGACTGATGACTATGCCTCCAAGGTTTGGCCATTGTTGACTATTGGCGATCTCGGCTTTGGTACTGGTGTCTATCATGGAGACTGCGCCGAGGGTGCTTCTATAACTAACGTAGGCGCGTGTTCCAGTTAGATTGACGGCTACGCTAGCGGGTTGACCAAAGGTACTAGTTCTTAACGGTATGGTGGTTGTAACTGTGTTGTTAGCGGTGTCAATTACCTCCATTGTGTCTGAGGAGCCAGCGATATAGGCCAGTGGGCCGGGATGGGCAGTAGCAAGGTTTATTGGTAGTAGTAAAGCCATTATCAGAATTATAAACTGCAAAGACGCATATCTGATGCTGGAAAATAGCAGTGTAGTATTTAACTCATATTTCATATAGTTACCTTATCTTTTCCTTGTGATTGTTTATGAAATTTGTGTATCCTGTTATTGGCATAAAATTACCAGATATTACGGATAGCACCAAGAATTTTTCCACGCTTTGAGCGTTTCCGCGTCACCCCTCTTTGCGCCGCTCTTGCAGCGGGGGCGAATGCTGGGCGCGCCGGTCTTCCTGGATGGATAACTGATTGTCGCGCGCAAACTTCAGGATGAATTCATACGCGGCGGGGTTTTGTTCGCGCAGCGACCTTTTCAGCACCAGGCACTTCATGCCGGCGATCACGCACGGGTGCACGTATTCCGAATAGCGCAGACGGTGGTCCGGTCCGAAGCCCGCAAGCTGGCTGGAAATGCGCTCAACCCAGTCGGCGGGACGGAATGGCCTGCCGTCGCGCCGTACGCTTTCTACCACTAACTTCTGTTCCTGCGGCATCACTTTCCCGCCCCGTTCATCTGTGAGCTTCCCACGTGGATTTTGTTGCATCTTGCGTACCTATAGCGGTCAAGACACGCCATTCTTTAACTGCGCCGTGCAATTCTTTCGCAATAAATTCAGAGCTGCATCCAGCGGTATTTATAAATCTCCCTAAAGTTTCCGCGCCAGGCTCCGATAACCTGCACGTAGAAGTCAACAATCCCTGACCCCGGAACGGGGGCAGTGGTTATTTACAACCCCAGCCCAGGCGGTTTGGGATTAACTAACAGGAGATAAATCATGCCTCAAATTATTAATACCAATGTGCCTTCATTGAATGCACAGCGTAACTTGAACACGTCGCAGACGCAGTTGGCCACCTCTTTGGAGAGGTTGTCTTCGGGTCTGCGCATCAATAGCGCCAAGGATGATGCCGCGGGTCTGGCTATTTCGCAACGGTTCACCACGCAGATACGCGGCTTGAACCAAGCGGTGCGTAACGCCAACGACGGTATTTCGCTGGCGCAAACCGCGGAAGGCGCGTTGGGTGAGACGGCCAACAACCTGCAGCGTATTCGTGAATTGGCGATTCAGTCCGCCAACTCCACCAACTCCTCGTCTGACCGCGCTGCGCTGAACGCCGAAGCGCAGCAGTTGCTGTCGGAAATCAGCCGTATCGCGCAAACCACGCAGTTCAACGGTCAGAATGTGCTGGACGGCACCTTCACCTCCGCGCAGTTCCAGGTCGGCGCCAACGCCAACCAGACCATTTCGTTTGGCATCACCGGTGCATCCACCAACTTGCTCGGTACTTACCAGACCACCGGGGCAGTGGCTGTTACCACCACCGCCTTCGACGGGGCCAATTTCACCATCAACGGCGTCAAAGTGGGCGCCTCGGCAGCCACCAGCGCGGCGGGCGTGACCGCCGGCAGCGCCACCGCCAAGGCGACGGCTATCAATAGCGTCAGCAACCAGACCGGTGTGAGCGCGACGGCCAGCAACTCAGTCACGGGTGTGGCACCGATTGCGGGCAAGGGCCTGGCGAACGGTGATCTGGTCATCAACGGCGTGGCGGTGGGTTCCGTCGCCAAGGCGGCTTCCGCCGTGACCCAGGCCAATAACGCCGTTACGGCCATCAATGCCGTGAGCAACCAGACTGGTGTCAGCGCGTCGGCCAACCAGTCCACCGGCGCGCTTACGCTCACCGCCAGCGATGGCCGTGATATCAAAATCCAGGCCGGTAACGCCGCCAGCGCGCAGATCGTTACCGATATTTTCAATGCCGTGGGCCTGGATGCGGCGACGGAGGCTAACCCGACCGGCAATAATACGCAGACAGTGCAGGTGGGCGGTGCGTTCGATCTGTCGTCCCCAGCACTGGGTTCGTTAACAGAAGCTGATACGGTCACCTTTGGTGGTCTTACCTATGAGTTCACTACGGATGGCACCGTGTCCGGCAGTAATGTTGCAGTAACTGTTGCTGACGGTAACACTGCCGCACAAGTGGCCGCTGCTTTGAACACTGCTGTTAATGCGCAGCGGGCGTTGGGTAACACCACGGTTTCCTCGACTGTGTCAACCGACACCGTTACCTTGACCAATAACGTGCTCGGAAACGAGAGCATTGGTTACAGTGAGAACGTAACAGGCGGTGGTGGTGCAGGCGCCTTGGTGCAAGGAGTTGAAAGTACTGGTACCGATGCCGCTGGCACTACAGCAGTGGTCAACGGCGGTACGTTAACGCTGAGTTCCGCCAGCAACTTCACGCTGGGTGGTTCGCAATTGGCGGCGGCCGGTTTGGGCAGCGCCTCCACCGCGTTGACGCAGTTGAGCTCGGTGAATATCGCCTCTGTAACCGGCGCTAATTCGGCCATCGCGGTGCTGGACGGCGCGCTGAGCCAGGTGGCCAGCATCCGCGCGGATCTCGGTGCGGTGCAGAACCGCTTCAGTTCGACGATCGCCAACCTGAGCACCACGTCTGAAAACCTGAGCGCCGCACGCTCGCGTATTCAGGATGCCGACTTCGCCTCAGAAACCGCCGCGCTTACCCGCGGCCAGATCCTGCAGCAGGCCGGCGTGGCGATTCTGGCGCAGGCCAACTCGCTGCCGCAGAACGTGTTGGCTCTGTTGCGGTAACTGGTACAGAGATGAGAACGCGTCCGGGGAGCGTTTCCCCGGACGCACTTCTTAACTGACACAGAGAGGGCTACGCCATGGCGAGCTATTTCAACAACCCGCTTAACAGCTACAGGACCAACGCCGACCAGACAAAAAAGACCGCCAAGTCAACGCCGCCGGAGCGCGATCCTCCTCCCGCCGCCGCGGCGCCGGTGGTGGCGGTGCAGGAGGAAATTGCCGATGCGGTGAGCAGCCTCAACGACTATGTGCAGAATCTGCGCCGCGATCTGCACTTCACCGTGGATGAGGATACCGGGCGCACGGTGATCAAGGTGATTGACTCCGAGACCGATGAAGTGATCCGGCAGATTCCGGTGGAGGAGGCGCTGAACTTGGCGCGTTACCTGGAGCACAACCAGGCGGCGATGCTGCAAGCCCAAGCTTGATCTGGCATCAGATTTGCTTGCAATATGCTCAAGCAGGGATAGCTGACGGAAAGCAGTCAATTACGGCATACCGCCTGACGGGGTCAGCCCGTCAGGCGGTAATTTTTGGCCAAGTTCAATTATTAAGGGTGCAACGTTATTATCCAAACAGGCAAGTGTTTGGAAAATAACACAAAAACGAATTTCCTGCTGTTCGGAATTCATGGGACTACATGCTGCAATACTTGAGTAAGGCATGGCAATCACGGCAACCGGCATCGGATCGGGCCTCAATGTTGACGGCCTGATCAATCAGCTCCTCACTCTGGAAAGCAAGCCCGTTGCGCAGCTTGACAGAAAAGAGGCTGCTTTTCAGGCCAAGATCAGCGCCTACGGCAGCATCAAAGGCGCACTGTCATCCTTCCAAACCGCTGTGCGCGGGTTAACCGACCTCGCCAGATTCCAGGGTCTTAAAGCAACTCCAGCCGATAGTACGATTTACACCGCCAGCGCCTCCAGTACCGCTGCGCCGGGCGACTACGCGATTGAAGTCACGCAACTGGCGCAGGCGCATAAGCTGGTATCAAACAACGCCACGTTTGCCAGCGTCGCCGACGTGGTGGGCACCGGCACGCTGAACATCCAGGTTAATGGAGTTTCCACCCAAGTGGTGATCGGCAGCACCAGCAACACGCTGGCCGGTGTGCGCGACGCGATTAACAACACCGCCAGTACTGGCGTTACCGCCAGCATCGTCAACGACGGCGTCACCAACCGGCTGGTATTGACCGCCAGGAGCAGCGGGGTGGCGAATAGTTTGAAAATCACCGTCAGCGGCGACGGTGACGGCAATAATCTGGACAACAGTGGCTTGTCACGCCTGGCCTACGATTCAACTGGTGGCCTCGGCACCGGAAAAAATCTCGCCGAGACGGCGGCGGCGCAGGATGCCAGCATTAAGGTGGACGGGCTCACTATAACCAAATCCACGAATACTATCACTGACGCAATCCAGGGCGTGACGTTAAATCTGCTAAAAAAGAGTGACACGGGAGTGACTACGGGTCTCAATGTCGCGCGTGACACCGCGACTATCAAGGCATCGGTGAATACATTCGTAAAAGCGTATAACGATATTAATAAGGCCGTCGCGGATTTGACCGCCTATAACGCCACCACCAGGCAAGGGGCCATTTTGCAAGGTGACGCAGCGGCGCTGTCCATTCAGCGGCAAATCCGTAACGCACTCACTGCGCCAATAGCCGGCTTATCAGGAAACCTGACGCTGCTTTCTCAGATCGGCGTAAGTTTTCAGAAAAACGGCAGTCTGGCCGTGGATGGCGCAAAGCTCGATAGCGCCATCGCCAGCAATTTCAACGATATCGCGGGACTGTTTTCCGCCGTAGGCAAGCCGAGCGACAGCTTGATTAATTATGTAAGCGCCACCACCAACACCAAGGCTGGTACGTACGAGGTGCAAATTAATAATTTGGCCACGCAAGGCAACGCCAAGGGCGCCGCAGCGCCGGATCTGACCATTAGCGCGGGCAGCAACGACACCTTGAGTCTGGCTGTGGACGATGTAACCGCCAGCGTAACCTTGGCGCCCGCCACCTACGGCAGTTACGCCGCTCTGGCCGCTGAAGTGCAGGCCAAGATCAACGGCGCGAGCGCCTTGTCGGCGGCGGGCATTGCGGTAACGGTTACGGTGGAGGCGGGCACCAATAAACTCATCATTACCTCCAACCGTTATGGTTCAGCTTCGAGCGTGGCCAATATCACCGGCAACGCCCAATCCAGTCTCCTGGGGACGCCAGTCTCTACCGCCGGCGTGGATGTGGCCGGCTCCATCAACGGAGTTGACGCCGCCGGAAACGGGCAGGAATTAACCGGCGCAACCGGCAACGCCGCGGAAGGGATCAAGCTGCGCGTTATAGGCGGCGCCACCGGGGATCGTGGCACGGTAAGCTACTCGCAAGGATACGCCTATCAACTGGACAGGCTGGCCGATCAGTTGCTCGCCGGTTCCGGCCCCGTCACCAGCCGTACGGACGGTATCAACAAGAGCATTGCAGATATTGGCAAGCAGCGCGATGTGCTGAATCAGCGTCTGGTGAATCTGGAGCGGCGGCTGCGCAGTCAGTTTACCGCCCTGGACGGCCTGGTAAGTCGGCTGCGCTCGACCAGTGATTTTCTTACGCAGCAATTAACAAGCATATCGAAAATCTCAGCAAAGTGAGCCGTTTAATTTCATAAACCATACAGGAGATCACCATGAGCTACACACCCCTGCGCCGCGGCGCACAGCACTACCAGGCGTTGAGAGCGGAAAGCGCCGTCGCTTACGCCAGTCCCCACACCCTGATTCAGATGATGCTGGAAGGCCTGCTGGAAAGCATCGCCTGCGCCATGGGTCATATGCAGCGCAGCGAGATGGGTAAAAAGGGCGAGGAGATCAGTTGTGCGATGGCGATATTGGACGGTTTGAGGATGAGTCTGGACAAGAACGCGGGCGGCGAGATCGCGGACAATCTGGATCGCCTGTACGACTACATCAGCCGCACCCTGCTGCAGGCCAATCATGAAAACAGGGTGGGCAAGCTGGAGGAGTGCGCGGCGCTGGTGCGCGAGATCAAGAGCGCGTGGGAAGGCATGCCCAGGGAAGCCGTGCATGCTGCGGAACAGGTCTTGCAGCAGCGTGCGGCCTGAGGTGGGCGCCGTTGTGAAAGCCGCGTCCGGCGCCGCCGCGAGCACACCGCATCCCGTGCAGGACTGGCAGGATATTGCCGCGCTTTCGGAGCGCATGCTGGAGGCGGCGCAAAATGGGAACTGGAGCGCGCTGTTCGATATGGAGTCGCGCCGCTCCGCGCTCATCGCGCGCGCCATGCCGGACCCGCAGGGAGAGCCGGGAGCGGTTATTCCAGAACAATTGCACAGCGTGCTGGCGCTGAATGAGCGGTTGCTGCAAGTGCTGCAACGGCAACAGGCAGACTATGCCGGTGAGCTTCGGCAATTCGGCTACGGCAGGCGCGCGCTTGAGCAGTATGGAAAACACCAGTAGCAAAACGGGCGCTGATCCCTTTGCCCGGGGGCTGGTGTATCAAGGGAGCATCGCCTTGCGCTGGCAGCCGGCCGAAGCCGTTCCTGATGCGCAGGAGGACGCGCGTCTCGCGGAGAGCAATGAACATACGTTGCGCGTGCTTTTGACATTGGATGACCATGGACCGGAGGCGGGTGATGAGACCATGGAGTTGAGTCAAAATCTCGCACGCCTGGAATTCAAGCTGAACCTGACGCTGGACATGGTGGGCGAACTGCTCTCTTATTATCATGATACTCCCGCGCCGGTAAGCGTGCGCCTGGGAGCGGAAGGCTTGGCCTGGAAGACCGGGCAGGCATTGCCAGTCCAGCAGCAGGGCTACGTGGAGGTGTACCTGAACGCGCGCTACCCGCGCCCGGTGATTCTGGCCGCGCGTGTGCAAGAAGTGAAAAAACTCCCGGATGGATTCGAGATTACCGCGCTGTTCGGGAATATCGGCGCCGCGGTGCGCGAACTGCTGCAAAAAATCATTTTTCGCCACCACCGGCGCAGCATTGCCCTGGCAAGACGCGCCCGGGCGTAGTCTGGTTTGCCGCCACTGCGGCGGTGCGCTGATTTTTCTTGAGTTATGGGGCATGTCCTGCTATAAAGTGTGGCTGTCAATTCTTTCGCCATGCGGCAAGACAAAGAAGAAAAAGCGGATATTCCAGCGGCGCATTAACACACTCAGACATAGGTTCAAGGTCGGGCTATGCCAGTAGACGCAGCGGTACTTGTAATAGATGCGAACAGTGAATGCCGCCAGATGCTGAAGTCGGTTCTGGAATTTCTTGAATATTCCCCCGTGCTGGCGCCCGATTGCAAACAGTGGCGAAAAGGGCATCCCACGGCGGAGAACATCCAAGCGGTGATACTCGGCGACTGCGGTTCAGATAAGGGGCGCACGGAAACGTTGTACAGCATCAAGCAGTGGGCCCCGCAGATTCCTGTCCTGTTGCTGGTGGACAAACAGCGCGACGCGCCCGTTCCAGCCGAGATTGCCGCGGGCGTACTGGCCCAGGTGGAACTGCCGGTGCGCTATCCGCAACTCAGTTACGTCATGCAGCAGGCGCAGATTTACCGTGAGAGCCACGAACCCGCATCTTCGAAACGCCCGCTGGAGGTATTCCGCAGCCTGGTGGGGAACAGCCGCGCCATCGCCGCCGTGCGCAAGCTCATCGAGCGTGTCGCCAATTCCGGCGCCAATGTCCTGATCCTCGGCGAATCCGGCACCGGCAAGGA
>QZKM01000014.1 GCA_003599485.1 Gammaproteobacteria bacterium
CCACCGTTTTCTGGAGGTCAGCCCGCGCCTGCCGGAGGAGTTGCGCGCGCTGGAGCCGGAGCTGCGCGAGCGCGCCGGGGCGCGCATCAAGCGCGGCAAGCTGGACTGCACTTTGCGCGTGCAGACCGATCCAGCCAAGGCGGCGCAAAAGCTGCACATCAATGCGGAGGTGGTGAACGAACTCGCGCGCGCCTGCCGTGAAACGGCCGGAATGATGGGTACGTGCGCGCCGCCCGATGTGCTGGAGGTGTTGCGCTGGCCGGGCGTGGTGCAGGCGTCCGAAATCAATCAGGCGCAACTGGGCGCGCAGGCGCTGGCCTTGTTCGATGCCGCGCTGAAAGAGCTGGTGGGCACGCGCGAGCGCGAAGGCGCCAAGCTCGCCGCGTTTCTCGAGCAGCGCCGCCGCGACATGCAGCAGGTGATCGCCCAGGTGCGCGGGCAACTGCCGCGCATCCAAGCCGAGCAGCGCGTCAAGCTTACGCAGCGTTTGCTGGAGCTCAAGGCCGGTTTTGACCCGGCGCGCATTGAGCAGGAAATGCTGATGCTGCTGCAAAAGATGGACGTAGAGGAAGAGATCGCGCGCCTTGAGGCGCACCTGGATGAGATGGCGCGGGTCATGGGCGAGCAAGGGCCGGGCGGCAGGCGCCTGGATTTCCTGATGCAGGAACTGGGGCGCGAGGCCAACACCCTGGGCGCCAAATCCGTGGACCTCGCCACCACGCGCGCCTCGATCGAGCTCAAGGTGCTGATCGAGCAGGCGCGCGAACAGATTCAAAACATCGAATGACCGGCACGCTCTACATCGTCGCCGCGCCCTCCGGGGCGGGGAAGTCGAGCCTGGTGCAGACGCTCATCAAGACCACGCCCAACCTCGCCGCTTCGATTTCCTGCACCACGCGCCCCATGCGCCACGGCGAGCAGGATGGGGTGCATTATCATTTTGTCTCCGATGCGGATTTTTCAGCGCGCCTTGCGCAAGGCGACTTTCTGGAGCACGCTGTGGTGTTCGGCCACCGCTACGGCACCTCACGCTCGTTTGTAGAGGAGCGTTTGCTCCAAGGTCTGGACGTGATTCTCACCATAGACTGGCAGGGTGCGCGCGGCGTCCGCATGGCGCAGCCGGATTGCGTCAGCATTTTCATCCTGCCGCCTTCGCGCAAGGCGCTGCGCGAGCGGCTTGCGGCTCGTGGCCAGGACAGCGCGGACACCATCGAGCAACGCATGGCGGCCGCGCGCGACGAGATCGCCCATTACCCCGAGTTCGATTATCTGGTGCTGAACGACGACTTCGAGAGCGCGCTCGCCGACCTGCAGGCCATCATCCGCGCGCGGCGCTTGAGCCGCGCGGCGCAGACCCAAAAAATGCGGGCGCTGCTGCAAGACCTGTTGGCCTGACGCCCCGGTTTGCGTTAAACTATTGTGTTGTCATTTATCTCACGCAGAGCACGCTTATGGCACGCATCACGGTGGAAGATTGTCTGGACAAGGTGGATAACCGCTTTCAATTGGTCTTGATCGCCTCCAAGCGCGCGCGTCAACTGGCGCGCGGCGCGCAACCGCACATCCCGTGGGAGCAGGACAAGCCCACCGTGCTGGCCCTGCGCGAGATCGCGCAGGGCTTGGTCGGACGCGCCATCCTGGATGAGGAGGTCCCCGAACTGAAGCCCGCCGAACCTCCGCCTCCGCCCCCGCCTGCGGCGGAGTGGCCTGACGACGAATAACCGCTATGGGGTGGCTGATGTCTACACCCGCCCCTCATTACCTCGCGCCTGACCTGACGGGCACGCCGCAGAGCGGCGATCTCAAGGCCCTGATAGCCATCTATCTGGAGCCCAGGCAGGTGGAGCAGGTGCTCGGCGCCTATGAGTTCGGCGCGCGGGCACACGAGGGACAAAAGCGCCTTTCCGGCGAACCTTACATCTATCATCCGCTCGCCGTGGCGCGCATCCTGGCCGAGATGCGCATGGACGCGCAAAGCCTGATGGCCGCACTGCTGCACGACGTCATCGAGGACACGCCCACCGCCAAGGAGCAGATCGCCAAACGGTTCGGGGCCGAGGTCGCGGAACTGGTGGACGGCGTTTCCAAACTCACCCAGATCAGATTCGAGACGCGCGCCGAGGCGCAGGCGGAGAACTTCCGCAAGATGCTGCTCGCCATGGTGCGCGACATCCGCGTGATCCTGGTGAAGCTCGCCGACCGCCTGCACAACATGCGCACCGCGAGCGCGCTGCCGCCGGATAGACGCCGCCGCGTGGCGCGCGAGACGCTGGAAATCTACGCGCCCATCGCCAACCGGCTGGGCATGAACACGCTGCGCATCGAACTCGAAGACCTGGGCTTCGCCGCGCTCTATCCGCTGCGCTACCGGGTGCTCACCGAAGCGGTGAAGAAGGCGCGCGGCAACCGCAAGGAGATCGTGCGCAAGATCGGCAACGCCATCAAGCGCCGTCTGCGCGAAGAAGGGCTGGAGGGCGAGGTGCTGGGGCGGGAAAAGCATGTGTACAGCATCTACCGCAAGATGCTCAACTACTACCGCGCGCAGGGCAAAAAACTTTCCTTCACCGAGATCACCGACGTATACGGCTTCCGCATCATCGTGGACACGGTGGATGCCTGTTATCGAGTGCTGGGCGCGGTGCACAACCTGTACAAGCCGGTGCCCGGCAAGTTCAAGGACTACGTCGCCATCCCCAAGGCCAACGGCTATCAATCGCTGCACACCACGCTGTTCGGGCCCTACGGCGTGCCGATCGAGGTGCAGATCCGCACCCGCGACATGGACCGCATGTCCGAGGCGGGCATCGCCGCGCACTGGCTGTACAAATCCAAGGAGGCGAGCAGCAGCGCCGAACAACGCGCGCACGAATGGCTGCGCGGGCTGCTGGAAATGCAGATGAATGCAGGCAACTCGCTCGAATTCCTGGAAAGCGTGAAGATTGATCTGTTCCCGGACGAGGTGTACGTATTCACGCCCAAGGGCAAAATCATGCAACTGCCGCGCGGCGCCACGGCGGTGGACTTCGCCTACGCGGTGCACAGCGACGTGGGCAATACCTGCGTGGCGGCGAAAATAGACAGAAGACTGGCGCCGCTGTCCACGCTGCTCGGCAACGGCCAGTCGGTGGAGATCATCACCTCCAAACACGCGCACCCCAATCCGGCCTGGCTCAATTTCGTAGTCACCGCCAAGGCGCGTGCCGCCATCCGCCAGTATCTGAAAAACCTGAAACGTGATGAGTCGGTAGAACTGGGCCGGCGCCTGCTCGATCAGACACTGCGCGCCTTCTCCACTTCGCTCAACCAGGTGCCAAAAAAGCGCGTGCAATCCCTGCTCGCCGAACTGAAACTCGACAGTCTGGAGCAATTACTGGAAGAAATCGGCCTCGGCAACCGCCCGGCGGTGCTGGCCGCGCGCCACCTCGCGCCTGGGGACGCCGGCGCCAAACCGGGCGCCCACGCGCCGCTCGCCATCAAAGGCACCGAGGGCATGGTGGTAAGCTACGCCAAGTGCTGTCACCCCATCCCCGGCGACCCCATCATCGGCTTTGTCAGCGCCGGGCGCGGCATCGTGATTCACACCGAGACCTGCAAGAACGTGGCCGAATTCCGCAGCCGCCCTGAAAAATGGATAGACGTGCAGTGGGAGCCGGGCGTGACGGGCGAGTTCCCGGTGGAAATGCGCGTGGAGGTCGCCAATCAGCGCGGCGTGCTGGCCAGCGTGGCGGCGGTGATTGCGGAACAGGGCGCGAACGTCGAAAATGTCGGCATCGAGGAACATGACGGCATGTATACCGCCATCAATTTCCTGATCGCGGTGCGCGACCGCAAGCACCTCGCCAACATCATGCGCAGGATACGCTCGCTGCCGGTGGTGGTGCGCATCGCGCGCGTCAAATCATAATGAAACGCACTATCACTACCGATAAAGCCCCCAAGGCCATCGGCACTTACTCGCAGGCGGTGCGCGCGGGCGGCACCGTGTATCTGTCCGGCCAGATTCCGCTCGCGCCGGTCAGCATGGAGCTGGTACAGGGCGACATACGCGCGCAGATCGCGCAGGTATTCGACAATCTCAAGGCGGTGGCGGAGGCGGCGGGCGGCACGCTGGCGCACGTCGTCAAGCTCAACGTCTATCTCACCGATCTCGCGCACTTCCCGCTGGTGAACGAAGTCATGGCGCGCTATTTCAGCGAACCGTATCCCGCGCGCGCCGCGGTGGGCGTGGCCGCGCTGCCCAAGGGCGCGCAGGTGGAGATGGACGCCGTCATGGACTTGAGCGGTTAGCATTTCTGGCACACGCCGCGCTCGATCACATTCCCGTTACGCGCCTCAAGGGCGTGGGGCCGCGCGCTGCCTCGCGTCTGGCGCGTCTGGGGCTGCGCACGGTGCAGGATTTGCTGTTTCATCTCCCGCTGCGCTATCAGGACCGCACCCGCATCACCCCCATCGGTGCGCTGCGCCCTGGCGATCAAGCGGTGATCGAAGGCGTGATCGAGCTCACGCAAATCCAGTACGCCAAAAGAAGAATGCTGCTCAGCCGCGTGAGCGACGGCAGCGGCTTGCTCACGCTGCGGTTTTTTCATTTCAACGCCGCGCAACACGCCGCGCTTGCGCGCGGCGCGCGCATGCGCTGTTTCGGCGAGGTGCGCGCGGGCAAATCCGGGCTGGAAATGATTCATCCTGAGTACCGCCTGATCAACCACGACGCGATCAGCCCGGTCGAAGAGCGCCTCACGCCGATTTATCCGGCGACAGAAGGCGTGCATCAGCAAACGTTGCGCCCGCTCACGCAACAGGCGCTGCGCCTGCTGCAAAATTATCCCGAGTCGCTGCATGAGTGGCTGCCGGAAACGCTGCTGCACGAACTTCAGTTGCCCAAACTGGCCGATGCGCTGCTTTGCGTACACTATCCGCCGCCCGACGTCTCCACCATCCTGCTGGAAAAGGGCGAGCACCCCGCACAGCGCCGTCTCGCGTTCGAGGAACTGCTGGCGCATCACTTGAGCCTGCGCGAACTGCGCGGCCGCGTGCAGCGCCACCCCGCGCCGGTGCTGGATGCGTCGGGAAAACTCATGGCCGCGCTGCTCAGCCACCTGCCGTTTCATCTCACCCCGGCGCAGCAGCGCGTCATCGGAGAGATCCGCCATGACCTCGCCCGCGCCGTGCCCATGCTGCGCCTGGTGCAGGGCGACGTCGGCTGCGGCAAGACCCTGGTGGCCGCCTGTGCCGCGCTGCACGCCATCGAAGCGGGCTGGCAGGTTGCATTGATGGCGCCGACCGAGTTACTGGCGGAACAGCACCTGCAAAATTTCACCCGCTGGCTTGCGCCGCTTGATATTAAGGTGGCCACGCTGACCGGCAGGCTCAAGAAAGGCGCACGCGCCGATATAACCGCGCGCATTCAGAGCGGTGAAGCCGCCCTGGTGATCGGCACCCACGCGCTGTTTCAGGAGGGCGTGCTATTTCACAAACTCGGCCTGGTCATCATAGACGAGCAGCATCGCTTCGGCGTGCACCAGCGCCTGGCGTTGCGCAGCAAGGGTTTCAATAACGGGCGGTATCCGCACCAGCTCATCATGACCGCCACGCCCATCCCGCGTACGCTGGCCATGGTCGCTTACGCCGATCTCGACAGTTCCGTGATAGACCAGCTTCCGCCCGGCCGCATGGGTATCGAAACCAGCGTGATCTCCGATACGCGCCGCGCGCAGGTGGTGGAGCGCGTGCATCAGGCATGCCGCGCGGGGCGGCAAGCCTATTGGGTGTGCACGCTGATTGAGGAGTCCGAAATGCTGCAATGCCAGGCCGCGCAGGACACCGCCGCACAGCTCGCCGCTGCGCTGCCGGACCTGCGTATCGCCCTGGTGCACGGCCGCATGAAGGCGCGGGAAAAAGATGAAATCATGCGCCGTTTCAAACAGGGCGAAATTGACCTGCTCGTCGCCACCACCGTGATTGAAGTCGGCGTGGACGTGCCCAACGCCAGCCTGATGATCATCGAAAACGCCGAACGCCTGGGCTTGGCGCAACTGCACCAGTTACGCGGGCGCGTGGGCAGGGGCACGGCGCAAAGTCACTGCGCGCTCATCTACCACGCCCCGCTGTCCCGATACGCCACCGCGCGCCTGGCCGCGCTGCGCGACACCCGCGACGGCTTCGAGATCGCGCGCAAGGACCTGGAACTGCGCGGCCCCGGCGAAGTGCTCGGCACGCGCCAAGCCGGCATGCTGCAACTGCACATCGCCGACCTCGCACGCGATCAGCACCTGCTGCCGCAGATAGAACACACCGCCGAACTGTTGCTCAACAGTTATCCCGCCCATGTGCCGCCCCTGATCCGCCGCTGGCTGGGCGAGGGGGCGCAGTATGGCGAGGTATGACACCGGATAGATCAGAGGCCCCATAAATCTTTAGATCAGGCTTATATGAAAATCTCGAAACTGCTGCACGCGGCGATACTGGTGAGTGATCTTGCGCGTGCGCGCGAGTTTTATGAGGGCGTGCTGGGATTGAAGGAGAAGCCGCGTCACAGCTTTGACTTTGACGGCGTGTGGTATGACCTGGGGGAAAATGAACTGCACCTGATGGCGGTGCCGGGCCCCTTGCCGCCGGCCGGAGAACGGCCTCGGCGTGATTTTCATGTGGCGTTTTTGATTGACGACTATGCGGCGATGAAGGCGCATCTCGTCAGGCTGGGCGTTCCGCTGCGCGAGGGGCGGCATGGGCTGGCGCAGCTTTTTGTGCGCGATCCGGACGGAAATCTCATCGAGTTGCAACAAAGGCTGGAAAATTCGTGAGAAAATAGGCCGTTCTCTCCAGCCCTATTCTTCATTGCAGACAGATGTCCGTCTTTTCTCCGTGGCGCACGCCACGTCTTGTTACGCGGTCACACATTCCGGCCACGCTGTGGAGCTGGCTGTTTGATTCCGCATCGCTCACGCGCCGTTTGCTGGAAGTGTGCGAGGGCGCGTTTGAGGTGCGCGTGCTGCGTCAGGGCTGGCAGCGGCCATTGCCGGATGAGTCGCGCGCGCTGGGGCTGCGTGCGGCTGAGACGGTGTTTGTGCGCGAGGTGTATTTATTATGTCATGGCGAACCGTGGGTGTTTGCGCGCACCGTGATTCCACGCGCCACGCTTTCAGGCAAATACCGCCGCCTCACACGCCTCGGCAACCGCTCGCTCGGCGCGGTGTTGTTCGCCGACAAGACCATGCGCCGCGGTGATCTAGAGATCGCCTGCCTGATGCGCGGTCATGCGCTGTTTGAAAACGCCACGCGCGGTCTGGCGGCCAGGCCACCATCCGTCTGGGGCAGGCGCTCGCTGTTTCAGTTGGGCGGCAAACCCCTGTTACTGTCCGAGATATTCTTGCATGATATGTCTTCATGCAAACCAAAATCCCCAAAGCCATTCTAAGCCGCCTGCGCACGGCCATCGCGGCGCGTGCGCCAGGGTTCAAGGCGCGCGCCTGGCAATACGCCCTGCTGATGCGGCTCAACAAGCCCATCGGGATTTTTTTGCTGCTGTGGCCCACCTTGTGGGCATTGTGGATCGCGGGCAAGGGTAAGCCGGACGTATGGGTGGTCACCGTGTTCGTACTGGGTGTGGTGTTGATGCGCTCCGCGGGTTGCGTCATCAATGATTATGCCGACCGTGATATAGACCGGCATGTGGCGCGCACCCGGGACCGCCCCATCACCGCTGGAAAAGTCGCG
This sequence comes from Gammaproteobacteria bacterium, assembly GCA_003599485.1. Classification (GTDB taxonomy): domain Bacteria; phylum Pseudomonadota; class Gammaproteobacteria; order SURF-13; family SURF-13; genus SURF-13. The sequence continues at coordinate 7,714 of QZKM01000014.1, forward strand.
CCCAAGGAAGCGTTAATCTTATTCGCGGTACTATGCTTGCTCGCATTTGCTCTGGTATTGACTCTGAACCCCCTTACCGTGAAGCTTTCCTTTGCCGGCGCGCTGCTGGCTGTTACCTATCCGTTCGCCAAGCGTTACACTTACCTGCCGCAGGTGCATCTCGGCGCGGCGTTCGGCTGGGCCGTGCCCATGGCCTACGCGGCGCAGACCGGCGCCGTTCCGGCTACCGGGTGGCTGTTGTTCATCGCCGCGCTGCTGTGGGCCACGGTGTACGATACGATGTATGCGATGGTGGATCGCGAGGACGACATGAAGATCGGGGTAAAGTCCACGGCGATATTGTTCGGTGAACTGGACCGGCTCATCATCGGCCTGCTGCAGCTCACGTTTTTCATCGTGCTCATCCTCGCCGGGCGGCAGGCGCATCTGGGATTGTTTTATTATCTCGGCGTCGCGCTGGCGGCAGGCTTTGCCTTGTATCATCACTATTTAATACAGACGCGTGAACCCGCCCTGTGCTTCAAGGCGTTTCTCAACAACAACTGGCTCGGTTTCGCGGTGTTTGCGGGTATCGCGCTGCATTACTGGCAAGGAGGATCGTCATGAGAGCGCCTAACCGCCTGTCAGCCGCCGTCTTCGCCGCGGCAATCAGCCTGTTTCCCGGCGCGCAGCTCTTTAGCGCGGAGGCGGGCGCGCAACAATTACAGGCGCGCCAGGCGGCGCTGCGCGAGGAACAGGCCGCGCTGGAGCGTGAACAGGCCGAGCTTGACGCGCTGCAGGAATCCAACGCCCGAAAACTCAAAACCTTGCGCGCCAGCGAGATCACGCGCGGCATGGTGCGCCAGGCCGAACTCGATCTGGAATCCGCGCGCATCGCCCTGGACAGCCTGCGGGTTAAAAAGCAGGACGCGCAGCAGGTCATTGACGCGCTGGAAAACGAGGCTGGCGCGCTGAAGGCGCAAATTATCGCGCTCAAGTCCACGGGGCGCGCCTCGCGCCAGGAGATCAGCGGCCTTGAAGAAACCCTCAAGAATAAACAGGCATTACTGGAGCTTGAGCAGGAACACCTCGGCAACCTTGAAACCGGCGTGACGCTCGCCAATCAGCGCCTGGATATTACTGCGCAATGGACGCAGCGGCTCGGCGATTTGCACGGCGCAGGCGCTGAACTCACGCAACGCGAAACCCTGGAGGAATTGCAGGCGCCGCTGCAACAGGAGCACCGCCGTTTACTCAACCGCGCCGCCGAACTGAACCGGCGCCTTGATTCCCTGCGGGGTGACGGCGCCGCCGTGCGCGCGGAACGCGAACGTCTCAAGACCGAACTGTTTGAAACCGATGAGCTTATCAAGATCAAGCAAACCGAACTGGCGCTGGCCGACGCCGGGTTGCGCCTCAGGCAGATCGAGGACACAACGCCTTCGCGTCACGCCGTACAGCAAGCGGATGATCTTCTGGACACGCTCGCCTCGCAAACGCAGATCATCAAGCAGCGCCTCTCCGTGCTGGAACAGCAGCGTGAGGTCGCCAGCAAGCGTCTTGCACTGGGCGGAGCGGAACGTTTTCCCGCCGCGCAACAGTTGCGCGCCATAGATAAACTGACGCGCGCGCTGGAACGGCAGCGCGAGCGGCTGCTTGACTTGAACGAAAACGCACAGACGCGACGCGATGCGCTGCGTGCCGCTTATGAGGAAAATTTGCGCCGCGCGCTTACGACGCGGCAATCCCTGCCGGAGGGCGTCTCCGGCTGGCGGACGCTGGGCGATGAACTGGCCTCCCTGCCGGAAACACTATGGCGCAGCGCCGTGACGCAAGTCTTCGCCACGCTGGGTCAGGCCGACGCCCTGCGCATCATTATGCTGCTTCTGGCGGAAGGCGCGTGGCTGGGCGCAATGCTGTGGCTGCGCCGTTACCTGAATAAACTGGTTGTCAAGGTATCCGCGCATGAGCAGACCTTTGCGGTCAAGGTGCTGCTTGCCAAGCTGCGCCTGTTGCACGGCAATACCCTGCGCGTGGTCTTCGCCGGCGCCGTGATCATCCTGCTGGTGCTGGCCGGGGTGACGCAACCCGCGTTGAGCGTGGTGACGGCGCTGGTGATGGTGTGGCTGGGGTATGTGATTGCGGTGGACTTGATGCGTTTGCTGTTGATGGAACCGGAACTGCACAACAGAGAAACCCATCCCATCCTGTTTCAGGCGCTGCGTTGGGCCGCGCTCGGCCTGAGCCTGCTTATCGCCCTCGCCGTGCTGGGCCACGTGGCGCCGGTTACGGACACGGCGCGTGACTTCATTGACCGCGTGTTTCTGCTCACCTGGTTGCCTGGTTTGATTCTGGCGCTGCGTTACCGCCATGCGCTGCTCTCGCCTTTTACGGGTGTGTTGAGCGAGCGCTGGTTGCGCGCCAGCGAACGCATCCTCGGCGTGGTGGTGATCACGCTGATCGCCAGCGCGTTGATGGGCTTGATCGGCTATTTAAATCTTGCCTGGACCCTGGCCGCCTTTGTCGGCTGGCTCCTGCTGGTGCTGACCGGCTGGGGAGTGCTGCGCGGCCTGTTGAATGATCTGTTCCGCCGGCTGGAAACCCGCGGCGCGCAGCGCCCCATGGCGCCACCCTGGCTGCCCAGATTCTATCCTCCATTGCGCCGCGCCGCGCAGGCGCTGCTTGCCGCCGGCGCGCTCTGGCTGCTGTTCCGCTTGTTCGGCTGGGACGCGCACTCCCTGCCGGCGCGCTGGCTTGAAGCGCTGCTGTTCAGCTCGCTGTTTGAGATCGGGGGCAAGCCTCTCACCCTGGCGATCCTGCTGCTCACCGCCGTATTGCTGGTGCTGCTGTGGCACACCGCGCGCCTGACCCGCGAGGCCGCCTCGCGCTGGCTGTCCTACACCGTGGAAGACACGGGCGCGCGTCACAGCCTGTCCGTGTTCGCGCAATACGCGGTGGCGCTGATCGGCCTCCTCATCATATTACGCATACTCAACATTGACCTCACCGCGCTCGCCATCATCACCGGCGCGCTGGCCGTGGGCATCGGTTTCGGCCTGCAAAATGTCGCCAATAATTTCATCAGCGGCGTGCTGATCCTGATCGAGCGCCCGGTGCGCACCGGCGACACCGTGACCATCGCCGGCAACGAAGGCGACGTCACGCGCATCGGCATCCGCTCGCTCAGCCTGCGCACCCCGGAAAACCAGGAGGTCATCATTCCCAACTCCGAAGTCATCTCGCGTCCTTTCATTAATTGGACTTACCTGGACCGGATCGTACGCTGCTGGTTCGTCGTGAGCGTGGCCCATCAAAGTGATTTGTCCACGGTGCAGCGCATCCTGCGCGAGGCGCTGGCCGCACACCCCGCGGTGTTGCGCGGGCCCGTGCCGGAAGTATGGCTGGACGGCATTACCGGGGCAGCGGCGATTTTCCGCGCCCACTACTCCATAGATGTGAGCCAGCACAAACGCGAGGCGGTCAAGTCGGAACTGCTGCTCCAGGTATGCGAGCGCTTCAAGAGCGCGGGCATTCCGATCCAGGCGCCCTAGTTCGCGGCTCAAGCGCGCCCGCAGAGCGAGCACAAATGACCCCCGGCCCGCGCAACTTTTTTCTGCAGCCGGGGTCTTATATCATGCATACTGCCGGGCTAAAATAAATTTTTTATCGCAACCCGTCAGGCGCCACTTGGCCTGTTTCAACCATAACTAATTAATTTGGCCTTGCCACAGGCAAATCATCAGGAGAATCAAGATCATGAACAAGATCGCAATCGGTTTAATCGCGGGCGCTTTAACGCTGTCCCTGGCGGGCTGTGAGACGCCGCCCGACAAGCAACAGACCGGGGCGGTGGTAGGCGGCGTACTGGGCGGCGTGCTCGGCTCGCAAGTCGGCGAAGGCAAAGGCAAGACCGCGGCCATCATCGCCGGCACGCTGGTCGGCGCCGTGATTGGCGGCGAGATCGGCAAATACATGGATCAGACCGACCAGTTGAAAGCGCAGCAGGCGCTGGAAAACAACAGGACCAACCAGGTATCGAGCTGGCATAATCCAGACACCGGCCGTGACGTCAGCGTGACGCCGACACGCACCTATAAGTCCGCCGGTCAGGACTGCCGCGAGTACACCACCACGGTCACCATAGACGGTAAAAAACAAACCGCCTACGGCACCGCCTGCCGCCAGCCTGACGGCACCTGGCAGGTCGTCAACTGAAGCACGCGGCCAAACAACGCGCCCCTCGTGGCGAGGGGCGCGTTCTTATAACAGCAATATTCTTTTCAACCAGCCCTTCACATCCTCAATTTCCTCCGCGCACAGCGTGTGCGGCATGGGGTAGCTGCGCCAAGCCGCCGTACAGCCCAGCGCAGTTAATTTCCGGCATGACGCCTCGCCCAACGCAAGCGGAATCACCGTATCCTCCGTGCCATGCGCCAGCATGACGGGCAGGTCTTTATTGGCCGGATGCACCTCGGCCTGTAATGTATCCACAAGCGGCAGGTAACCGGAGAGCGCAAGCGCCCCGGCCAGACGCTCCGGATAACGCAGCGCCGTGTGCAGGGCGATGGCCGCGCCTTGCGAAAATCCCGCCAGTACGACGCGATGCGTGGACACGCCGCGCTCCACCTCGCGCTGTATCAGCGCGCGCACGCGTTGTTCGGATTCGCGTATCCCGGCTTCATCCTGAGTTGTGCCGAAGTCCGCGCCCAAGACGTCATACCAGGCGCGCATGCGGTAGCCGCCGTTAATTGTCACCGGGCGCACCAGGGCATGAGGAAACACGAAGCGCGCACCGGGAAGATCAAGCTCCGCGGCCAGCGAGGTGAGGTCGTGGCCGTCCGCTCCCAGTCCATGCAGACAAACCACACTGGCCGTCACCGGCCCGGATGGGTTAATCTCAACCGCGGGCAATAGTTCTGACATGGATGAATTACGGAATGAGTGAAAAGGCCTGGTTTTGTTATATCTTGAAGTGCGCCGACGGCAGCCTTTACACCGGCGTCACCACCGAGCCGCAGCGCCGCACGCGTCAGCACAACGATGGCGCAGGCGCCAAGTATACACGCGGGCGCCGGCCGGTAAAAATGGTGTATTGCGAACCGGCGCCGAGCCGCGCCGAGGCCCTGCGGCGCGAACACGAAATCCGCACCCAGCCGCGCGCGCGCAAACTCGTGCTCATCCGCGCCGCGCGATGAGCGCCTGCCCGTTATGCGCCGCGCAGGATGAAACCGTGCTGTGGCGCGACGTGCGCTGCCGGGTAATTTTGGTCAACGAGCCTGACTATCCGGGTTTTTGCCGCGTGATCTGGAACCAGCATGTCAGGGAGATGACCGACCTCCCGGAAAGTGATCGCGCGCGTTTCATGAACGTGGTGTTCGCCGTCGAGGCCGCGCTGCGCGCACTGCTGCACCCCGGAAAAATCAACCTCGCCTCACTCGGCAACCAGACCCCGCACCTGCACTGGCACGTGATTCCACGCTACCCCGAAGACGCGCACTTCCCGAACTCGATTTGGTCTACACGGCTACGTGAAGCTGCGCCGCATGACGCACCCGCGCCTCATGTGCTGAGCCAAATGCTCAACGCGCGTATTGCCCCGCAACCGGCCTGATCGTGCTCCATTATCTGTTTCGTGGAGAAGATAATCAGAAACATCAAGGTTATCCTAAATTCGCCCTATGCCTGCCCATGGAGCCCAGCTTTGCGGACATCATGGGTATAGCTCTAGGTGGTATCTAAAGCAACTCCCCCTGCCTCGATAGCTCATCGGGGTCAACACCCGTGCGTAGTGTCCCAATTATGATGAACGTCTTCGGGTGTGAGGCCATGGTGCCCATGACGAAATGCAGGTTGCGTGTTGGGATGTTTTCCTGATAAGCCTGTATCATCTTCGCCAAGGTCACTTCCTCGGTCTTGTACTTGCGCTTGTAGTAGAAGTAGGCCCCCTGTACTTCCCAGTCGTGGATCTGGTGCGTATGGGGGTTCTTGGCGCAGGTGCAGCGTGTCGGATCTGCGCATGTGAACTGGTAGGAGAAACTGTGCTTGGGCTTCTCGATAGGCTTTAGCGGGTCTTCGAGCAATGAGGCCTGCTCGTGGAAGATCAGATCGGCGACTGCCTGGTCTTCGGCGTTGCTTTCCTTCGCTTCCTTGACGATGAATTTGATGCTCTCGGGTTGGGGGCGGATGATACCAAGGCTGCGTCCGGCAGTCTTGTTCTCCTCGATCAGGAGTCCAATCGAAGGAGCGATGAAGGGCCGCCAGAGCTTGACCTTCGCCTCTTCAGAAATCCCGCCGTGTTGGATCAGCCGAATCGAGCCCTCATCGACGCGACGGCTCTCGGGCCGCGTGTCCGAGGGGGCCTTGGTGGTCGTCATTTCGACGAGATCATAGCGATCGAATTGATCGCCTTTGGGCAGTCGGCGGTAGCGGATCGGATAGAGCCGGAGCAGCTCTCGGCCATCCTCGGTGACGCCGGCACAGCAAACGGTTTCTTCGTGCTTCGTGCTAGGCTGCGGAAACGCCTTGACGAGGATACGAATGCGCCGCTTTTGATGCTTCTCTTGCATGGTCATCCACCCCCAAATGGATCGGTGTCTTGCCAAGCAGCCCGGCCAGGGCATCTGCGACCGAGCGCCGATGGCACTCTTTGTGGTCTTTTTCATAACACATCAATGCGACGTTGCCCTTAAGCTCCTCGGCGAGGGTCTCCAGCAACGCCGACTGTTCGATCAAGTGCCGATCAAACTCGCAGAAGAAGCGCGGGTAGTTACCATCCTCGCGCAGCTGGTGCCGGATCGTCCTGGGCGAACCCAGTTGCTTCTCGTGGCGGTAGCGTATACCGGCCTCGGCCAAGGCGCCGCCTAGGGCGGCCTTGGAAAAGCCCTTGCGCCGCGAGATCGCTAGCTCGCGGACATCCAACAGTACATCTATCTTGGCTGCCTTGAGCACGTGCATGAAGTCATCCAATGCGGTGCCTTCGTAGCCAATGGTATAAAGCTTTTTCATCCCGCCCTCGGAACTTGCTTGAGCTGTTTAAAAACCGTATTTAAAATACTATGGCATTAGGAAGTGCTAGTGGAGCAATCTGGCTCAGAGTCCTTTAACGGGCCTGACTTTGCTCGCTGCAAGCTTAGCACGCTGCCTAGCCTCGTCAATATCTTTACCGCTGGCCAGCGCGACGCCCATGCGGCGCTTGATGAACGATTCCGGTTTGCCGAACAGACGGACATCAGTACCAGGCACGCGCAGCGCCTCATCCACGCCGTCAAAGGCGATGCCCTTGGCTTCCAGGCCGCCGTAGATCACTGCGCTGGCGCCGGGTGATCTCATCTCGACTGAAACCGGCAGGCCCAGAATTGCGCGCGCGTGGATTTCAAATTCGCTCTGCACCTGAGAAATCATGGTCACCATGCCGGTGTCGTGCGGGCGCGGGCTGACCTCGGAAAACCACACCTGATCGCCTTTGACAAACAGTTCCACGCCGAAGATGCCGCGCCCGCCCAAATTGTCCGTAACCTTTCCGGCAATGTCGCGCGCCGCAGCGAGCGCGGTCCGGCTCATAGGCTGCGGCTGCCAGCTCTCCACGTAATCGCCTTTGACTTGCACGTGTCCGATGGGTTCGCAGAAATACGTTTCGATTTCACCCGATGCGCCGCTGGCGCGCGCCGTAAGCTGGGTGATTTCATAATCAAACTCAATCACTCCTTCCACGATCACCTTGCCCAGCCCCACGCGAGCGCCGCTTTGCGCGTAATTCCACGCCGTCTCGGCCTCCTGCGGCGTTTTTATCAGCGACTGGCCCTTGCCGGAAGACGACATGACGGGCTTGATAATGCAGGGATAACCGATTTTTTTATCAATCGCATTACGCAGTTCGGCCAGGCTGGAGGCAAAGGCGTAAGCCGAGGCGGGCAAACCCAGTTGTTCTGCGGCGAGGCGGCGGATGCCTTCGCGGTTCATGGTAAGCTGCGCGGCGCGCGCGGTCGGTATCACCTCGGCGATACCCTCGCGCTCAATCCCAATCAGCGCATCGGTCGCAATCGCCTCGATCTCCGGCACGATGAGATGAGGCTTTTCCCGTTGCACCAGTTTTTTCAGGGCCGCGCCGTCCGTCATGTCAATCACATGCGCGCGATGCGCCACCTGATGCCCCGGCGCGTTGGCATAGCGATCCACCGCGATGACCTCCACCCCCAGGCGCTGCAAGGCGATGATGACCTCCTTGCCCAGCTCACCCGCGCCCAGCAGCATCACGCGCGTGGCGGAGGGGCTGAGCGGCGTGCCGATGCGCATTACCTGTAACGCAGGCGCGTGCCGTGCAGGAGCGAGAGGGTGATTTCGTCCGCGCTCAACTCTTTGGGGAAATACGCGCCGGAGATGCGCGCGCCGTTGAGGCTGGCGCCCTCCAGTTTGCTGGCGGACAGGTCCACGCCGCGCAGATCGGCCTGGCGGAAGTAGCTGTGGCTGAAATCGAGGCCGGCGGCGTCGAGGCCGCGCAGATCAAGCCCGCGGAAATCGCAGTGAGTGAGATCGCATTTGTCTCCGTGCGTCTTGCGCGAATTGAAGTCGGCGATTTTACCTTCACGCAACAGCATGTACATCGGATCTTTTTTGACCTCGGGTTTTTTGTTCATGTGCGCCTCCTATTTGCGGAATAACCAAAGCACGATGGAGATAACGATGCTGATGATGATCGAAGTGGTGATGGGAAAATAAAAGCGCGTGCCGTCGCGCTCAAACGCAATATCTCCCGGCAACTTGCCGAAGCCGAGCTTGCTGATCCAGGGCCATAGCAGCCCGATCAGCGCCAGCACCACGCCCAGGATTATCAGCCAGCGCAGCATCGTTCAGGTCAGCTTGCGCACGCCGCCCGGCGTTCCGAGCAGCAGCACGTCGGCCGGGCGCAGCGCAAACAGGCCGTTGGTGACCACGCCGGGGATGTTGTTCAGTTCCGCCTCCAGTTTGGGCGGGTCGAGTATTTGCAAACCACGCACGTCCAGAATGACGTTGCCGTTGTCGGTGGTGAAATTCTCGCGCAGCACCGGCGTGCCGCCCAGCTTCACCAGTTGGCGCGCCACGAAACTGCGCGCCATGGGAATCACCTCGATGGGCAGGGGGAAGGCGCCCAGCACGTCCACCAGCTTGGATTCGTCGGCGACGCAAATGAATTTGCGGCTTGCCCCGGCGACGATCTTTTCGCGCGTGAGCGCGCCGCCGCCGCCTTTAATAAGGTGTAAATGTCTGGTGGCCTCGTCCGCGCCGTCCACGTAGACGGACAAATCGCCGGTCTCGTTCAAATCCAGCACCGGTATGCCGTGTTTTTTCAGGCGCTCGGCGCTGGCTATCGAGCTCGCCACCGCGCCTTCGATTTTGTGTTTGACGGAGGCCAGTGCGTCTATAAAGGCGTTGGCCGTGGAGCCGGTACCCACCCCGATCACCTCGCCGGTCTGCACGTATTCCAGCGCGGCCCTGGCCACGGCGATTTTCATTTCGTCCTTGGTCATTGATTCACGTCCCGATGCTTTGCAAAAAGCCAAGAATACCTCTTATACGCGCAATAAAGAAGCCCTGCTGTTACAATAGGTTATACATGAAACACTATATCGAAAAGATCACGCAGGCGCGGGTGTACGACGTGGCGCAGAAAACGCCGCTTGATTTCGCCCCCGGCCTGTCACGCCGCCTGCATAACAGCGTGCTGCTGAAGCGCGAGGACTTGCAGCCGGTATTTTCCTTCAAGCTGCGCGGCGCATATAACAAAATCGCGCACCTCAGCCCGGAGCAACTGCAACACGGCGTCATCACCGCCTCGGCGGGTAATCACGCGCAGGGGGTGGCGCTGGCCGCGCAGCGGCGCGGCGTCAGGGCGCTGATCGTGATGCCCAAGACCACGCCGGAAATCAAGGTGGAATCGGTGCGCAACCTCGGCGCGGAGATCGTGCTGCACGGCAACAGCTACGACGACGCCTATGAGCACGCCATGAAGCTCACGCGCGAACAGCGCATGACCTTCATCCACCCCTACGATGACCCGGAGGTGATCGCGGGACAAGGCACGGTGGGCATGGAGATTTTGCAGCAGCACAGCGGCCCGCTGCACGCCATCTTCGTGCCGGTGGGCGGCGGCGGATTGATCGCGGGGGTGGCGGCCTATGTGAAACAACTGCGCCCGGAGATCAAGGTCATCGGCGTGGAGCCGGATGACGCGGCGTGCCTGCATGAGGCGCTGCGCGCCAGGCGGCGCGTAGTGCTGGATCAGGTGGGCATCTTCGCCGACGGCGTGGCGGTGCGCCAGGTTGGAGAGGAGCCGTTCCGCATCGTGCAGCAGTGCGTGGATGCAGTGATTCTGGTGAGCACCGATGAAATCTGCGCCGCGATCAAGGACATCTTCGACGACACGCGCTCCATCGTGGAGCCCGCGGGCGCGCTGGCCGTAGCGGGACTGAAAAAATACCTGGCGCGCGAACAGCTCCACGGCGAGAGTCTGGCCGCCATCAACAGCGGCGCGAACATGAACTTCGACCGGCTGCGCCACGTCGCGGAGCGCGCCGAAATCGGCGAACAGCGCGAGGCGCTGTTCGCCGTCACCATACCGGAACGGCCGGGCAGCTTTCGTGAATTCTGCGAGGCCATCGGCAATCGCTCCGTGACCGAATTCAATTACCGCTATTACGACCCGCAACAGGCGCACGTGTTCGCGGGGGTGCAGATGCACGACGGCCCGGCGGAGAAGGAAAGGCTGATCGCCAAGCTGCGCGCCAAGGGTTATCCGGTGCTGGACATGACCGACAATGAAATGGCCAAGATGCACATCCGCTACATGGTGGGCGGACACAGCAATAATAAAGTGCCACATGAAATCCTGTACCGCTTCGAATTTCCGGAGCGGCCCGGCGCGCTGCTGCACTTTTTAAACCGCATCGGACAGCGCTGGAACATCAGCCTGTTTCACTATCGTAACCACGGTGCGGCTTACGGGCGCGTGCTGATCGGCGTGCAGGTGCCGCCCGCGGAGCGGGGCGCGTTTCAGGATTTCCTGAAAGAGGTCGGCTACCGCTGTTACGCCGAGGAGAAAAATCAGGCGTACAACCTGTTCTTGGCGTGAGCGCCCTGCCTACAAAGGATTGAGCCAGTTATTGAGATACACCACGGTGTTATAAAGCAGAATGCCGAGCGCCGCCAGGCCGCCGATGATGATGACGGCGGCAAGAAACAGGGCAAACATTCCTCGAAAATCGCGCATGATAGCCCCGACTAAACAGCCTCAACGTGCAGCGCGGCCTGGCAGTGCGGGCAGTATTTCCACAGCGGCGCACGCTCGTTTGGTTCCAGTGCGAGGCTGAATTCTTTCCCGCACAATGCGCACCGGCCGGTCAACACGCCGCTTGCCTCCCGCATCCGGTAGCGCTGCACGCCCAGCACCACCCCTGCGACGGCAAAACCCGGCACCAGAAACCAGTGCAGCCCGATGACCGGCACCGACAGCAGCGCCAGCGCCCAGCATATGGCCCACGCCTTGAGCGCGCGCAGGGTGCGCTCGCGCGGGCTGTAAACCGCGCCCGACAGCACTCCGCCGGAACATTTTCCGTCCCGGCCGGTCATTGTCACTGATTGCTCGCGAACGATGGGCATGAAGCAATTCTTGCAGACCCGGTAAACGGAGCTTAGTGTATCATGAGCATTCTTAAACCCATCCTACGCAAGGCTTGAGCGCATGCGCACCGCAACCAAACTCATTGCCTGGATCACCGGCGCCGTCCTGCTCGTCATCGTGGGCGCGGGCGGCGCGCTGCTGCTGTTTTTCGATCCCAACGATTACAAGCCGGAGATTATCGCCCTGGTGCAGGAGCGCACCGGGCGCGAGCTGAGCATTCCGGGCAGGATCAGCCTGTCGGTGTTTCCCTGGCTGGGGATAAAGCTGGGCGAGGCGCGGCTCAGCAACGCGCCGGGCTTCGGCGATCAGCCCTTCGCCGCCTTGCAGTCCGCGCAACTGCGCGTGAAGCTGCTGCCCTTGCTCAGGAAACAAGTGGAAGTGGATACGGTTTCCCTGCACGGCCTCGTGCTGCGCCTCGGCAAAGATAAATCGGGCAAGGCCAACTGGGATGATCTGACCGCCAAGGGTCAAGACAAGAAGCGGGAAAGCCCGCTTGCCCAACTCTCCGCGCTCGCCGTAGGCGGCGTGGACGTGCGCGACACCTCCATTATATGGGAAGACAAGGCGAGCGGCGCGAGTTACACAGTCAATCGGCTTACATTGCGAACCGGCGCGCTGGCGGACAAAAAACCGTTTGATATTACGCTGGAGTTCGGCCTGGAGAGCGGGCCGCTGCGCAGCCGCGTTGCGCTCGACGGTGAGGGCCGCATTGACCTTGCCGCTGCGCGCTATCAACTCATGGGCGCTTTGCTCAACATCGAACTGGCGCGCGAGAAGGAGCGGCTGGCCGGGCTCAGCGCCAAACTGGATGCCGCCCTGCCGGAACAAACCCTCACGCTGTCGGATATCAAGCTCGCCGGCTATGGCCTCACGGCGAGCGGATCGCTCAAGGGCGAAAAGCTGCTCGATACGCCGTCCTTCACCGGCGCGCTCAAGGTGGCGGAATTCAGTCCACGCGAACTGATGAACACGCTCGGCATCAAACCGCCGCGCACCGCCAATGGCTCGACATTAAACAGGGCCGCGCTGGAGACGCACATCGCCGCCACCGCACAGCGCGTCAGCCTCAACAAGCTGGCCCTGCGCATGGACGATGTCAGCGCAAACGGGAATATTACCATCAGCAATTTCGGCAACCCGAAGACCAGCTTCAAACTGGCGCTGAATGAGATTGACCTTGATCGCTATCTCCCGCCGCCGGCCAAGGACGATGACAAACCCGCCACCCCGGCCAGCGCAGCCGCTGCAGGGGCGGCGCTGTTTCCGGCAGAGACGTTGCGCAAGCTCAATCTCAACGGCGAACTGCGTCTTGCCGGGCTCAAGGCAAAAAATCTGCGCCTGAGCGACGTCGTTGTCACGCCCAGCGCGGGCGATGGCGACATCAGGATTCCAATGAGCGCGAAATTGTATGAAGGCAGCTACAGCGGCGCTACCCGCCTCGACGTGCGTGGCAAAACTCCGCTGCTGACGCTGGATGAGTCGCTGCAAGGCGTGCAGGCCGGGCCATTGCTGAAAGATCTGTTCGGCAAGGAACGCATTACCGGAAAAGCGATGATGAACGCCAAACTCACCCTGCGGGGCGCGACAACCGCCGAGATGAAACAAACGTTGTCCGGCAGCGCCGCATTCTCCTTCACGGACGGGGCGGTGAAAGGCGTGAACATCGCCAGGCTGTTGCGTGACGCGCAAGCCATATTGAAGGGCGGCGCGGCCACGGCGGCGGCTGGCGACGAGCCCAATCAAACCGATTTTTCCGAGTTGAACGGCACGCTCACGCTCGTCAACGGCGTGGCGCGCAATGAAGACTTGAGCGCGAAATCGCCGCTGTTGCGCGTCACCGGCAGGGGCAGCGCCGATCTGGTCAATGAGCGCATGGACTACCTGGTCAACGCCACCGTGGTCGCCACCCTGGAAGGACTGGGCGGCAGAGGCCTGGAGCAGCTCAAGGGCCTGACCGTGCCGATTCGCATCAGCGGCCCGTTCGCCAGTCTTTCCTACCGCCCCGACGTAGAGGCCGTCGTGAAGGGCAGGGCGCAGGAAAAGCTGGACGAGAAAAAGCAGGAACTGAAACAGAAGCTGCAAGAAAAGCTGCGCGATCTGTTCCAGTAAACGGTGGCGAACGCACGCAACACCTTCAGCACCCGTCTGCTGCGCTGGTTCGACCACAGCGGGCGCAAGGATTTGCCCTGGCAGACCCGGCCCACGGCGTACCGCGTGTGGGTATCCGAAATCATGCTGCAACAGACGCAGGTCACTACCGTCATTCCCTATTACCTGCGCTTCATGCAGCGCTTCCCTGACGTGCACTCACTGGCGCAAGCCGCTCCGGATGAAGTGCTGCACCTCTGGTCCGGGCTCGGCTATTACGCGCGCGCGCGCAACCTGCACCGCGCGGCGCGCCTGATCCGCGACCGGCATCACGGCGAACTGCCGCGCGACATGGCGCTGCTGCAACAACTACCCGGCATCGGGCGCTCTACCGCCGCCGCCATCCTCGCGCTGGCGCACGGCGAACGTCACGCCATACTGGACGGCAACGTCAAGCGCGTGCTGGCGCGCTATCACGCCATAGACGGCTGGCCGGGCAGCAGGCGTGTCGAGCAGCAATTATGGACCTGCGCCGAATCGCATACGCCCCCCCGGCGCGCACGCGATTACACCCAGGCCATCATGGACCTCGGCGCCACTGTGTGCACACGCGCACGGCCCGGGTGCGGCCGTTGCCCGCTGAGCGGGAGTTGCGCGGCGCACGGCATTGGGCGCGAAACGGATTATCCCGCGCCCAGGCCGCGCAAAACACTGCCCGTGCGCGGCGCCGTGTTCCTTTTGTTGCATAACGGCCGCGGTGAGACGCTGCTGGAACAGCGCCCGCCGGGCGGCGTCTGGGGCGGACTGTGGAGCCTGCCGGAGTGTAGTCAGGCCTCGGCCGCGCAAATCAGGCGATGGTGCCGCAACCATCTGGGTTTTGAAGTAGGCACACTGAAATTCTGGCCCGGTCTGCGCCATACCTTCAGTCATTTTCATCTTGATATCACACCCGTCGAGGGGCGGGTGAACAAAATCGCCGCTGCGGTGATGGAGCCCGGCCGCCGGGTTTGGTATAACATGGCCAAGCCCGATGTGCGCGGCCTGCCCGCCCCGGTGAAGGATTTATTGCTGCAACTTGCACACAAGGAAACTCATGACACGAATGGTTTACTGCGTAAAACTCGGCCGCGAGGCCGAAGGGCTCAGGGCGCCGCCGTATCCGGGCGCGCTGGGTAAACGGATTTATGAAAACGTCAGCGCCGAGGCGTGGCAGGGTTGGGTAAAACACCAGACCATGCTGATCAACGAGTACCGTCTCAACATGATGGATTCGAAAGCACGCCAGTTTCTGGCGCAGGAAATGGAAAAATACTTTTTTGGAGAGGGCTCGGCCAAACCCTCCGGCTTCGTGCCGCCGGCCGGATAAGCCCGGGGAATTCTGACTTATTCAGAGTGAATCAGCCGCCAAGCCTGGCGCAGTTGCGCCCTTCGTATTTGGCCTGATAAAGCGCGTTGTCAGCGCGCTCGAACAAGGTGGCCTCGGTATCGCCATCCTTGAGAAAGGCGACGCCGAGACTCACGGTAAGGGGAATAGTGATGCCGTTGTAGATGCAGGCGGTCTTTTCCACCGTACGCCGGATACGCTCCGCCAGCAGCACGGCGCCGCCCGGCGCAGTATTGCTGAGCAGCACGGTAAACTCCTCGCCGCCGTAACGGAACAGCATGTCGGTGTTGCGGATACAGGCCATCACGGTATGCGCGAGTTGTTTAATCACACTGTCGCCCGCGGCGTGACCGTACTTGTCGTTGATAAGCTTGAAATGGTCTATGTCCAGAATAATAAGCGATAGCGGCATGGCGTGACGGCGCGCCATTTCTATTTCGCGGTTGAACGTGACGCTCATGGTGGCGCGGTTATTCACGCCGGTGAGCGGACACATGAACGCTGCCCTCACCGCCTCGTGGTACCGCAGGGCATTGCGCAGGGGATAGACCAGGCTGCACAACAGGTCTTCAAGCTGAAGGGTCTCCGAAGCACTGAAGCGCCTTCTGCGCGTGAAGGTAAGCTGGCCCAACTCCTCTCCGGCCAGCATCAGACGGTAGCTGCACGCGTGACGCGCGGTCTGACCCAGGCTGAGAATAATGTCTCGGGCGCTGTGTTCATAAGCAACAGCGTCAAAGGGTACGCTGGCGCGCGCCTCCTCGGCGAACATCTCGATCACCCTGGGCGCGTCCAGCGTGGTTTGCAGCACGGCGGTAATCCTCTGCGCCGCCTTCTGCACGCCCGGCGCGCCGCTATAGCCACGGCTGCGCTGGCGCACGGCATAAGACGCCCGCTTCAAATCAACCGTTTTTGTCTGCTGCAATGTTGCCATTTTATGCTGTCTCAATTATCTGGTCAGTTAGATACCTGCCAAAACCATGCCAAATTTTTATATTTATATCTCCTTATAAAACAATTAGTTAAATATCCCATCGGGCGCGAGTAAGCGGCGTTGTCAACTATTTGGCCGCGCAAATGCCATCCATTGCCTGTCTGGCAGACATTTTATGCCGCCTGCCCAATAATACTCCGGAGCCGGTTGCGGCACTAATCCGTTTTCCGTTTATTGAAATAAAGCTATTCATGGCCTTTTTCAACTCGCTACGCCGTGGCGCAGGGAATATATGTGCTTGATAGTGCCACCTGAACATGTTAGATTTTTCCGGCATCATGCCTTCCTAAAACCATACAAGGGGTAATGTAATGAGCAGAAAATTCCTGATGATGTTGAGCGCTTTGATAATCGCCGCCGGCCTTGCCGCGTGCGAAAAGAAAGAGGCCGCTGCGCCGGCCGGTGACGAAGCCACGGAGCAGTCCGCCGAAGGCGGCGATTCTATGGGCGGATCAAGCGAGTAATTTTGCAACACCGGCCGGCGGGTTTTCTGCCGGCCGGCATTCATTCGTTCAGTAGCCGTCACGCGCCTGCATGGTGCGCGCGACGGACGTATTGAGGGCCGCACGTGGCTCTCTCGCGTAGCGTTGCTTGCATTTCCCATGAGTGTGCCTGACGACACAACGCTCGCCGGTCTCGCCCGCCAAACCGGCGCCCTGCTCAAGAAGCGCGGCGTGATGCTCACCACCGCCGAGTCCTGCACCGGCGGCTACGCCGCGCAAATCATGACCTCCATCCCCGGCAGCTCGGAATGGTTTGAGCGCGGCTTTGTCACTTATACCAACCTCGCCAAACATGAAATGCTGGGTGTGCCCGCCGCCACGCTTGAGGCGCATGGCGCGGTGAGCGAACCGACCGTGCGCGCGATGGCCGAGGGCGCGCTCACGCGCAGCCATGCGCAAGTGAGCCTCGCGGTGAGCGGGGTGGCGGGACCCTCCGGCGGCACGCCGGGAAAACCCGTCGGCACAGTGTGCCTCGCCTGGGCCGGCAAGGGGCGGGAAACGCAAAGCCGCACCGGACATTTTACCGGTGACCGTGACGCGGTGCGCCGCGCGGCGGTGCAATCGGCCTTGCAGGGCATGCTGGATTTTCTGGCTTCAGATGAATGAAAGGCCCGCTACGCAGCGTTTGTTTTTCGCGCTGCTGCCGGATGCAACGCTGCACGAACGGCTCATCAAGCTGTGCAGCGATCTGGCCATAAACGGCGCGCCGGTCGCGCCCGGCAACTTGCATCTTACGCTGGTGTTTCTCGGCGCCACGGACGCCGCTACGCGGCTCGATATCGAACGCGCCTGCGGCAACGTGTGCGCGGCCGCCTTCACCCTTACGCTGGATCAAATCGGCTATTGGCCCAAGCCACGCATCGTGTGGCTGGGATCAACAGCGACTCCGCCAGAGTTGAGCGCGCTGGTTGCCGGGCTTAATGCGATTGCCGCCCGCTCCGGCTTCAGCGTGGACACGCGCCCCTACGCGCCGCATATCACTTTGGCTCGCAAGGCGCGCGCCTTGAAGGGAAGGCCTGTTGCGCCGCTCCAGTGGGAGGCGCGCGGTTTTTCACTGATGGAATCGCAATCCACGCCGCAGGGCGTGCGCTATATCGAGTTACGGCGCTGGGAGCTTACTCCACCGGCACAGCCGGATCATTGCCCCACTCCGACCACGCGCCGGGATAGCCCTTGACGCGCGGGTAGCCGAGCGCCTTGAGCACGATGTAGGTGTGTGAGGAGCGGTGATGGGTCTGGCAATAGGTGATGACCTCCTTGTCCGGCGTCACACCCAGGGCCGCAAGCTGCGAGCGCAGCGCCGCCTCCGGCTTCAGGCGCGTCTGATTTTGCGCGTCTATCGCCAGCGTCCAGTCCATGTTCACTGCGCCGGGGATATGCCCGCCGCGCGCGGCGCGCCTGTCCACGCCGCGGTATTCGCCGGAGGTGCGCGCGTCCAATAGTTTCACGTCTGCGTCTTGCAGGTGCGCGAGGATATAGTCCTTATCCGCCCTGGCGCCCTCGTTAAGCGGCCCCACCTGATAGTGGCTGGTCTTGACCGCCACGGGCTCGCTGCTGAGCGGGCGGTTTTCCGCCATCCAGGCGCGCAGGCCGCCGTTCAACAGCGAAAAACGCTCGTGGCCGATCACGTCCAGCGTCCACAACAAACGGCATGCCTTGCCGCCGCCCTCATCGTCATAGGCGACAACGTGGCGCTCGGGCGTAAGCCCTATGCCCGACAACGCCTGGCTTAGTTGCGCGCCATCCGGCAGCAGCCCCATCACGGGGGGGCGCGCCGAGACGATTTGTGCGTACTCCAAATGCACGGCGCCGGGGACATGGCCGCGCGCGTACGCCTCCGGCCTGCATAAATCCACAATCAAAATCCCGGCGTCGTGCAGATGCTGTTCCAACACGGCGGGCTCAACAACCAGCGGCAATGACATGAAGCGGCTCCTTTTTTATTTCGTTAAGGTTACCCGTTTTCGGCCTGTATTGAAACAGCGCTGTCTACGCCCATAAGTTATAATTTTCCGTATCGCAACAGGAGCAGCGTCACGATGACCCCCGACACACACAAGGAAACCCTGGGCTTTCAGACCGAAGTACGCCAATTGCTGAAGCTCATGATTCATTCTCTGTACAGCAACAAGGAAATCTTCTTGCGCGAGCTGATCTCCAACGCCTCCGACGCCCTGGACAAATTGCGCTTTGAGGCGCTCACCGATGACGCCCTTTACCAGGGCGACAGCGAACTTAAAATCCGCGTGAGCTATAACAAAGACGCGCGCACCGTCACCATCAGTGACAACGGCATCGGCATGTCGCGCGAGGAGGTCGTCGCCCACATCGGCACCATCGCCAAATCCGGCACGCGTGAATTTTTCGACAAGCTCTCCGGCGACGCGGCCAGGGACGCGCACCTCATCGGCCAGTTCGGCGTCGGCTTCTACTCCGCCTTCATCGTCGCGGACAGGGTCACACTCACCACGCGCCGCGCCGGGCTCGGCGCCGAACACGGCGTGCGCTGGGAATCTTCGGGTGAGGGCGATTACAGCATCGAGACCATCGAGCAGCCCGCGCGCGGCACCGAAGTCACCCTGCACCTGCGCGAGGGCGAAGATGAATTTCTGGACGGCTTCAGGCTGCGCGCCATCATCCGCAAATACTCCGACCACATCAACGCCCCTATCCTGCTGCCCGCGGAAGGCAAGGACAAGACCGGCGAAGAAACGGTGAACCGCGCCTCGGCGCTGTGGGCGCGCCCGAAAAATGAAATCAGCGCCGAGGAGTACAACGAATTCTACAAACACGTCGCGCATGATTTCGAAAATCCGCTCGCGCACCTGCACAGCCGTGTCGAGGGCAAGCTCGAATACACGCTGTTGTTGTATATCCCGGCGCACGCGCCGTTCGATTTGTGGGAACGCGACAGCGCCCACGGCGTGAAGCTCTACGTGCGGCGCGTGTTCATCATGGAGGACAACAAGCACCTGCTGCCGCGCTATCTGCGTTTCGTGCGCGGCGTGATGGACTCCAACGACCTGCCGCTCAACGTGTCGCGCGAAATCCTGCAAGGCAGCAAAATCATAGACAGCATCCGCGCGGCGGCCACCAAAAGAATTCTTGGGCAGCTTGAAGACATGGCGGCGAATGAAGCGGAAAAGTACGCCACCTTCTGGAAGGAATTCGGGCGCGTGCTCAAGGAGGGCGTGGTGGAAGATCACGCCAACCGCGAGCAGATTGCCAAACTGCTGCGCTTCGCCTCAACCCACCATGATGCCGAGCAACAAACCGTTTCATTGGCCGATTACGTTGCGCGCATGAAACATGGCCAGGACAAAATTTACTATATCACTGCGGAGAACTTCAACGCCGCCAAGTACAGTCCGCATCTCGAACTGCTACGCAAAAAGGGCTTGGAGGTACTGCTGATGTATGAGCCGGTGGACGAATGGGTGGTTGGGCATCTGCATGAATTCGAAGGCAAGCCGCTGCAATCCGCCGCCAAGGGCGAGCTTGACCTGGGAAAATTCTCTGACAAAGAAGACGAGGAAGTCCGCAAAAAGGCCGAGAGCGAACTTAAAGGCCTGGTTGAGCGCATCAGGAGCGCGCTGGGCGACAAGGTCGCCGAGGTGCGCGTGAGCCAGCGCCTCACTGCATCACCCGCGTGCCTGGTAAGCGGCGCGCACGATCTTGGCGTGCACCTGGAGCGCCTGCTCAAGGCCTCCGGCCAAACCGTGCCCGGCGGCAAACCCGCGCTGGAGATCAACCCCGATCATCCGTTAATCAAAAAACTGGATCAGGAAGCCGAAGACGCGCGCTTCGAAGACTGGGCGCACATCCTGTACGATCAAGCCCTGCTCTCCGAAGGCGCCCACCTCCCCGACCCCGCCGCCTTCGTGCGCCGCCTCAACAACCGGCTGCTGGAGATCGGCCAGTGAGTATATACCGCCGGGTGCAGCGCGGTGGTTTATGCGGTTTAATTCGCTGAGAAGCCGCGCGGCCCAGCCCTCGTTCGAGCCGTCACCGCTCCCTCCGGTCGCGGCTGTCGCCCGCTTGTGATTAAGGATAGAATCATTCTATCCTTAATCACTCGGGGTGCGCCTCAACT
>QZKM01000031.1 GCA_003599485.1 Gammaproteobacteria bacterium
ATCGCCGCGGGAGAAGAAATCGGCACCCTGCTGTATGCGAGCGAAGGCCCGGTCGCCGCGCGCAAGCAATGGCTGTCGGCCCATTTGCAGGTGCGCGGACGGTTAACGCTCGATGCGGGCGCGGCCAAGGTGTTGCGCGAGGCGGGCAAGAGCCTGCTGCCGGTTGGGGTGACCGCGGTGGAAGGCGAATTCGCGCGCGGCGAGGTGGTGGCGTGCCTGAATGCCGAGGGCAAGGAGATCGCGCGCGGTCTGGTGAACTACAGCGCCGGGGAGACGCGCAAAATCATGCGCCAGTCCAGCGACAAGATCGAGCAGCTATTGGGCTACGTGGACGAGCCGGAGTTGATCCACCGCGACAACTTGGTGTTGGTTTAAGACAGTAGCGAGTGGCTAGTAGCGAGTAACGAGGGACAACGATGGTCGAGCCTTTTCTCGCCACTCGCCACTCGCTACTCGCTACTCGCTACACGCAACTGATTTTGCAAAAACTCCGGCAGCGCCAGTGCGCCTTGATGCACGGCGGCGTTGTAATAGCGCGTGGCAAAGGTTTTGTTGCGCGCATCTTGCGCGCGAAAGTTTGCAACGGACCCGTTCTTGCCCGCCAGCGTCGCGCTCCACCAGCCGGAAGGGTAGGTGCATTGCGGGAAGTGCAGGGTCTGCACATCCTTGAAGCCCGCGCCGCGCAGCGCCTGGTGCATGGCCATGATCAGTCCGGCGTGAAACAGCGGCGACTCGCTTTGGCCTACGATCAAGCCGCCGGGGCGCAAGGTGCGCAGACAGTTTTTGTAAAATGCTTCGGAAAATAATCCGGCGGCGGGGCCGATGGGGTCGGTGCCGTCCACGATAATGACATCATGGCTTCCGGCCTCGGCGTCCTTGACCCACTGAATGCCGTCGGCAAAGCGGAGCCGGGCGCGCGGGTCGTTATTGGAAGCGCACAAGGCGGGAAAGAATTGCTCCGCCACGCGCGTCACGCGCTCATCCAGCTCAACCTGCGTTACCTGCTTGACCGGGTGCTTCAACACCTCGTGCAGCGTGCCGCAGTCGCCGCCGCCGATGATGAGCACCGATTCCGGCTTGGGGTGGGTGAACAGCACCGGATGCGACATCATCTCGTGGTAAATGAAATTGTCACGATCCGTCACCATCACCAGACCGTCCAGCGTCATAAGCCGGCCAAAGGTCCCGGTTTCCCAGATTTCGATGCGCTGATAAGGCGATTGCTCTTCATGCAGCTTGCGTTTGATTTCGAGCGAGATCGCCGCGCCCTGTTCGGCCCACTCTTCGGTAAACCAGCGACTGTCCAGCGCCATGTTCAAATTCCTTTCGATTAATCGCGGAAACACGCGATAATAGCAAACTATTGATACCCATTGGGGAGGGATATGGGCAACTGGAGCATAGACGACGCGCGGCAGGCGTATAACCTCAAGCACTGGAGCGGCGGTTATTTCGATATCAATGATGCGGGACATCTCAGCGCACACCCGCGCCGCGACGGGAGCGGCCCCGGCCTGGACCTGTACCAGCTCAGCCGGGAAATCAGCGCATCGGGTCTGAAGCTGCCGGTGCTGGTGCGCTTTTCCGGCATCCTGCATCATCGCGTGGACACGCTGTGTGACAGCTTCGCCCACGCCATGCAACAGGAAGGCTACCAGAACGGCTTTACCGCGGTGTACCCGGTCAAGGTCAACCAGCAGCGGCGCGTGGTGGAGGAAATCCTCAGGCACGGCCGGGGCCGCGTCGGACTGGAGGCGGGCAGCAAGCCGGAGCTGCTCGCGGTACTGGCGTTGGCGGATTCCAACGGAGGCACCGTGGTGTGCAACGGCTACAAAGACCGCGAATATCTGCGCCTGGCGCTGATCGGTAAACAGCTTGGGCACCGGGTGTACATCGTGATCGAGCGCCTGGCGGAGTTGGAGCTGGTGCTGGAGGAGGCGCGCGCGCTCAATATTCAGCCCCTGCTCGGCGTGCGCGTGCGCCTCGCCTCCATCGGCGCCGGCAAGTGGCAGAACACCGGCGGCGAGAAGGCCAAGTTCGGGCTGTCCGCCTCGCAGGTGCTGCGCGTGGTGGAGCGCCTGCGCGAGCACGCCATGCTCGATTGCCTGCAACTGCTGCACTTTCACATGGGCTCGCAAATCGCCAATATCCGTGACATCCAGCGCGGCATGAGCGAGTGCGCGCGCTATTACGCCGCGCTGCATGCGCATGGCGTCAAGCTCAACTGCGTGGACGTGGGAGGCGGCCTCGGCATAGATTACGACGGCACGCGCTCGCGCGATTTCTGTTCCATGAATTACAGCGTGCAGGAATACGCCAATAACGTGGTGCACACGCTGGGCGCGATTTGCAAGGAACGCGGTCTGCCCTATCCGCACATCATTACCGAATCCGGGCGCGCCATGACCGCCCATCACGCCATGCTCATCACCAACATCATAGACGTGGAGCGCGCACCGGGTGAGCAGCCGATTGCGCCTGCGCGGGAAGACGAGCCGCGCGTGATCCGCGACTTGTGGCGCGAACTGGACGGATTGTCCAGCCGCAACGCAACCGAGGCGTATCACGATGCGCTGCACTGGCTGTCCGAGGCCAACGAGATGTTCACGCACGGCTTGTTGAGCCTCGATCAGCGCGCGCGCGCCGAACAGCTTTACTCCGCCATCTGCTGGAAGGCGCGCGAAATGCTGCAGGGCGGCGCGCGCAGCCAGCGCGACATGCTCGACGAGCTGAACGAAAAGCTCGCCGACAAGTATTTCTGCAACTTCTCCCTGTTCCAGTCCATGCCAGACGCCTGGGCGATAGATCAGATTTTCCCGGTCATGCCGTTGCATCGCCTGGACGAGCGCCCCACGCGCCGCGCCACGTTGCAGGACATGACCTGCGATTCGGACGGGCGCATAGATCTGTACGTGGACAGCGAAGGGGTGGAGACCAGCCTGCTGCTGCATCCGGTGCAGCCCGGCGAGCCTTACCTGCTCGGCATCTTTTTGCTGGGCGCGTATCAGGAGATACTCGGCGACATGCACAACCTGTTTGGCGATACCGATTCGGTGCACGTTGAACTCGATGCCGACGGCGCGTATCGCCTCGCCCATCCGCTGCGCGGCGACACGGTGGATTCGGTGCTGCGTTACGTGCAGTTCAACGCGGATGATCTGATGGCGATGTTCAGGAAAAAGGTCGAGACGGCAAAACTGCAACCCGCACAGCGGCAAGACTTCCTGCGCGAACTGCAAGAGGGCTTGAGCGGCTATACCTATCTGGAGGACTAGGCGCGATGGCGCGCAGCTATGAAATCATCGGGCGCGAAGTGTGCTACCAGGGCTTCTTCCGCCTGGAGCGTTACCGCCTGCGGCACGGCCTGTTTTCCGGCGGCAGCAGCCGCGTGTTCACGCGCGAGCTGTTCGAGCGCGGCCACGCCGCCGCCGTGCTGCCTTACGATCCGGAACGCGACGCAGTGGTGCTGATCGAACAATTCCGTATCGGAGCGCTGGAGGACGCGCACGGCCCGTGGCTGCTGGAGATCGTGGCCGGAGTGATGGAGCAGGGAGAAAGCGCGGAAGACCTGGCGCGGCGCGAGGCGGTGGAGGAAGCGGGCTGCACCATTCAGGGCTTGCTGCCCGTGTGTGATTTTTTAGTCAGCCCGGGCGGAACCAGCGAACGTATCAGCCTGTTCTGCGGCCGGGTGGACAGCCGTCAGGCAGGCGGCGTACACGGCGTGCACGAGGAAGGCGAAGACATCATGGCGCACGTCGTGCCCTTTGCCGAGGCGATGCGCTGGCTGGAGCAGGGGCGCATCCGCTCCGCCAGCCCCATCATCGCGTTGCAATGGCTGGCGCTGCATCGTGATGAGCTACGCCAACGCTGGATGGGCGTATCAGCCTAGCGCGCCATCGTGGTATTCGCTTACTATCACCGTTTAACCAAGCGTCAGCAGCGCATCTATCAGCAAAGCGATGCGGTAGCCAGCATCGCCCTGCCTGATGCTGAGCCGTTGCACTCTCTCATACAGCAGTTGAGCATGGTGCTGACACAAGGCAAACGCCCCGCCGTGGAGCAGCTTGCCCAACAGGTGACCACGGAAATCACCACGCGGCTTAATGTCGCGCCGCTGCGCGTCAAGGTGCTCACGGTGCGGCCCAACTGGGAGACCGGCGAGCTGCACGGCGAATATTCCCGCCCGGCCACGCGCCGCGGCACGCCCGTTATCAGCGTGTGGATGCGCACCGCCGCGCGCGGGCGCGTAGTGGCCTTCCGCACCTTTCTCAGAACCCTGCTACACGAGATTTGCCACCATCTGGACTACGAGCTGCTCAAGCTCGCCGACTCATTGCACACGGAAGGGTTCTACAAGCGCGAATCGAGCTTGATGCGCCAGCTTGCCGGAGCGCATGAGGCCCCGAAACCGCGTACGGCGCCGGCTCAAAGATAAAGGCAGGGGGACGATTAAAAAAATGGCGCGCCCGGAGAGATTCGAACTCCCGACCGCCTGGTTCGTAGCCAGGTACTCTATCCAGCTGAGCTACGGGCGCGTATCTATTTACGACTGTGACGCCATCCTTGGCGCGGCTTCAGCTTTTTTATAACCGCCTGCCAGCACATCCCTGTGCTGGCGCTCGCCGCAGTGCGGTTCGCCCAGCTGAGCTACGGGCGCGGTGTATGAGGCTGACTATTTTAACTGTTTTCTGGTTATGCGTCTCTAGGCGGATAATGTAAATGGCGGAGAGAGAGGGATTCGAACCCTCGATGGAGTTTTTGACCCCATACTCCCTTAGCAGGGGAGCGCCTTCGACCTCTCGGCCATCTCTCCGGTATGTTAAACAGCAACGGTGCCATCCATGGCGTGACCCCCGCTTTCATATAAACACCGGCCAGCACATCCCTGTGCTGGCGCTCGCCGCAGTGCGGCTCGCCCTCTCGGCCATCTCTCCCGGGTGATTAAATGCGTTGCTCAGGGCTTATCGGGAGGGGGGCTGCCGTCTTGCTTTTCTTTTTGTATGCGCTGATAAATCTCTTCCCTGTGTACCGTGATGTCCTTGGGAGCGCCCACGCCGATGCGCACCTGATTTCCCTTTACGCCCAGCACCGTTACCGTAACTGCGTCGCCTATCATGAGTGTTTCGCCGACGCGCCTTGTCAAAATCAGCATGTTACCTCCTTGAGACATCCTTAAATGCTCCGGTACGGATACTATGCTAACCACATGCGCCGGTCTACACCAGCCTTATTTTCCCCCCGGTGTCTGCTCCAGCTTGAACGCGCTGTGCAGGGCGCGCACCGCGAGTTCCAGGTACTTCTCGTCCACCACCACGGAGATTTTGATCTCCGAGGTGGAGATCATGCGGATGTTGATGCCCTCGGCGGCGAGGGTCTGGAACATCTGGCTGGCGATGCCCGCGTGCGAGCGCATGCCGACGCCGACGATGGATACCTTGACGATGCGGTTGTCACCCTGCACCTCGCGCGCACCCATGTCCTTGGCGGCGCGCTTCACGATATCGAGCGCCTTGTCGTAGTCGTTGCGGTGCACGGTGAAGGTAAAGTCGGTAAGGCCGTGTTCGCCCACGTTCTGCACGATCATGTCCACCTCGATGTTGGCCTCGGCGATGGGCCCCAGGATGCGGTGCGCGACGCCGGGCTGGTCGGGCACGCCGGCTACGGTGAGTTTGGCCTCGTCGCGGTTGGCGGTCACGCCTGAGATCAGGGCTTGTTCCATGTTGGGTTCCTCGCTGGTAATCAGGGTGCCCGGGCCTTGCTCGAACGAGGACAAGACGCGCAGCGGCACGTTATATTTTCCGGCGAATTCCACCGAGCGGATTTGCAGCACCTTGGCGCCGAGGCTGGCCATTTCCAGCATTTCCTCGAAGGTGATGCGATCCAGGCGCCGCGCCTTGGGTTCGATGCGCGGGTCGGTGGTATAGACGCCGTCCACGTCGGTGTAAATCTGGCATTCGTCGGCCTTGAGCGCCGCGGCGAGCGCTACCGCCGTGGTGTCCGAGCCGCCGCGCCCCAGGGTGGTGATGTTGCCCTGTTCGTCCACGCCCTGAAAGCCGGCCACCACCACCACGCGGCCCGCGCTTAAGGAGGCGAAGATGCGTTCGGCGTCTATGTCCATGATGCGCGCCTTGGTGTGCGCGCTGTCGGTGCGGATGCACACCTGCGCGCCGGTGTAAGAGCGCGCCGCGCAGCCGCGTTTTTCCAGCGCGATGCTGAGCAGGGCGATGGTCACCTGTTCGCCGGTGGCGAGCAGCACGTCCAATTCACGCTCGCTGGGACGCGGGTCCAATTCCCTGGCGAGCTTCAGCAGCCGGTCGGTCTCGCCGCTCATGGCGGAAACGACCACCACCACATCGTGGCCCTGCTTGCGCGCGGCAATCACCTTGTCGGCCACGTTGCCGATGCGCTCGGCGTTGCCGACCGAGGTGCCGCCGTATTTTTGGACGATTAAAGACATGTGCGAGGTAAAAGACGGGAGTTCAGGCGCTAAAAGGCTATGAATTGTAGTGGTTATTGGTTAATTCATCCATACCCGCCGCTTGCCGGGTACACTAAGCATTGGGGTTTCCAAAGGGGAGAAGTGCAACTCTCCCCTTTGGTCGCCCGCGCGGATTCACTCCGCGCGGCGCGAAATCATATGGCTGCGAGTTGTTCACGCACCCAGTTGGGCACCGAGCGCAGCGCCCCCTCCAACGCCTCCGGATTGACGCCACCCGCCTGTGCCATGTCGGCGCGGCCGCCGCCCTTGCCGCCGACCTGCTGCGCGACCATGTTGACCAGTTCGCCCGCCTTGATGCGCGCCTGGCAATCGCTGGTGACGCCCGCCACCAGGCTCACCTTGCCCTCGCTCACCGCGGCCAGCACCACGGCGGCGGAGCCGAGTTTGTTTTTCAATTGATCCACCGTATCGCGCAGCGCCTTGGCGTCGGCGCCGTCGAGGCGCGCGGCGAGCACCTTGATGCCTTTGACCTGTTCCGCCCGGTCGGCGAGATCGGCGCCCTGACCGCTGGCCAGCTTGCCCTTGAGCTGATCGAGATCCTTTTCCAGCTTGCGCGTCTTGTCCAGCAACTGGCGTACCTTGTCCTCGACGTTGTCGCGCCCGGCCTTGAGCATTTCCGCGACCTGCATCAGATGATGTTCGGTCTGCTCAACCCATGCCAGCGCGTGTTCGCCGGTGACCGCCTCGATGCGCCGCACGCCGGAGGCCACACCGCCTTCGGACACGATCTTGAACAAACCGATGTCGCCGGTGGCGCGCACATGGGTGCCGCCGCACAGCTCGGTGGAAAACTCGCCGAAGCGCAGCACGCGCACGCGCTCGCCGTATTTTTCACCGAACAGCGCCATCGCTCCGGCTTTCATCGCCTCATCCAACGCCATGACGCGCGTCTCGCCCGCGTGATTGGCGCGGATGTGCCGGTTGACCAGGGCTTCGATGCTGTGCAACTGTTCCGGGGTGATGGGCTCGAAGTGCGAGAAGTCAAAGCGCAACCGCTCCGCCTCCACCAGCGAACCCTTTTGCGTGACGTGCTCGCCCAGCACCTGGCGCAACGCGGCGTGCAGCAAATGGGTGGCGGAGTGGTTGAGCATGATGGCGTGGCGCCGCGCGGCGTTGACCTCCGCCTCCAGCGCATCGCCCACCTTGATCTTGCCCGATTTCAGCACGCCGAAATGGCCGTGCGCCGCGCCCAGCTTGCGCGTGTCGCTGACCGCGAATTGCACATCCTTGGCGCGCAGCACGCCCTGGTCGCCCGCCTGGCCGCCGGACTCGGCGTAAAACGGCGTGCGATCCAGTATCACCATGCCGGTCTCGCCGGCCTTCAGTTCATTCACCGTATCGCCGTCGCGCAGCAGCGCCAGCACCTTGCCCGTACCGATGAGATGTTCGTAGCCGATGAATTCGCTGGCGGCGCCGACTTCCGCCGCGCCGGAATAATCCGCCTCAAAGTGGCTCGCGGCGCGCGCGCGCTGGCGCTGCGCCTCCATCTCGCGCTCGAAACCGGGCATGTCCAGACTGAGGCCGCGTTCACGCGCGATGTCGGCGGTGAGGTCCACCGGAAAGCCGTAGGTGTCGTAGAGTTTGAATACGGTCGCGCCGGGGATCATTTTTCCCTTCAACCCGGCGAAGTCCTGCTCAAGAATATGCAGGCCCTGCTCCAGGGTTTCGGCGAAGCGCTCTTCTTCCTGTTTCAGCGCGCGCTCGATGCGCTCCTCTGCCCTGGGCAGCTCCGGATAAGCCTGGCCCATCTCCTGCGCCAGCGGCGCAACCAGCTTGTGGAAAAACGGCTGCTTCAGGCCGAGTTTGTTGCCGTGGCGCAGCGCGCGGCGGATGATGCGGCGCAGCACGTAGCCGCGCCCCTCATTGGACGGCGTGACGCCGTCCAGCACCAGAAACGCGCAGGCGCGGATGTGATCGGCAATCACGCGCAGCGAACTGTTGTCGAGGTCTTTCACGCCCGCGAGTTGCGCGGCGGCGCGCATCAGATTCTGAAACAAGTCAATCTGGTAATTGCTGTGCACGCCCTGCATCACGGCGGCGAGGCGCTCCAGCCCCATGCCGGTGTCCACCGAGGGGTGGGGCAGGGGTTGCAGCGCGCCGTCGGCGCCGCGGTTGTACTGCATGAACACCAGATTCCAGATTTCCACGTAACGGTCGCCGTCGGCGTCCTTGCTCCCCGGCGGGCCGCCCGCGAGGGCTGCGCCGTGGTCGTAGAAGATTTCCGAGCACGGCCCGCACGGGCCGGTGTCGCCCATGGACCAGAAGTTGTCCTTTTCGCCGCAGCGCGAGAAGCGCGCCGGGTCTATTTTCATTTCTTTCAGCCAGATGTCAGCGGCTTCATCGTCCTGTTCAAACACCGTGATCCACAGTTTTTGCGGAGGCAGTTTCAGCGTCCGGGTGAGATACTCCCAGGCGTAGTGGATGGCTTCGCGCTTGAAATAATCGCCGAAGCTGAAGTTGCCCAGCATCTCGAAAAAGGTATGATGGCGCGCGGTATAGCCCACCTGCTCCAGATCGTTGTGCTTGCCGCCCGCGCGCAGGCAGCGCTGGCTGCTGGCGGCGCGTTTGTATGGGCGCGGATCGAGGCCGAGGAACACCTCCTTGAACTGCACCATGCCGGCGTTGGTGAACAGCAGCGTGGGGTCATTGCCCGGCACCAGCGGGCTGCTGGGCACGATCTCGTGGCCGTGGCGGCGGAAGTAGTCGAGAAAACTCTCGCGGAGTTGTGCGCTGTTCATCGGTTTAGTAACTGCCAATCTTCGTCCTGCCTTAATGCCGCGCGTATCTGCTCCGCGCTGAAGCCGCGCGTCTCCAGAAAGCGCATCTGGCGCGCCTTTTCCCGGTAGTCGCCGGGCAAAACGCCAAAGCGTTTGCGCCGCGCCTCGGCGGCGCGTTGTCGCCAAACGGGATTATTACCGTCTACGGACTGCTGGATCAGCTCTTGACTTACGCCGCGCTCGCGCAACGCCGCCGCGATGTAACGCGGGCCATAGCCCTTGAGCGCGCGGCTGCGGGTGTAGGCCTCCGCGTAGCGCTCATCGCTGATTAGTTTATCACGGATGAGGGCGGTTAAGACCTGGTCTGTTTCGGCCGGGTCGTGACCTTTATCGAGCAGCTTGCGGCGCAACTCGAACGCCGAGTGCTCGCGCCGCGCCAAGGCCGCGAGCGCGGTTTGCTTCGCGTCAGTCTTCAACCTCGGCGGGTTCCTCGGCGGCGGGTACGACCTTCAGCACCAGCTTGGAGCGGATTTTGGCCTCGATCTCGCGCGCGGTGTCGGGATGTTCCTTGAGATAGGCGCGCGCGTTGTCCTTGCCCTGGCCGATGCGGTTGCCGCCGTAGCTGTACCAGGTGCCGGATTTTTCCACGACGCCCGCCTGCGATCCGAGCTCGATGATTTCGCCTTCGCGCGAGATGCCCTGGTCGTAGAAGATTTCAAATTCCGCCTGCTTGAACGGCGGGGCCACCTTGTTCTTGACCACCTTGACGCGCGTCTCGCTGCCTACGACTTCGTCGCCCTTTTTGATTGAGCCGATGCGGCGGATGTCGAGGCGTACCGAGGCGTAGAATTTGAGCGCGTTGCCGCCGGTGGTGGTTTCCGGGTTGCCGAACATCACGCCGATCTTCATGCGTATCTGGTTGATGAAGATCACCAGCGTGTTGGAGCGCTTGATGTTGGCGGTGAGCTTGCGCAGCGCCTGCGACATGAGGCGCGCCTGCAGGCCCATGTGCGAGTCGCCCATCTCGCCCTCGATCTCGGCCTTGGGGGTGAGCGCGGCGACCGAATCCACCACTACGATGTCCACCGCGCCGGAGCGCACCAGCATGTCGGTGATCTCCAGCGCCTGCTCGCCGGTGTCAGGCTGCGAAACCAGCAGGTCGTCCACGTTCACGCCCAGTTTTTGCGCGTACTGCGGGTCGAGCGCGTGTTCGGCGTCCACGAACGCCGCCGTGCCGCCCAGTTTCTGCACCTCGGCGATGACCTGCAGGGTGAGGGTGGTCTTGCCGGACGATTCCGGGCCGTAGATTTCCACCACCCGCCCGCGCGGCAGGCCGCCGATGCCGAGCGCGATGTCGAGGCCGAGCGAGCCGGTCGGGATCGCCTCCACGTCGCGCACCACGCCGGCGTCGCCCATGCGCATCACCGCGCCCTTGCCGTATTGTTTTTCGATCTGCCCCAGCGCCGCGCTCAGGGCCTTTTTCCTGTTGTCGTTCATAGAGTTACCCCGCCATGATGAGTCAAAACCATCGTTCAGATTGTGGTGATTATCGCATAAATTTGGCGCTAATCCGGGGCTATTTTTCAATCCCCGGCGTGAGAAACGGCGTGAGGATCTTGAGAATGGCGGCGTGGACCTTGGGCGCGCCGCCCACGATGTTGCCGCTGCTCAAAAACGCATCGCCGCCGCTGAAGTCGCTCACCAGGCCGCCCGCCTCCTGGATGAGCAGGGCACCCGCGGCCATGTCCCAGGGAGACAGGCCGATTTCCCAGAAACCGTCCAGGCGCCCGGCCGCGACGTAGGCGAGATCGAGCGCGGCGGAGCCGGGGCGGCGCACGCCTGCGGTGAGCAGTGTGAATTCGCGGAACATCTTGAGATAGGCGTCCAGGTGCTCGGTCTTGCGGAACGGAAAGCCGGTGCCGAGCAGCGCGCCCTCCAGTCCCTTGAGCCGGGTCACGCGCAGGCGCCGTTCGTTCAGGCGCGCGCCATCGCCGCGCGACCCGGTGTACAACTCCTGCCGCATCGGGTCATAGATTACCGCGTGCTCCAGCTTGCCTTTTTGCGCCAGCGCGATGGATACCGCGAACTGCGGAAAGCCGTGCAGGAAATTGGTGGTGCCGTCGAGCGGGTCTATGATCCATTGATACTCGTCGCCTGCGGAGAGGCCGCTCTCTTCGGCGAGAATGGCGTGGCTGGGGTAGGCCTTGCGGATGATCTTGACGATCTCCCGCTCGGCCAGCAGGTCCACCTCGCTGACGAAATCATTCCTGCTCTTCTGCGTGACCTCGTAACTGTCCACGCGCTCGAACGCGCGCGTGATGATGTTGCCGGCGGCGCGCGCCGCGCGTACCGCGATGTTGAGCAGGGGGTGCATTGTCTAAGAACCAGGGAAAAGGGAAAAGATACAAGGGAAAAGGGTAAAAACACAAGGCCTCGATTCTTTATTCTTTTCCCCTTGGCCCTTTGCCCTTTCCCCTTGGCCCTAGTATCTTGTATCTGTGTCTCTATCAAATATCCGCATCGTGTTAATAGAAACATCCCATCCCGGCAACATCGGCGCCTGCGCGCGCGCCATGAAGACCATGGGCCTGAGCGCGTTGTACCTGGTGAGTCCGAAGATTTTTCCCAGCGGCGAGGCCATTGCGCGCGCCGCGGGGGCGGAGGACGTTCTGGAGAGCGCCACGGTGTGCGACTCGCTGGAGCAGGCGCTTGCCGGCTGCACGCTGGTGATGGGGGCGAGCGCGCGGGCGCGCACCATCGAATGGCCGCTGCTTACACCGCGTGCGTGCGCGGCGCAGCTGGTGCGGGAGGCGGTGAGCGCGCCGGTGGCGCTGGTGCTGGGGCGGGAGCATTCGGGCTTGTCCAATGAGGAGTTGGACCGCTGTCATTATCTTGCGCGCATCCGCGCCAATCCCGGTTTTTCCTCGCTCAATCTCGCCGCGGCGTTGCAGGTATTCGCCTATGAAATTTTTCTCGCCCAGGGTGAGGCGGCAGAGGAGACAGGCGATCACGCGCCGGCGACGTGCAGGGATGCACTAGTGTCGCGGGAGGCAGGAAGCCGGGAGCGACTGGGGGCGGAGCAGATGGAATTATTTTACGCCCACCTGGAGCGGGTGCTGGTGCGGGTCGGATTTCTCAATCCGCAGTACCCGAAAAAACTCATGCGCCGCCTGCGCCGTTTATTCAACCGCGCGCGACCCGATCAAAACGAGATGAACATCCTGCGCGGCATGCTCACCGAGGTGGAGCGCAAGCTGCCGGCGATAGAATCGCCCGCGCAACAGGAGTAAACTATTGTTGATTAGTCCGGTAGGAAATTAAACACGCCATGTTTCAACGACTCAGGGAAGACATCGGCTGCATCTTCGAGCGCGACCCCGCGGCGCGCAACACCTTCGAGGTGCTCACCACCTATCCGGGGTTGCACGCGGTGCTGTGGCACCGGCTCAATCACCGGCTGTGGGGCGCCGGCCTGAAATGGCTGGCGCGCTGGCTGTCCATTCTTGCGCGCTGGTTCACCGGCGTGGAGATACACCCCGGCGCGCGCATCGGACGGCGTTTTTTCATAGATCACGGCCAAGGCGTGGTGATCGGCGAGACGGCTGAGATCGGCGATGACTGCACGCTGTATCAAGGCGTGACCCTGGGCGGCACCAGCTGGCAAAAAGGTAAGCGCCATCCCACGCTGGGCAACAACGTGGTGGTGGGCGCGGGGGCCAAGGTGCTGGGGCCGATCACGCTGGGCGAGGGCGCGCGTGTGGGTTCCAACGCGGTGGTGGTGAAGGACGTGCCCCCCGGCGCGACCGTGGTCGGTATACCCGGCCGGGTGGTGAAAAAAATGAACGAGACCGATGCGCAGCGGCGCAAGGATTTCGCCAAAAAGATCGGCTTCGACGCCTACGGCACCACCCAGGACATGCCTGACCCGGTGGCGAACGCGATCAACGCGCTGCTCGATCACGTGCACGTGATGGATGCCAGGATGGAGGCGATGAGCGCGGCGATCAAGCACATGGGCGGGAAGGTGGAGGACATCAAGCTGCCCGAACTGGAGACGTATTCGGTGGATGAGGACATCAAGCGCACCCCTCCGGAATAGTTGACTATTTTACTTGGTCATGTAGACTAAACGGTATGAAATTGACTACCAAAGGCCGTTACGCGGTGACCGCCATGCTGGATTTGGCCCTGCACCAAACGGGCGGGCCGGTGGCGCTCACCGACATCGCCGGGCGTCAGGGCATCTCACTCTCCTATCTGGAGCAGCTGTTCGCCAAGCTGCGCAAGCGCGGGCTGGTGGCGAGCACGCGCGGGCCGGGCGGCGGCTATCGCCTGAAGACCGGCGCCGACGCCATCTCCATCGCCGATGTCGTCAGCGCGGTGGATGAGAAAGTGGACGCAACCCGCTGCGCCGGCAAGCAGAACTGCCAGGGCAACCAGCGCTGCCTCACCCATGATCTGTGGAACGACTTGAGCGGCAAGATATACGAATTCCTGAATGGCATTACGCTGGCGCAACTGGTGGCGCAGCGCTCGGTGCGCGAGGTGGCGGCGCGCCAGGAAGGCGTGCCGGAGTTTCCCGTCGCCGTGCGCGGCGAGCGTAACGCCGCCCGGGGCGCGTGATTTATCTGGATCACAACGCCACCACGCCGTGTGATGCGCGCGTGTTCGAGGCGATGCGGCCTTATCTCTGTGAGCAGTACGGCAACCCCTCCAGCACGCATCAATTCGGGCGCGCCGCGCGCCGGGCCATAGACCGGGCGCGGGAACAGGTGGCAGCGCTGGTCAATGCGCGCCCGGAGCAGATCATCTTTACCGGCGGCGGCACCGAGGCCAATCACCTTGCGCTGTGCGGGGCTTTGCAGGGACAGCCCCCGGCGCGCGTGAGCATCAGCACTATCGAACATGCCTCAGTGCGCGGCGCGATGGAATGCCTGGCGAGCCAGGGCTGGCAGGCGGACAGCATCCCGGTGGATGAGCAGTGCCGGGTCATGGCCGGGCGCATGGAATTGCATCCCGGTACACGTCTGGTGTCGGTGATGTGGGCCAATAATGAAACCGGCGCGGTGCAGGCTATCCCCGCCATTGCAAAACGGACGCGCCGTCACGGCGCGCTGTTTCATACCGACGCGACCCAGGCCGCGGGCAAGCTGGCGCTGGACTTTGCCGCGAGCGGCGCGCACCTGATGACGCTCAGCGCGCACAAGCTGTATGGCCCCAAGGGCGTAGGCGCGCTGGTGGCGGAGCGCGCTTCGCTGCTCAAACCCATGCTGCGCGGCGGGGGGCAGGAAAAGGGGTTGCGCGCCGGCACGGAAAACGTGGCGGGCATTGTGGGTTTTGGCGCGGCGGCGGAATGGGCGCGTCTGGAGTTGAACCAACGTGCGACACAGTGGCGCGCGCTGCGTGACAGACTGGAAGAAGGCCTGCGCGCCCTGGGCATCACTGCATTCGCCGCCGGGGCCGAGCGCTTGCCCAACACGGCGCAGTTCAGCGTGCCGCAGTTCGCGGGCGAGACGCTGCTGGAGAAGCTCGATCAGAGCGGTTTCACACTCTCCAGCGGTTCGGCCTGCTCCAGCGGCCGGATCGCGCCCAGCCACGTGCTGACGGCGATGGGCATGGCGCGCGAGCAGATGCGCAACGTGCTGCGCGTGAGCCTGGGGTTGGACAACAGCGAGGCGGACATCACCGCCTTTCTCGGCGCCCTGGCGCAATTGACCGGCTCTCAGCGTGTGTGGCAAGCGCAGAACGTGGCATGATGAATTGAAGGAGAGAACATGGCGATAACCTTGACGGAAAAAGCGGCGGCGCAGATACAGAAATCTCTGGCCAAACGCGGGCGGGGCGTGGCCCTGCGCGTGGGGGTAAAGCACGTCGGCTGCGCCGGGCTGGCATACACCTATGACTACGCCGACGAGATCAAGCCGGACGATCACGTATTTGAAGCGCACGGGGCGAGGCTGGTGGTGAGCGCCATGAGCCTGCCGTTCATAGACGGCTCGGCGCTTGATTTCAGCACGGATAAATTCAAGCAGGAATTCAAATTCACCAACCCCAATGTCGCCGGTCAATGCGGTTGCGGTGAGAGCTTCAGCGTGAAGCCTGCGGCGGCCGAGGCGGGTGCGGTCAATAATACTTGATTAAATTACTGGGATATATTAATATCCCAGTAATTTAATCAGGTAATAACCCTATTTAAATTAAGGCTTTAACCAATCTCATCGTCCCATGAGCAGCACGCTGGAAACACTGATCAACCGGCCCTATAGCGCCGGGTTTGTCACGGACATCGAATCCGACTCCGCGCCCAAGGGCTTGAGCGAGGACATCATTCGTCTCATCTCGCGCAGGAAAAACGAGCCGGAGTGGCTGCTGGAGTTCCGCCTCAAGGCCTACCGCCACTGGCTCACCCTGACCGAGCCGGAGTGGGCGCAGGTAAGCCATCCGAAAATAAATTTTCAGGACATGGTCTATTACTCCGCGCCCAAGCCGAAAAAAAAGCTCGCCAGCATGGACGAAGTGGACCCGGAACTGCTGCGCACGTTTGAAAAGCTCGGTGTGCCGATGCACGAGCGCAAGGCGCTGGCGGGCGTGGCGGTAGACGTGATCTTTGATTCGGTGTCGGTGGCCACCACCTACAAGAAAAAGCTGGCCGAGGCGGGCGTGATCTTCTGCTCGTTTTCGGAGGCGGTGCGGGAGCATCCGGAACTGGTGCAAAAATATCTCGGCAGCGTGGTGCCGCCGGGCGACAACTATTACGCCGCGCTCAACTCGGCGGTATTCACCGACGGGTCGTTCTGCTACATCCCGAAAAACACGCGCTGTCCGATGGAGCTGTCCACCTATTTTCGCATCAACAACCAGGAGTCGGGCCAGTTCGAGCGCACGCTGATTATCGCGGAAGACAACAGTCACGTGAGCTATCTCGAAGGTTGCACCGCGCCGCGCTTCGACACCAATCAACTGCACGCCGCGGTGGTGGAGCTGGTGGCGCTGGACAACGCGGAGATCAAATACTCCACGGTGCAGAACTGGTACGCGGGCGATGAAAACGGCGTGGGCGGAATATACAACTTCGTCACCAAGCGCGGCGTGTGCCGCGGCGTGAACTCGAAGATTTCCTGGACCCAGGTGGAGACCGGCTCGGCCATCACCTGGAAATATCCCAGTTGCGTGCTGCTCGGCGACAACTCGTCGGGCGAATTTTATTCGGTGGCGCTCACCAACCACAAACAGCAGGCCGACACCGGCAGCAAGATGATTCACATCGGTAAAAACACCCGGAGCCGCATCGTGAGCAAGGGCATCTCGGCGGGTGAATCCAGCAACAGCTACCGCGGCTTGGTGAAGATGGGACCCAAAGCGCGGGGGGCGCGCAATTATTCCCAGTGCGACTCGCTGCTGATCGGATCACGCAGCGCGGCCAATACGTTTCCTTACATTGACGTGCAGAACGTAAGCGCCAAGGTGGAGCACGAGGCCACCACCTCCAAGATCGGCGAGGATCAGATGTTTTATTTCGCCAGCCGCGGCGTCGGCCCGGAACAGGCGGTTTCGATGATTATCAACGGCTTCTGTAAGGACGTATTCATGCAATTGCCGATGGAATTCGCGGTCGAGGCGACCCAGCTGCTGGGGCTCAAGCTCGAAGGTACGGTGGGCTAACTTATGGGCAAACTATTACTGGAAGTGCGCGATCTGCACGCCTCGGTCGCGGGCGTGGAGATACTGAAAGGCGTGAATCTCGGCGTGCGCGCGGGCGAGGTGCACGCCATCATGGGGCCGAACGGCTCCGGCAAGAGCACCTTTTCAAAGTTACTGGCCGGTCACCCCGCCTACAGCGTGACCAGAGGCGAAGTGCTGTTTCAAGGCGCAAATCTGTTCGCGCTCTCCGCCGAGGAACGCGCGCGCGCGGGACTGTTCCTGGCGTTTCAGTACCCGGTGGAAATCCCCGGCGTGTCCAACGCGGCGTTTCTGCGCCTGGCCTACAACACCCTGCAAAAGCAGCGCGGCGGCGAAGAGCTTGATCCGCTGGAGTTCGACGACCTGGCGCGCGAAAAACTGAAGCTGGTGGATATGGATGAAAGTTTTTTGCAGCGCAGCGTCAACGCGGGTTTTTCCGGCGGCGAGAAGAAGCGCAACGAGATTCTGCAAATGGCGCTGCTCGACCCCGCGCTCGCGGTGCTGGATGAAACCGACTCCGGTCTCGACATAGACGCGCTGCGCGTGGTCGCGGACGGGGTGAACAAATTGCTCAAGCCCGGCAACGCCGTGCTGCTGGTCACGCATTACCAGCGCCTGCTCGATTACATCACGCCGCATTTCGTGCACGTGATGGAGGACGGACGCATCGTCAAGACCGGAGACAAAGAACTCGCCAAACAACTCGAGCAGCGCGGCTACGACTGGCTGCGTGACGATGCGGCCGTACCGGCATGAACACCGGGCGCAACATCCAGGCCGGCCTGATGCACAGCCTGCTGCAAACCCTTGCCCAACCCCCCGCTTCCGGGACGGAGGCCTTGCGCGATTTGCGCGCCCAGGCTTTGGTGCGCGCGCAGGCCCTGGGCCTGCCGGGCGCGCGCGATGAAGAGTGGCGCTTTACCGACCTTTCCGCACTGGGCAATCTCGATTTCAAGCCCGCGGCGGCGCAGGGCCCGGTCACGGAGGCGGACATCCAGCGCTTTATTTTGCAGGAGGCGCACGCCAGCCGTCTGGTGTTCATAGACGGTGTTTATGCGCCGCCGTTGTCCGCCCTGCATGGATTGCCGCAGGGTGTGCTCGCAGCGTCATTGGCGGAGGCCCCGGCGCACCCGCTGCTGCACGCGTACCTCTCACGCCAGGTGGACTGGCGGAAGGGTGTGTTCGCCGCGCTCAATACCGGTTTATTCCGCGACGTGGCGCTGCTGGTGATTCCGTCTCAGACGGAAATCAGCGCGCCGGTACACTTATTATTTATTACGCGCGCCCATCACGCGGCGCACGCCGTGCACCCGCGCTGCCTGGTGCTGGCGGAGGCGCACAGCCAATGCACGCTGATCGAGGACTACGCGAGCCTGGCCGAAGACGTGTACTTCAACAACGCCGTCACGGAGATTACGCTGCAACAGTCCGCGCGGCTGCGTCATATACGCCTGCAACGCGACAGCCGCGCAGCGTTTCATATCGCCGGCGCCGCGGTCAGCGTGGCGCGCGGCGCGCACTATCACGCGAGCAGCGTCACGCTGGGGGCGCGCCTGTCGCGCTACAGCCCGGTGATTACCCTGGAGCAGGACGCCGAGTGCGTCCTGGACGGGCTCGTCATGATCGCCGGCCGCCAGCTTGCCGACACGCACAGCATCGTTGACCATGCGCAGCCGCACGCCAAAAGCAGGCAGACGCATAAATGCATCGTGGACGAAGGCGCGCATGCGGTGTTCAACGGCAAAGTCATTGTGCATAAGGACGCGCAGCTCACCGACGCCGCACAGGAGAGCCGCACGCTGTTGTTGTCGGACAAGGCGCGCGTGAACGTCAAGCCGGAACTGCAAATCCTCGCCGACGACGTGAAGTGCGCGCACGGCGCGACCGTGGGCCAGCTTGAGGATGAAGAGCTGTTTTATCTGAAAAGCCGCGGCATCGGCGAGACGCAGGCGCGCAATCTGCTGACCTACGCCTTCGCCGCGGAGTTGATTGAAAGAATACCCGCGGACTCGCTCAAAACCAGCCTGCGCGAGGCCGTGCTGCAACGCACTCATTCCGGGCAGGTGCTGGAGCCGGCATGACTTCCCCCGCAGCCAAAAAATCCGCGCCGCCGGTGTCAGCGCTGGAGCCGGAGAGACTGCGCCCGGACTTTCCCATACTGCAAAGCCGCGTGCACGGCAAGCCGCTGGTATATCTGGATAACGCCGCCAGCAGCCAGATGCCGCGCGCGGTGATCGAGCGCTGGGTGCGCTATCAGGAGCGTGAGCACGCCAACGTGCACCGCGCGGTGCACGCCCTGAGCGAAACCGCCACGCGCGAATACGAAGCCGCGCGTCACACGGCGATGCGGTTCATCAACGCGCGCGAGGCGCGCGAAATCATCTTCACGCGCGGCACGACCGAGGGCATCAATCTGGTCATGCACGGCTTTGGCCGCGCCTTCATTAATCAGGGTGACGAGATCATCCTCTCCGCCATGGAGCACCATTCCAACATCGTGCCGTGGCAGATGCTGTGCGAAGAAAGAGGCGCGCGCCTGCGCGTGATTCCCATGAACGACGCGGGCGAGCTGCTGCTGGATGAGTATGAAAAACTGTTCAACCCGCGCACCAAATTGGTGGCGCTGGTGCACGTCTCCAACGCGCTCGGCACGGTCAATCCGGTGCGCGGCATGATCCGCGCCGCGCATCAACACGGCGTGCCGGTGCTGCTCGACGGGGCCCAGGCCACACCGCACATGCGCGTAGACGTACAGGATCTGGACTGCGATTTTTACGCCTTCTCCGGGCACAAGATGTGCGGTCCGACCGGAATCGGGGTGCTGTACGGCAAGGCCGGTCTGCTGGAAAAGATGCAGCCTTACCAGGGCGGCGGCGACATGATTCTGAGCGTGACGTTTGAAAAAACCACCTATAACGCGTTGCCGTATAAATTCGAGGCCGGCACACCGCCGATTGCGGCGGCCATCACCCTCGGCGCGGCGATGGATTACCTGACCGCCGTCGGCATGGAGCGTATCGCGCAACACGAGCAGGCCTTGCTGAGTTATGCCACCGGACAATTGCGTGAGATCAAGGGCGTGAAACTCATCGGAGCCGCGCGGGACAAGGCCGCCGTGCTGTCCTTCACGCTGGAGGGCATCCACCCGCATGACGCGGGTACACTGCTGGACCTGGAGGGCGTCGCCATCCGCGCCGGACATCACTGCGCGCAGCCGGTGATGCAGCGCTTCGGCGTGCCCGCTACCGCACGCGCCTCGTTTGCGTTTTACAACACGTTCGCCGAGGTGGACGCGCTGATCGCCGGCATCCATAAAGTGCAGAAGGTGTTCGCATGACGGACGCAAGACAGTTGTATCAGGAAGTCATCCTGGATCACAACAAAAAGCCGCGCAATTACGGCGTGCTGGCGGACGCCAACCGGAGCGCGGAAGGACACAACCCGCTGTGCGGCGACCATATCAGTCTCTCGTTGCGGGTGGAGCACGACGCGATCCGCGACATCGCGTTTCAGGGCGAGACCTGCGCCATCTGCAAGGCCTCGGCTTCGATGATGACTGTTGCGGTGAAAGGCAAAAACGTGGGCGACGCGGGGAGCCTGATTCAGGAATTCCGCGACATGGCGACCGGCAAGCTGGATACGCAAACACAGGCGCATCACCTCGGCCGGCTGAATGTATTCGCCGGCGTGCGCGAACTGCCGACGCGGGTAAAATGCGCGGTGCTGCCGTGGCATACATTGAACGCCGCGTTTCACAACCAGCCCAGCGCCACTACGGAGAGCGGTGAGTTTTAAGCCGTCCATTTGCATTGCCATGCCGAAAATCGCCGACATCGAAAAAACGCCCAACCCCAACGCCATGAAGTTCGTGCTGCGCGAACCGCTCACGCAGGGCGTGGTGCGCTCGTATGA
Organism: Gammaproteobacteria bacterium; assembly: GCA_003599485.1. Classification (GTDB taxonomy): domain Bacteria; phylum Pseudomonadota; class Gammaproteobacteria; order SURF-13; family SURF-13; genus SURF-13. Next base: position 20,809 of record QZKM01000031.1, read on the forward strand.
AAACGCGCAGCAGGCGGCGGGCGACCCGCTGGCCAGCGCGCTGTTCGGGATTCCGCACGTGACCAACGTGTTCTATGTGGACCGCTGGCTCACGGTTACGCAGGACGGTGTCGCCGACTGGGACGAACTGCTGAAACAGCTTGCTGTGCCGATACGCGAGGCCGACGCGGCTGCCACGCGCGCGGCGGTTCCCGGTCAGCCCGGTATCAGCGCGCAACCCGCCGGGCTCAGCGTGGAAGACACGCTGCGCCTGGCGCAGATCAATCTGCTGCTGGATGAAAAGGTGCGCCCCGCGCTGCTTGCCGACGGCGGCGGCATCGAGGTGTTGAATCTTGAGGCCAATCGCCTGACGGTGCGCTATCACGGCGCCTGCGGCACCTGCCCCAGCTCCACCATGGTGACGCTGAACGCCATCGAAAACCTGCTGCACACCGTCGAGCCCGATCTGGAAGTTGTCGCTGCATAAAGGTTTTTTATGGAACAATGGACTGTTGCCGCCAGGAGCGGAGAGCTCGCGCCGGGCGAGCACAAAATTGTGGACGTAGACGGCGTGCGCGTGGTGGTGTTCAATCTGGATAACAGCTATTACGCCATCGAGGATGTGTGCACGCACGACGGCGGCGCGCTCGACGGCGGCTGCGTCGAAGGCGGCCAAATCGTCTGCCCGCGCCACGGCGCGCGCTTCTGCATCAAGACCGGCGCCGCCCTGACGCCGCCCGCTTATGAGCCGGTGCCCACTTTTCCGGTGCGCCTCCTGAACGGAGAAATACAGGTGCGCGACGACCGCTGGGACTGAGCCGTCATTTGTTCGTCACGCCGAATCACGCTAGAATCATGCATTTAACCGGAATCGGAAGGAATTCGACATGGCAGTGGAACGCACGCTCTCCATCATCAAGCCGGACGCAGTGGGGAAGAATTTGATCGGCGCGATTTATCAGCGCTTCGAGAGTAACGGCCTGAAAATTATTGCGGCCAGGATGCTGCATTTGACGCGCGCACAGGCCGAAGGGTTTTACGCCGTGCACAAGGAGCGCCCGTTTTTCAAGGACCTGGTGAATTTCATGACTACCGGCCCGGTGATGGTGCAGGTGCTGGAGGGCGATAACGCGGTGGCCAGGCACCGCGACCTGATGGGCGCGACCGACCCGAAAAAGGCCGCGCCCGGCACGATACGCGCCGACTTCGCCAGCACCGTGGACGAGAACGCGGTGCACGGCTCGGATTCGGCGGAGAACGCCAAGTCCGAGATCGAGTTTTTCTTCAAGCCCAGCGAGATTTGCCCGCGCACGCGGTAAACGTCAGTGGACACATCCGCCAAAACCAATCTGCTCGATTTCGACCGCGCTGCGCTGCGCCAGTATTTCGTTGCGCTGGGTGAGAAGCCGTTCCGCGCCGAGCAGGTGCTACAGTGGGTATATCAGTACGGCGTGGATGATTTTGACGCCATGTCCAACGTCAGCAAGGCGTTGCGTGAAACGCTTAAACAGTGCGCCGAAATCAGGGCCCCGGAAATTTTATTGGATCAAACCGCCCCCGACGGCACGCGTAAATGGCTGCTGCGGGTGGACTCCGGAAACAGCATCGAGACGGTGTTTATTCCTGAGGAGGGGCGCGGAACGCTGTGTGTCTCGTCTCAAGCCGGCTGCGCGCTGGACTGCTCGTTTTGCGCCACCGGCAAGCAGGGTTTCAACCGCAATCTCACCGTGGCCGAAATCATCGGGCAACTGTGGGTGGCGAACCGCGCCCTGAAGCGTAACCCAAAAGGCGAACGCGTCATCACCAATGTGGTGCTCATGGGCATGGGTGAGCCGCTGCTCAACTTCGATCACGTGGTAAGCGCGATCAGCATCATGCTGGATGACTTCGGTTACGGCCTGTCCCGGCGGCGCGTTACGCTGAGCACGGCCGGTATGGCGCCGATGATAGATCAGTTGCGCGAGGTGAGCTCGGTGAGCCTGGCGGTGTCGCTGCACGCGCCCAACGACGCGCTGCGTGATGAACTGGTGCCGCTCAATAAAAAATATCCCATCGCCGAGTTGCTGGCGGCGTGCAAGCGTTACGTGGCGGATGAAACCAGCCGCCGCGTGACTTTTGAATATGTTATGCTCGACGGCGTAAATGACAGCCCGCGGCACGCCCGTGAACTGGTGCAACTGTTAAAAGAGGTGCCGAGCAAGGTGAATCTGATTCCCTTTAATCCGTTTCCGGGCACAAAATACAGGCGTTCCAGCGCAGAGGCCATCGAGCGCTTCCGCGCCATACTTATGGAGGCCAACCTGGTCACGATCACGCGCAAAACGCGCGGCGATGACATTGACGCCGCCTGCGGCCAGCTTGTGGGCAGAGTAGAGGATCGCGGCAGCCGCAGCCGGCGCTACATACCCCTGCGCGAGGCCGTCACGCAGTGATGAGCGGCCTGCCTGTGCGTTGCACGCAGACAGGCGCGGCGCGGTATGTGTTCCGCGGCGCGAGCCTCGCCGTACTGGTGCTGCTTTCCGCGTGCGGCACCACCTCAAGTCCGGGTTCAAATATTCCCACGCCGTCTCAGGGCAGCGGCGCCAGGTCCGAATCCCTGGCCGATACCTATGTCAAACTGGGCATCGGTTATTTACAACAGGGGAAACGCGATCTGGCGTTGAGCAACCTGCAGCGTGCGCTGGAGCTGGACGACAGCTCATCCAGCGCGCACAACGCGATTGCCATCCTCTATGAGCAACTGGGTGAGATCAAGCTTGCCCGGCGGCATTATGAACGCGCTGTGCGGCTCAACCCCCAGGATTCGCCCGCGCAGAACAACTACGGAGCGTTTTTATGCCGGCAGAATGAGATGCAAAAGGCCGAGCAGCATTTCCTTGAAGCGCTCAAGAACCCGCTTTACGAAACGCCTGAGTTTGCCTATGAAAACGCCGGACTGTGCGCTTTGCAGGTCCCCGACCGCGCCAAGGCCGAGCGCTATTTCCGCGAGGCGTTGCGCGCCAATCCCACTCTACCGGAGTCGCTGTACCAGATGGCCTTGCTGAGTTATGAAGCGCAGAACTACCTGTCCGCGCGCGCCTATTTGCAGCGTCATGCGGAAGCCGCGCAGCACACCCCGCGCAGTTTATGGCTCGGTATTCGCATCGAGCGCGAGCTGGGAGACAAAAACGCGCTGGCGAGCTATAGCCTGTTGCTGAAAGGAAAATTCCCCGGGTCCGAGGAGGCCGGGCTGTTGCTCCAGGAAACGGGCAAGACGAGATAAAGGGCACTTTTGAAAATTCAACATGTCTACTCCTGTCATGCAAGACGGACAAACAGGGCATGATGCGGGTGGCGGCGAAACCCTGGGCCAGCGTCTGCGCCGCGCGCGCGAGTCCCAGGGACTGGAAGTTGAGGCCGTGGCCGAGCGGTTGCATACAGATGTAACGCGCCTCAAGGCCCTGGAGCATGACGACTTCTCGCCATTCCCGGCGGCGGTGTTTGCGCGCGGCTATGTGCGCGGCTATGCGCGTATGTTTTCCCTGCCCGAGGCCGAGCTTATCGCGCTGTATGAAAAGCAGGCGGCCCCGCCCGCGGTATCCCTCCATCCTCTTCCGGCCACGCCCTACGACAAAAAAGCCACTTTGCTGACGATGGCTGGGCGGGTGTTCGCACTGGCGTTGCTCGCGGGCGCGGTTTTCTGGCTGATGCCATATACGCCTTGGCGAGATGAGCATCCGGCATTGAACGGCGCGCCTGCCGCCTTGAACGAAGAGGCGCACAGCGGCGAAGATATACAGTCTGCGCCGCCACCCGCCGGAATGGCGGACGACGCAGAGTCACCTGATGCGGACGCTTTCTCTTCCGTGTCAACCCGGCAGGACGCGGCGGTGAGTGAGCGGCCTGTCTCCGAATCCGCGCAGAATGTCTCCCCGGCGGAAACATCCGGCGACGCGCTGGTGTTGCGCTTCAATGCCGAATCCTGGGTTGAAGTTTACGACCAGCGGGGAAAAACGCTGTTATACGAACTGGCGCCGGGCGGCGCGACCCGCCGCTTTGAACAACCGCAACTTCCGCTCAGGGTGCGCCTGGGCAACTCGCCCGCGGTGAACATCGAGTATAATGGCAAGGTGTTCGATCAATCACCTCATGCCCGCAACAGCGTGGCCGACTTTGTATTTGACAGGAAAATCGCCGCCGCCATGCAATCCAGAGAAGACGACGCCGTTTCTGTGACGGCGGAATAGCCATGCAGTACCTCAAGACGATTAAGCGGCGCGCCTCGCGCCGGATCATGGTCGGCAAGGTGGCGGTGGGCGGCGATGCGCCGGTCACGGTGCAGAGCATGACCAACACCGACACCTGCGACGTGGCCGCCACGGTGGCGCAGATCAGGGCGCTGGAAAGGGCCGGCGCCGACATCGTGCGCGTCTCCACGCCGACGATGGAGGCGGCCGAGGCGTTCGGCCTGATTAAAAAACAGGTCAACGTGCCGCTGGTGGCGGACATCCATTTTGATTACAAAATCGCCCTGCGCGCGGCCGATCTGGGCGCGGACTGCCTGCGCATCAACCCCGGCAACATCGGGCGCGAAGACCGGGTGCGCGCGGTGGTGGAAAGCGCGCGCGATCACGGCATTCCCATACGAGTCGGCGTGAACGCGGGTTCGCTGGAAAAGGATTTGCAGAAAAAATACGGCGAGCCGACGCCGGGAGCCATGGTCGAGTCGGCGCTGCGTCACGTGGAAATCCTGGAGCGGCTCAATTTCAGGGACTTCAAGGTCAGCATCAAGGCCTCCGACGCGTTTATGACCATAGAAGCCTATCGCCTGCTTGCCAGACAGATCGAGCAGCCGCTGCACCTTGGCGTCACCGAGGCGGGCGGTTTTCGCAGCGGTGCGGTGAAGTCCGCCATCGCCATGGGCATGCTGCTCGCCGAAGGCATAGGCGATACGATCCGCGTCTCGCTCGCCGCCGATCCGGTCGAGGAGGTCAAGGTCGGCTTTGATATCTTGAAGTCCCTGCACCTCCGCAACAAGGGCGTCAATCTCATCGCCTGCCCGTCGTGCTCGCGCCAGGAATTCGATGTCATCAAGACTGTGAACGAACTGGAGGCGCGGCTGGAAGACATATTGGAGCCGATGGACGTGGCGGTGATCGGCTGCGTGGTGAACGGTCCCGGCGAGGCGCGCGAGGCGGCCATCGGCATCGCGGGCGGCGCGCCCAACCTGCTTTATATTGACGGCAAGCCGGATCACAAGGTGAGTAATGAACAACTGGTGGATGAATTGGAACGGGTTATCCGCGAAAAAATCAAAATCCGCCAACAGACCGGCGCCAGTCAACATCCGCATCCGGTGATTCCTCTCAAACAAGCAGCGAGTGGCGAGTAGCGTGAAAACAGTGGCGAGTAGCGAGTGGCGAGGAGCGAGGAACTATAGATTGGTGCTATATTTCCATTCCTCGCTACTCGCTACTCGCTACTCGCTACTGTCTTTATGATCCAATCCATCCGCGGCATGAAGGACATCCTGCCGCAGGAGATGCGCTATTGGCGTCATCTGGAACATACCGCGCGCGCGGTGCTGGAGGGTTACGGCTACCGGGAAATCCGCCTGCCCATCGTGGAGCAGACCGAGCTGTTCGCGCGCGCCATCGGCGCGGCGACCGACATCGTCGAGAAAGAGATGTACACCTTCGCCGACCGCAACGGTGACAGCCTGACCCTGCGTCCGGAAGGCACGGCGGGCTGCGTGCGCGCCGCCATCGAACACGGCCTGCTGCACAACCAGACCCACCGTTTGTGGTACGGCGGCCCGATGTTCCGCCACGAGCGCCCGCAAAAGGGGCGTTACCGCCAGTTCTACCAGATCGGCGTCGAGGTGTTCGGTTACGCGGGGCCGGATATAGACGCGGAACTGATACTCATGACCGCGCGCCTGTGGCGCAGGCTCGGCATCAACGATCTCACCCTGCAAATCAACTCGCTCGGCTCGGCCGGGGCGCGCGCGGCCTATCGCGGAGAATTGGTGCGTTATTTTTCCGCGCATGAAACTGGCCTGGATGAAGACAGCAGACGCCGCCTGCACGCCAACCCGCTGCGCATCCTGGACAGCAAAAATCCCGCCATGCAGTCGCTGATTGAAGCTGCCCCGCGCCTGTCAAACCATCTCGATGCCGAGTCACAGGCGCATTTCAGTGCGCTGTGCAAACAACTGGACGCCGCGGGCGTGCGCTACCAGATCAACCCGCGCCTGGTGCGCGGCCTGGATTACTACAACCGCACCGTATTCGAGTGGACCACGGAGCGCCTCGGCGCGCAGGGCGCGGTGTGCGCGGGCGGGCGCTACGACGGCCTGGTGGAGCAGATCGGCGGACGCGCCACGCCGGCGGTCGGCTTTGCCATGGGCCTGGAGCGCCTGGCGGCGCTGCTGATGGAAAACGACGCCGCGCTGCAGGGCGCCGAACCGCACGCCTACCTGGTGACGGTGGGCGAGGCCGCGGAACGGCAGAGCGTAATTCTGGCCGAGCAACTGCGCGATGCGCTGCCGGCGCTGCGCCTGCTCGTCCACTGCGGCGGCGGCGGATTCAAGAGCCAGTTAAAGCACGCCGACAAGAGCGGCGCGCGTTTCGCGCTGATTCTGGGCGACGAAGAGGCCGCGGCGGGTGAGATCAGCGTCAAATATCTGCGCGAGGACATCATGCAGACGCGCATGCCCCAGGCGAAGCTGGCTGGTTTCCTCTCCCTGCACATTACATAATCTTCCCCGCCGTTCTTGCTGCTCTACCTCTAAGGAGCCTCTGATTAATTCAATAAACGTCGTTCCCGCGAAGCCTGTCCCCGCGAAAGCGGGGAGCGGGAACCCAGTAAGCCGCTGAAATGTAGGCACTGGATTCCGGGTCTCCGCTGCGCAGAGCCTGCCCCCGCGTAGGCG